>NZ_JBHVOS010000011.1:8400-134649 GCF_042887685.1 Oerskovia sp. NPDC057915 | reverse complement strand
GCATAGATACCAGCAGGACCAGCGCCAACAACGGCGACACGCAACGGACGAGAGCTGCTCACAGGAAAGAACGCCTTCCGGTCGAGGAGGGGAGGTCGGCCCGCAGGACGTGGGCGGACCGGTCACGCGGGCTGTCCGGGTGAGTCCGCGGCCGCCAACGGGAGAACCACTCGATTGTACGACTGAGGTGAACCTTCACACTGACAGCGAATCTCGCCTGGTGGAATGCCGTCTCATGATCCGGCCGAATGTTACGTGGACGGGCGGCGTGACCCGGTGACGAGCCTCAGCGCTCGAAGAGTCGCACGAAGCGGTTGTCGACGCGAGGCCGCCACCCGAGAGCCCGGAGCGTCGAGAAGACAGGGACCTTGATGGTCGACGGGCTCGCCGACACGGCAGCGACGTGCGTGACCTCGTAGGTCCGGTCCCCCGACGAGGTCACCCGCTGCGCGACCACGACGCTCCCGGACCGCGCACCGAAGGTCTTGCCGCGGTGTCCGTCCCAGCGCGTCTCGGCGTGGACACCGGCCGGCGAGGCGGCCACGCTCCTGCGGGACCTCCCGCTGATCTCCGTGAACCGATAGACCGCGCGTCGAGCATCGAGCCGCACCACGAGCCGGTACGACCTGGCTGTCTGCCCTGCCCCGAGCAGCGATCGCCACCGGTCCTCCCAGCCCGTCCAGGTCAGCGTGACCTGGGCGCCGTGCTTCCACTCCTCGACGGATGCCGAGTACGGCAGGTCGTCGGACTCGAGACCCAGCAGCGCTGCCACCACGTCGTCGAGCGGCACGGCGTCCGCCGCCACTGCCCGGTTCACAGGGCGATGCGCAGGCTGTCCTGGATCGCGCGGATCTCCGGCAGCGTGCCCGGCATCTGCGCCCCCGTGCACGACCCGGTCACCTGGACCAGGTCCTTGACCGGTCCGCGGTCGACGAGCACGATCCGCACCGCCTGGACGAGCGCTCCGAGGGTCGGCTCGGCGAAGATCCCCTCGATCCGGAACCCGGCGTGCCCCTGGACCTCGATCTCCGACCGGCCGAGCTCCTTGTACTGGGGCAGCGCGGTCAGCCGCGCGACGACCTCGCCGGTCGCCTGCTCGAGCGTGTGCTCGGCCCGGACCCGGTTGAGGACCGTGATGACGTTCGCGCGGAACTCCCCGCCGTCGGCGTCCTTCGCGAGCGCGAGCGGGAGGCCCACCTCGGGGAGCGGCTGCCAGCCGTCCGGCTGGTCGAGGCTCACCCCGGGATAGGCAGGGAACTGCTCGCTCGGGAACTGCAGGGTCGACGGCACGGTCACTCCTCTTCGGGGGTCCACAGGGCCCGGACAGTCTAGGCGGCCACGCGCCCTGACGGTCCGGGCCCCGCAGTCCGTCAGGACGCCGCGACCTCGCCCACGTCCTGCAGCAGGCCCACGAGGGCACGCCAGACGTCGCCGGGGCTCCGCCGTTCGAGGACCACGGGCGTCGCGGGATCCGGGACGTCGAGCCCGAACGGCTCGGCCGGCGCGACCCGCTCCCAGAGGCCGTGCTCGGCCGCGTCGACGACCGCGAGCGCGCGGACCGTCGACCGGCCGGGCCCGTGGACCGTCACGCGCCACGTGACCCTGGCAGCGTCGAGGACCTTGCCGGCGTCCCCTGCCTGGTCGGACGCCTCGGTGCCGTCGGACGTGCCCAGCGCGCCGACCGTCGTGGCGAGGACGTCGGGCAGGGAGCCGTCACCGGCCACACCCTCCCGCCCGAGCCCGACCGTCGTGGCGATCCACGGCACGACCATGCCGACGTCGACCGGCAGGTACTCGGCCTGAGCAGTCCCGGGCCAGCCCGAGCGCGCCCAGCACACCGCGACGCCGTCGACCGCCGCGAACGCGAGCCCGTGGTAGACGATCCCGTCGTCGCTGCTCGTCTCGACGTCGACGAGGAGCGAGCTGCCCCCCAGCGCCTTGGCGAGCTCCGCGGCCGCCGGGTCGATCGTGCCGTCGGCGGCGATCACGCCGGCCTCGCGCAACGCGTCGACGGCGACCTCCAGCCCCTCCTCCACCACGCCCTCCTGGGCCAGCTGGCCCAGGACCGCGAGGTGGTCGGGGAAGAGCAGGAAGCGCCGACGACGACGATCCATCGCCGCGGGCAGCCCCTCGGTCAGTCGAACGGGTTGAGCCACGAGCCGAACTCCTTTGCCTTCTCGACGCCGGCGTCCACCGCGTCGCCCACGACCTCGGTCGTGGCGTTCCATCCGTCGGCGACCATCTCCGCGCCGTTCGCGGCGAGGTCCTCGATCTCGTCCCAGTGGGCGATGATCTCGGTCGTGCCGTAGATCGCCCCCGTGATGACGGCGGCGCCGATCGTCACGGGGTTGGGGGCGATCATCGCAGCCGTGAGGCTCACGTTGAAACCGAGCTCCGCGACGTCCGCGACGTAGTCGATGCCGTTCTCCTTGAACGCGTCGATCGGGTTGCCCTGCGAGGCCACGTTCACGAAGCTCATGCCGGTCGCGCCGACGGCGCCGACCACACCCAGGCCGCGCAGGACGCCCGAGGCCTTCGCGCCCGCACTGAGGCCCGCGCGCAAGGCACCGGTGTCGGCGGCCGCCGCGGCCGCTCGACCCGCTGCCCACGGAGTCAGCCCGCCGGCGGACCCCGTCACGCCGGACGTGCCGAACATGACCCGCCCGAAGGCGTTGAGCCCGCCGAACGTGTTCGCCCCGAGGCCTGCCCCAACCCCCAGACGGAGCCCGAGAGCATCGAGCCGCGGGCTCAGCGCCTTGACGATCAGGCTCGACACGGAGTTCTGGGTCAGCAGCTTGCCGCTGGCCCAGTGCATCCACAGCGCCGCGCCGTACTTCGCCGTGTAGAAGCCCGAGTAGGCGACCCCACCGACCGTCGTCGCAGCCCACACGGCCGACCCGAGGGTGCCCTCGTGCCCGGCCATCCCCGGCAGCCGCCCCAGACCGTTGGCGACGATGCCGTTGACGTAGTCCTCGAACGACTCGCGGTGTCCCCGCACCAGCACCGACCGGGTGTCCTCGAGCGCGCGGCGGCACGCGAGAGCCGCGGCCTCGAGCGTCTCCCGAGCCCGGTCCGCGGCGGCGCTCTGCGCCTGGAACGCCACCTGCGCGTCCCAGATCGCCGCCTGCCGCTGCTGACCGGTGTAGAAGGCCATGTCCGGGCTGGCGGTCGTGTCGATCGTCCGCAACGTCGACGCGCACGACGTGGCCGCGTCGTCGGCGAACCCTTGCGCCGAGGCGACCGTCGCACGCGCAGTCTCGAGCGCGTCGGCGTAGGTCCGCAGCGCTCCGGCTCCCGTGCTCATCGCCCCCTGCACGTTCTCGACGAGCAGGGCGACGCCCTCCACCGCGACGGGTGCCGCCTCGCCGGCGACCCCGACCCAGTCGTCGCCGAGCGCGCGGGCGCGGGCCCGCAGCGCCCGCAGCGAGTCGCCGAGTCCGTCGTGCACCGTGTCGAGTCCGCGCGCGGCGGTACGCAGCCCCTCCGGGTCACCGTCGACCGCAGCGAGCCGGGGCGCCGACGGCGCAGGTGCGTCGACGAAGTAGGTCATCGGAGCTCCCTCGCACCCTCGGCCAGCACCCGGTCCTGCTCGGCGTAGGCCGCGGCAGCGTCGCCGAACTGCGTCGCGAGCTCACCCAGCGCCACCGCCACGGCGCCGAGACCAGCGCCCCAGTAGTCACCGAACTCGCTCGCGCCCGCGACGACGTGCGGCTGGCCACCCGCAGCCGAGGCCGCCCCTGCCTGCTGCGCGATGTCGCCTGCCAGGTCCCCCAGCGTCCCCGCGGTGGTTCCGAGCGAGATCGCTGCCGCATCGATCGCCTCGGTGTCGACGCGAAGCGTCATCGTCATGTCCTCTCGTCCGCACGGCTCTCCACCGCGCGACGCCATGGTGCCAGATGCTGCCCGTGCCCCACCATGGGGACAACTCCCCGCACGGCACCGTCACGGCAGCCGTCACAGCAGCCGTCGACGGTAGCCTGGCTCCCGTGACCCACCACGACGAGACCGGCGGCGTGCTCCCGCAGCCGCAGGGCGACGCACGGGAGACCTCCGCCGAGACTGCGACCGGCGCTGGGGACGCCGCTCGTCGACCTGACGCGCGGCGGGTCCCACGGATCGACGCGCTCGTGCCGGGAGCCTTGCGCGAACGGGGCCGCGCGGCGCTCGCCGGGGTCGAGTCGGCCCGCGCGAACGTCGAGACCGCTGGTGCGAGCGTGCGCGGTCTCGGGCGGCGGCTGCGCGCACCGGGCGCGCTCTTCGGGCCACCTGCGCCCGCCGTCGGCGTCCCCGCCGCGCCCGAGCATCCTCTGCACCGCAGCCAGGCCGAGGTCGCCGCGCTCCTCCCCCGCTCGTTCGAGGTTGCCGTCGCAGAGGCGCGGGGGGACGTCGGTCAGCGGGGATGGACCGGGCGAGTCTTCCTGGTCGGTGAGAGCTCCCCGGGATGTCTGGTCCGCCGTTCTCCCCGTGCTCCGCTCCGCGGGGGGGAGATCGCCTCCGGCCTCCTGGACCTGGCTGTCGAAGGTCTCGTCGGACAGCACGCCGGCAGCAGCGACGACCCGCACACCGTCGAGCTGCTCGACCCCGACGGGCACGTGCTCCTGCGCAGCACGCCCGTCGACCGGCGGCGCGACGACAGGACCGTGCGCGAGGTGTCGCTCGCGGACGGGACACCGGTCGCAGCCGTCGTGGCGGGCGCTCGGAAGGACCACCACCGCGAGGTCGTGCCTCGCGGCGCGCTCCGCGCCGCCCCCGTGCTCACGGACCTTCTCGACCTCTACCCCGGCCGAGAGAGCGCCGCGCGCGTCTGGCGCGGCCCCGAGGAGCTCGCGTCGATCCGCACCGAGGACCGTCAGCGCATGCTCACCGTCCGAGACCTCACCGCGGACGACGAGGCGCTGCTCGTCTGGGCGGCGGCGCTCTGCTGGTGGGGGGCCGGCACCTGACAGTCGGCCCTGCGTCGCTCAGACCTCCGCGCCGGCCGCACCCGCGAGGCAGACCTGGAGGGCTGCGGCGACCTGCTGCGGCTTGCTGCACTGCACTCGGATCCAGCTTCCGTCCGTGAGGCGCAGCCGGAGGATCCCGGCGCCCAGGGTGGGCGCGTAGGCCCCGCCGACGAGCTTGCCCCCGACGACCGTGGTGCCGTCCGGCAGGCGCTCGCCCTCGTGGAGCGGCCCCTGAGCGGCGACGTGCGCAACCACGCTCGGGTCGATCGCGGCGGCGGGGAAGTGGTCCCTGCCCGCACGCAGACCCGTGCGGTCGACGACGATCTTCTGGTACCGCCGGGTGGAGTAGACCGTCAGCAGCACGAAGAAGCCGACGATCACGCCGATCATGGGCCACACGAGGGCGTCCCACCAGCCACGGACCACGGTGTCCACGAGGAACGCGACGGCCGTCGGCACCGCGACCCACCTCGCCGCCCGGCCGTACCCGCCGCCCGACTCCCGATACGGCAGGACGGCCGCCCCGACGTCGGGGCGGCCGTCCGAAGGTCCAGCAGTCGTCACCGGGCGATCGCGGAGCCGAGACGCGCGTCGAGCTCCTCCATCGAGTCCGCGGCGCGCGCGAGGAACGTGTGCATCTCGACGAGTCCCTCGACCGCGTTCTTCGCGCCGAGGTTGAACTGGTCGTAGGAGGCCATGAACTGCGTCGAGGCCTGGTCCGTCACGAAGCCGGACGACACGAGGGCCGTGACCTGCTTCATCAGATCCGCGAGGATCTCGTCGAGGTGCCCCTTGCCGATCTCCAGACGGCCCGCTGCGTCCCGCATCTCGCTGTAGGTGACGTTGACGTTCGCCATGTCGATTCCCGCTCTCTTGATCCATCATCGGCCTCGCGGCCCGTTGTCGTCGCAACCGTACCGAAGGTGCGGTCGCAGGGATATGGGGAGAACTCCCCACGCGTGCGTCAGCCCATCGGGACCTGTACCCGGGTGGTGCTGCCGCGCGCGATGTAGTAGCCCCGGCCAGGAGGGAACTCCGCACGGGAGACCCTCGGCAGGGAGGTCTTGAGCAACGAGTCGCCCTCGAGCGACTCGGGCTGCAGCAACAGCCCACGGCGCCCGTTCTTCATCTCGGCGAGCAAGGGCCACGGCGAGCCCCACCGGGAGGACTCGGCCTCCGCGACCACGAGGCACGAGCCCCGCTGGGCCGCCTTCATGAGCGCGACGAGCGGTGCGTCCGCCGGTGACTGAAGGTACTCGTCGACCCCCTCGACGAAGACGGCCACGGGGCCCGCCGCCAGGTCCTCGAAGACGTCCTGGGCGAGGGCCACGACCTCGTCGACGCTCTGCGCGACCCGGTCCCAGGGCACCGCCGACACCAGCGAGGACCCGGGATGCGCCGCGAGGACGATCCGGGTCTTCGGGGCGGCCCGGACCAGCGACCTCGCGAGCGCCGCGAGCGCCGTCGTCCGACCGCTGCCGACCGGCCCCGACACGAGGAACGTCCCCTCGGGTGCCCACCCGAGGGCGTCGAGCGTCTCGTCGCCGATCCCCAGCACGGGCTGCCCGTCGACGTCGTCCGGCAGCACGTCGGCCGTGTACTCCTGCGGGAGCGCACCGATCCTCGGCGCCTGGAGCACACCGGCCTTGCGCATCGAGTCGCCCAGCCGCACGCAGGAACGTGCTTGCTCGGCGGCCGAGGTCGTCCCGCCGATGACCGCGACCTGGGTCTCCGCACCGTCGACCACCGCGCGGCCGGGCGGTGACGACGGGGTGAGCACGTCGCCGGGCACGTCGAGCAGCCCGTACCCGTCGTCCGAGAGGCGGAGCACGACGTTGCGCTGCACGGCCGAGCGGACCGCGGTCGGCACGGCGCCCGCGCGGTCTGCCGTGAGTGCCACGTGGATGCCGAGCTGTCGTCCTTCGGCGAGCACGTCACGGAACACGTCGAACCACACGGCCCGGCCGGCACCCTGCTCGAAGTCGTCGCGGAACGCGCCGAAGCCGTCGACGAGCACGAGGATGCGCGCCACGTCCGTCCGGCCGGTGAGCGCCCGGAACTCGGTGACGCTCGACGCGGAGGCGTCGGCGAAGAGCGGGCCGCGGCGGTCGAGCTCGGCGCGCAGCATGCGGAGCAGGCGGACGACGCGCTCGACGTCGTCGCCCATGATCACGGACCCGACGTGCGGCAGGGACTCGAGCATGCGCAGGCTGCCGCCCGCGAAGTCGAGGCCGTAGACCTGGACCGCTCCGCCCCGGGGGGTGATCCCCGCCGCGATGCCCAGCGTGCGCAGCGCGGTGCTCTTGCCCGCGCCACCCGTGCCGTACACGGCGAGGTGCCCGTCGGTATCCGGGCGGAAGTACGTCGACCGCTGGGCCTGCACCTCGGGCAGGTCGGCGACGCCGATCAGCAGCTCGGTGTCGGTGCGCTGACGCAGGCGGGCGAGGTCGTAGACCCCGGCGAGCGAGTCGAGCCAGGGGCGACGCGGGCTAGGGATCTCGGCGTGCCGGCTCGCCGCCCCGATGCACGCCACGAGGCGCTGCTGGTCGTTGGGGCCGAGGTCCGTCTCCTCGGGCACGACCGCGGGCTGCGGCGCGTCCCAGCGGATCTCGCCGCCGAACCGCAGCGCCGCGACCTCGATGCGCAGCGGCTGCGCCTCGTCCGAGGTCCAGCCTCCTGCGTAGGCCGACTGGAACGGGCGCACCCTGCCGGGCCCCGTCTTGGCCAGCCCGCGTCCCGGGAGCCCGGGATCGAAGTGGGCCGCCTCGGGGGTCCCGACGACGTCGGACGAGTCGGACTCGTCGGCCATCCGCAGGGCGACGCGAAGGTTCGTGTTCGCGCGCAGGTTGTCGCGGATGACGCCCGCCGGCCGCTGGGTGGCCATGATGAGGTGGATCCCGAGCGAGCGCCCGCGCTGCGCGATGTCGACGACGCCGTCCACGAAGTCGGGCACGTCGGAGACGAGCGCCGCGAACTCGTCGATGACGATCACCAGGGCCGGCGGCGCGTCGGGGTCGCCCCGCTTCTCGAGCTCGAGGATGTCCTTGGCCTTCTTGCGGTTGAACAGGTGCTCGCGGTGGTGGAGCTCGGCCCGCAGGCTGGTGAGGGCGCGCCGCACGAGGTGCTGCGACAGGTCGGTCACGAGGCCTACGCAGTGCGGGAGCTGGACGCAGTCCGCGAACGCGGAGCCGCCCTTGTAGTCCACGAACAGGAACGTGACCCGGTCCGGGCTGTACTCGGCCGCCATGCCGAGCACCCACGCCTGGAGGAACTCGCTCTTGCCCGAACCGGTCGTCCCTCCCACGAGGGCGTGCGGGCCGTGCGTGCGCAGGTCGAGCTGCATCGCCTCGGACCCGGCCGAGCCGACGAGCGCCCGCAGCCCCCCGGCGCGGCGACGCCTCGGGACGGCACCCGGCGTGCGGTCGGTGATCGAGAGGTTCTGGTTCCAGCGGTCGATCACGGCCTCGCCGGACGTCGCCATGTCGGGACCGAGGAGCGTCAGCAGGGAGACGCTGCGAGGCAGGTCGCTCGCGTCCTCGTCGACGACCCCCGCGTCGAACACCGGTGCCATGCGACGGCCGTACTCGACCGCGTCGGCCGCGTCGACGGTCTCGAGCACGACGTCGTCGACCGACAGGCCGAGCCGGACCATGCCCACCGAGGTGCGGTCGGGGCCGACCTCGACGTAGGTGCGGCACGCGGCCGGCAGGCCCCGGACGCTGTCGGCGACCCACACGGGGAACACCCCGGCGTCGGGCCCCGTCTCCGCGAGCTGCGCGAGCCGTGCACGGTCCACGTCGACCTCGGACGACACGAGGACCACGACCGCGGGCAGGGGCGAGCTCGTCCCCTCGACGGGTCCGCCACCTCCCTCGCCGACGCTCGCCCCGCGCTCGAGCGCGGCGTCGCGGGTCCGGGCGGCGCCTCGACGCGTCGCGCGCTGGCTCTTGAGCCGGGTCCGGATCAGCTCCTCGAGCTGAGCGAGGAGCACGGCACCGCTGCTGGCGCTGTCGGCGAGGTGGTTGCCCTCGATCGGGCTCGTCGACGCCGAGGTGTGCGGCATCCACTTGAGCCACTCGAGCGAGCGCGACCACGTCGGCGTCACGAGGGAGCAGACCACGAGGTCGGTGGGCGAGTGCAGCACCGTGAGCTGGACGAGCACGGAGTTGACCACGGGCTCCACGAGGTTCTTGGCCCCGGCCAGCCCCAGCGCGCCCGCGTCGTGCAGGTTCTCGACGACGGGGACGCCCGAGACGAGCTCGTGCCGGTCGACCAGCTCGTCGAGGCGCCCCTGGAGCTCGGGGACCATCTCACCGCGCCCCGGCGTCTCGACCTCGTTGCGCGAGGGCATCGAGCCGAGCCCGAGCCGCACGTTGAGGAAGGACCAGTGCTCGGGGCGGCGCGTCCACAGCAGCGGTCCGCGACGCAGCCCCTCGGCCAGCGTGAGCGGGGTCGCCGGCGCCTCCTGGAGCCGTGCGGACCGTTCCGCGACCTCCTCGTCGCGCAGCGCGGACCGCAGGCCCTCGAGCCGCTCGTCGAACCTCTTGACGTCCCGCTCCAGGCGACGACGGCGCCGCTGACGCTCGGTCACGTAGCTGCCGACGAGCATGAGCGGGCTCATGAGGATGAACAGGAGCGCGGTCGGGCGCTGCGTGATGAAGAACATCAGGAGGCCCATCACCACCGGGGCGACGAGGGCCAGCGCCGGGAAGGTCTGGGGCTCCTCCTCACGGTTGGCGCTGGGCGCCGTGAACTTCTCCCCCGCGTAGCGCGGCTCGACCTTGGGCGAGCGGTTGAACGGGACGGGACCTGCGACCGGACCGCCGGCGGCGCTGCCGAGCGGGTCGACCACGACGACGGTGTCGCCGAGCACGAGGGTCTGCTGCCGGTCGACGCGCAGCCGGGTGACCAGACCGCCGTCGACCACGATGCCGTTGGCCGAGCCGAGGTCGACGACCTCGGTCCGGTCGGACGCGTCGATCCGGGCGTGCTTCTTCGAGACGAGGGGGTCGGACAGGACGAGGTCGCACCCTGGCTCCCGTCCCACGACGTAGCGCCCCGCGACGAGGTCGCGCTGCAGCCCGGCGTCCGGACCGGCCACGACCCGGACGCGGGCCAGCACGTTCTGGACGTCCTGCATCGTGCTGGCGGCGCGGGCCGCGTCGAGGAGGTGCACGACGGCCCCGGACCCGAGCCACGCCTCCGCGATCGGGACGTCGGGGTCGAGGACGACCGACTGCTCCTGCGCGGGGAGCTGGGCGCGCAGGGTGAGCGGGGGGACGTCGACCAATGACCCCATGTTGCGGGGGTCGCGCACGGCGATCGCGCGGGCGACGTCGCCGACAGTGCTGCCGGCGTCGGCGGTGACGACGATGTCGTCGCTCGTGCCGTCGTGGCGCACGAGAGTCATCTTGAGACGCACAGGGACGTGTCCTTCGTAGCAGGTGCGTGGACGGTGTTCAGGAGCTCTCGTCCACCAGGTCGAGCAGGGGCAGGTCCTCGGTCGTCACGAGGCGTGAGGCCACCGCGTACTCCACGAGCCGTGCACGACGGTTCGTGGCGAGCGCCCCGACTCCCCCGCGCAGACCCTTGACGCCGATGCGGTCCAGCCGCTCGCACACGTTGTCGAGCTTGCGGTTGAAGCGGGTCGTGGCCCAGCCGAGGCGGCGTGCGGCGTCGGCCGAGGTCGGGATCTCGGAGAGTCCCGTCCCGTCCCGCCGCAGCACGGGCTCGGCGAGCGCCAGGATGAGCTGCTTCTGGCTGATCGTGAAGGGGATGGCGCCGATCGTGGTCGCGCCGTCGGAGGGCTCCTCGGAGCGGATCTCCTGGTAGGGAGCCCCCTGGAGCTGGACCCGCAGCTCGTAGGTGGTCGGCCCGGCGGTGAAGACGACGGACATCGAGGGGAACACGAGCGGCAGGCGGTTGCCGGGCGACAACCACGACTGGACGCCGCCGCCGGCGTCGCAGACGGTCGCGGAGATCAGCGAGCCGACGTTCGCCAGCCACCAGATGCCGTTCTCGTGCGAGATGCGCAGGAAGTGCCGGTGCAGGTACGGGTTGTCCTCGATCTCGAGGTCGCCGTCGCGCCCGATGTCGAACGTCCCGCCGGGGACGGGGCGGAACCACTCGCCGCAGAACTCGATCGCCAGGTCGCTCATGGGTTCACGCAGCCCTTCGCCGGGACGGACGGCTTACCGTCACGGACGGTACGGATCTCGACGCAGACGGTCTCGGTCTCCCCCGCGGGGACCTTCACGGACTCGCTTCCCGCGGGCACCGGGGCAGACCGCGTCTCCTTGGTCGGGTCGATGTGCTGCCACGCGTAGGTGTCGCCGACCTCGATGCCCTCGGGCGGCTCCCAGGTGAAGAGAGCGCTCCCGCTCGCGACGTCGTACTGCGCCTGCAGGTTCTCGGGGGGCGGGACCAGGTCGCCGAGGTTGTCGTTCGGCACGTCGGCCGGCTCGTCCGCCGAGGTCGTACCGCCCGTGTCCGTGTCGGTCGCGGTCCCGTCCGGGAGGAGCGCGTAGATCCCGACCACCACGAGCACGAGGACCCCGGCGCCTGCGAGGAACGGCCAGAGGGCACGCCGTGGGCGCGGCCCTGCCTGCTCGGGCTCGGGCGAGGAGCCCGGGGCGCGGTGCACGGTGTCGTCGGCCGGCGGCCCCCACACGGCGGTCCCGGTGCTCCCCGGGCCGGCGGCGGGGCGCGCCGGGACGTACCCCGTGCCCGACGCCGGAGCCTGGGCCGGGCGCGCGGGTGCGGGCGCGTAGTACGCGACCTGGGCGGGCGTCCCCGCCCCGGGATGCCCGGCGTGCGCACCGGGCACCGCAGGAGCGAGCGGCGCGGGAGCGTGCCCCGCCGGAGCGGACCCGCCCGTCGCCGCTGCGACCGGCACGTGCCGCTGGACCGGGGCGGTCCCGCTGGTCGTCGACGGGGCACCGGTCGGGTAGACCCCGCCGCCGCCTCCTCCGCGGGGGTCGATCGAGACGACCGCGCGCAGCCGCGTGCCGCCGTCGTCGTCGGCCTCCTCCTCCTGCGTGACCCCGGTGTCGGCGAGCACGTCGATGGGGGTCACCGCGAGCGAGAGCTCGTTCTGGACCTGCTGGAGAGCCCGTGCGAAGGCGAGCATCGTCGGGTAGCGCGAGGCCGGGTTCTTGGCCATGGCGGTGCCGAGCACGCGCTCGAGCGAGGCCGGCACGTCGGTGCGTCCGGTCGGGGCCAGCGGCGTCGACTCGATGCGCGTGATGAGGCTCGCGCTCGAGTTGGACCCGCCCGGCAGCTCGAACGGCGCCCGCCCGGCGAGCAGGGTGAAGGTCGTGGCGGCGAGCGCCCAGACGTCCGTCTCCTTGCCCGCCCACGGGTCCTCGGCGAAGGACTCCGGGGGCGACCACGGGATCGACATGCCCTCGGCCCGGGAGGCGTCGTCCATGGTCGAGGAGATGCCGAAGTCGGTGAGCGCCGGGTGGCCGTACTCGGTCACGAGGATGTTCGCCGGCTTGATGTCGCGGTGCAGGATCCCGGCCCGGTGCGCGGTCTCGACCGCTCCCGCGATCTGCACGGCGACACGCAGCGCCTCGGCGACGCTGAGCCGCTCGGACCGGTAGCGGGCCCCCAGGTTGGGCCGCGAGCAGTACTCCATCGCGAGGTAGGGGCGTCCGTCGGACGTCACGTTCGCCTCGTACATGGTCACGATCGACGGGTGGGTCGAGAGGGTCGCCATGAGGTCGGCCTCGACGTCGAACGCGGCGCGCTGCGACTCGCTCGACCACTCGTGCAGCAGGACCTTGATCGCCACCCGGCGCCGGGGGCGCTGCTGCTGGTACAGGAAGACGTCGGAGAAACCGCCGGAACCGACGACCGACACGTACTCGTACCCGTCGATCAGCGGCGGCGGCGACGGGGCACGCTTGCTGCTCATAGCAACCCTTCGAAGGTGAACGTCACGCCGTCGCCCACGTCGACGACGTCGTGCGACACGACCATCGCAGGCTCCCCCGGGTGCAGGCGCCGAGGCGGCTGACCGGGGCGCAGGAGCGTGGTGCCGTTGGTCGTGTTGAGGTCGCACACCAGCACGTGCCACCCCTCGAGCTGGATCTCGACGTGCGAGCGCGAGATGTCCTGCTCCGGGCTCGGCACCGCGACCAGGCGCGGCAGGTCGTTGCTCTGCGCTCGCGTCGTGCGAGGGCGGCGTCCGAGCACGACGGGGCGGTCGAGCTCCACGACCTGGCCGTTGGAGAGCGTGAAGCGGCCCAGCGAGGGCCGGGTCACGAGGTGGGCGTCCCCCACCAGGACGTGTGCGCAGCGCCCGCAGGTCTCCCGCGACGGGGGGTTCGCGTGACCGTCCAGGCACGTGCGGGCCAGGATCTGCTGCGAGCCCGGAGGAGCGGGCGGCGCGAAGCTCGGCCCTGCAGCGGAGGTCGGACCTGCGGCCGGGCTGCCGACCGGCGCGGGACCTGCCGCAGGGACGACGGCAGGGAAGGGCACGACGCCGAGCGGTGCGGCCGCTCCGGGCAGATCGAGGGGTGCGGGCGGCGCAGGGACGGAGGTGGCCGCTCCGGCACCGGACACCTGGGCGCGGAGGTCGGCGATGACCGAGGAGAAGACGGTGTGCCCGTCGTGGTCGTCCCCCTCCTGGTCCTGCCCGGGCGCCGGCTCGTACCCGGCCGTCGCTGCGGGCGCCGACCCGCTCCACTCCCGAGGGATCCCGTCGATCATGCTGGCGACGGGCTGGGGCGTCCCTGCGGGCGGTGCCGGGACGGGGGCCGCGCTCTCGACCGACGGCACGGCGGCGGGAGCCGGGGCGGGCGGCGCGTCGACCTGCTCGTCCTCCTCGTCGATGCGGATCGCGGCGTCCTCGACGGTCCGTAGGACGGTGGACTCCCAGAGGTGCCCGTAACCGTCGGCGTCGGCCGCCACTGCGTCGAGGTCGCCGAGGTCGCCGCGGTCGCCGTCGAGGTCGAGGTCGAGGTCGAGGTCGTCGGCCGGGGGGACGACCGTGAGCTCGGGCGCGATCGTCTCCATCGAGACGATCGTCTCGGCCGACCGCTCGTCGACCGGTGAGCGCGTCGGCACGACCTCGTCGTCAGAGGCTTCCCCGAGGCTCGGTACCGCTGCGACCAGGGCGGCATCGTCGTCGGTGCCGCCGTCGACGGCGACGGCGAAGAGGCTCGGCACCGAGGCGAGCGGCGGGGTCAGGGTCTCGTCCACGGTCGGCACCGCGCTCCCCACCAGGACCGGCTCGAACGCGGGAGTCGGGCGGGCAGCAGGCACCGCGTGGACCTCGACGGCGGCCGGCGTCGCCGTTCGCTCCTCGCGGGGGGTGGCCGTGGGCGCGGCGGACGTCCCGGCGAGGTGCCGGACGATCCGCGACACCAGCACCACACCCGCGTCGAGCGGGAGGCCGACGAGCGCCACCTGTCCCGGACCCGCCTCCAGGGCAGGGGCGTCCTCGACCCCGAGCTGGACGGAGACCTCCTCGACGTCGTCCACGAGACGCTCGGACCAGGTGGTCACGTCGTCGCCGTCCACGTGGACCCGGGCCGAGGACGTGCTCAGCGTGACGGAGACCTCGCCACGGACGGCGACCTGCACGCGTCGCCCCGACACGACCGCGACGGCGAACGGCGGCATGGTCCGCAAGGTCGCCCCGAGGACCACGGTCAGGAGCTGGATGACCTCGATGACCTCGACGTCGGTGTCCCCTGCCGCGTCGAGGCCGTCCCACAGGCGTCCGACGAGCTCGCTCGTCGCACCCTCGGGGAGGACGACGATCGCACCACCCCGGACGAACCCGAACGCGCTCCCGGTGTCGTAGCGCAGTCTCACGACCTGTCCCCCATCTGAAGGCGAATCTCTCGCGGCAAGGTGTCCTCGTCGGCGTACTCCAGGTTCTCGCGGGGGGCCGTGGAACCGTCGCTGGTGTCCCCCCACGCCCCGGTCGCGTCGACGACGACGACAGTGATGTTATCCCGCCCTCCGGCGACGATGGCCTCGTTGACCAGACGGTCGGCCGCAGCCTGGGGGTCCGGCTGAGCGAGCAGGATCTCCGCGATCCGTTCGTCCGAGAGCTCGCCCGTCAGGCCGTCGGAGCACACGAGCATCCGGTCCCGCGCGGCGATGGGCACCCAGCAGAAGTCGGGCTCGGGCGGGAGCGAGGCCCCGACGGCGCGCGTGACGACGTGGCGTCGCGGATGGGTCAGCGCCTCGGTCGCGGTGAGCAGCCCCGCGTCCACCATCTCCTGGACCTCCGAGTGGTCCACGCTCAGCTGCTCGAGCACCCCGTGCGACATCTGGTAGGTCCGCGAGTCACCGATGTTGACCACGAGCCAGTACGGCATGCCCTCCATCTGGGCCACGACGACGCCGGTCACGGTCGTCCCGGCGCCCCGGCCGGGTTCGGTGCTGATGGCGCGGACGTCGTCCTGCGCCACGACGAGCCGGTCACGCACGTCCTCGGGCGAGACCGTGGCCAGCGCACCGAGCGGACGGAGGGCGTCGACGGTCGCCGAGCTCGCGACCTCGCCGGCGTCGTGCCCGCCCATGCCGTCGGCGACGAAGAAGACCGAGCCGGCGGCGAGGAAGCTGTCCTCGTTGAGGAGCCGCCGTGCCCCCCGGTGCGAGCTCGCGCCCCAGACCAGGCTCACCCCGGCGGGCCATCCGCTCATGCGCCGGTCCCCGGGTGGACGACGATGCGCCGGTCCCCGACGGTGATCACCGAGCCGACGGGCACGGGTACCCGCACACCCGCGTCGAGCGCCACGGGCGCCCCACCGGGCCGGAGGAGGACGGTCCCGTTCGTCGACCCACGGTCCTGCACCCACAGGCCGCCGGCGTCGAACCCGAGCTCGGCGTGCGTCTTGGAGACCGACCGCGTGGGGTCCTCGACCCGGACGAGGGTCCTGGCCTCGGTCCCCGTCGCCTGCGGGTTGCGTCCGACGAGCGCGGGTCCGGAGAGAGGGACCCGCTGACCCGACTCGAGCTCGAGCACGGCCCCGGGCGCGGGCGGCACCTCGTGCCGGAGCTCCCGGGCGCTCAGGCGCGTCGAGTCCCAGTCGGGTTCCTCGTGCGCGGGCGCCGTCGTCGCCGCGGTCGGAGCGACCACGACGGGGACGGGCGGCGGCGTGACCGGCGCGGAGCCCGACGCCGGCGCAGCGCCTGGCACGCCCGTGATCAGCCCGTCCACGGGCGCGACCGAGGGCTGCTGCGGCTGGTGCGGCTGGTGCGGCCGCTGTGGGAAGGCCCAGGGGTCGCCGACGGGGGGAGCACCGGTCCCCGGCGCCTGGCCGGCGGGCTGCGCGGCGAACGGCCGGGCGGCGGGGACGGGCTCCGACGGCGAGGGAGCGCGGTACCCGCTCGAGGGCGTCGCGACCTGGTGGGTGCTCGGGTGCCCGACAGCACCGACGACGGCGTTCCCGTCAGGGAGCCCTCGGACGTCGAGCACGAGCGCCTTGGCGGCCTTGTCCTGCCATCCCTGGTTCCGCCCCGAGCTGTCGAACGCCGGGGAGAGGACGACGAGCAGCTCGCCGACCCACAGGGCGAGGGCGCCGAGGAAGGTGATGATCCAGCGGAGCGCCGCCCGCCCGAAGCCCAGGGGTGACCGGTCCTCGGCCCGGACGGGCCGGACGCCGGTCGCGAGGTTGCCGAGCGTCCGGCCGGTGCGCCCCTCCCAGACCCAGATGCCGACCCAGCACGCGAGCGACACCGCTCCGGCCACCGCGTACACGGACAGCAGGCTGCCGAGCATCTCCTGGGCCTCGGCCTGGGTCGTGACCGAGGCCAGCGCGGTCGGAGACACCCCGGCCACCGCGCCACCACCGAGCAGCACGGCCGCGAAGACCAGGGAGACCACGGCGGTGTCGACCAGGAACGCGAGGAACCTGCGTCCCGTGCCGGCCACCGGCGCGCCGTCGAGCCCCGCCCGCGGCGCGGCCGCGTCCGCCCCTCGCGGGAACGGGACCGCGCGCTGGGTCGCCGCAGCGACGTCGCGCTCGGTCGTGATCGCGATCGACGGCTCGCGGCCCGACGAGGGTGCGCCGCCGGCGGGCACGCCGTACGGCACCGCGGTGCTGGGGATCTTCGTCCCGCAGACGGCGCAGAACGACGAACCCGCAGGCTGCGCCGTGCCGCAGGCGCTGCAGCTCAGCTGCTCGGACATCAGGACTCCCCTGGCTTCGGGCCGGAACCGGTCGGTGGTCTCGTGACGGTCCGGGCGGACGATCGGGCCGGTCGGCGCAGCGCCGGGACCCAGGAGGGGACCCACGCCGGTCGAGCACCCCGCAGGGATCGTAGCGACACCGCTGCGCGCAGGCGCTGTCCGCGAGGCCTGGTGGACCTCATGCCCACCAGGACCGAGTCCACCTCGCTCCAGAAGGCGTCGACCTGCTGAGGGCTCGGGTCACCGGTGCCGAACACCGTCGCGTCGGCCGAGCGGGCGAGCGTCACGGTCGGCGCCGCGGCGACGGGGAACGCCTCGGCCAGCGTGCCGGCGCCCTCGCGGCGGGTCGCACCCGCGGGGACCGGGGCACCCAGGTCCGTGGCGGCGTCGAGCACCTCGCGCCAGCCGCCGCTGATGCGGTCCACGGGACGGTCTGCGGAGCGCCGCCGCTTCCTGCGCCGCGACTTGAGCAGGAGGACCAGCAGCAGGGGCAGGGCGAGGACGAGGAGCGGTACCGTCACCGCGACCGCGACCAGTGCGGCGCGGCCCCAGTCGAACGCGTTCGACTCGGCGTCGTCCTTCTTCTCCTCGTCGTCGACCGTGCCTGCCTCGGCGTCGGCCGGCTCCTCGGGCGGCTCCGGGTCCTCGAGGACCGGGGGCTTGGGCACCTGGTCGCTCTTGGGCTCGGGCTCGATCTTGTTGTCCTCCTCGGGGATCGCGTCGATCGGGACCCAGCCGTAGCCCGCGAACGGGACCTCGACCCAGGCGTGCACGTCGGCCCCCGTGGCCACGAACGGCGTGCCCGCCTCCCAGGCCTCGGGGTCCGGGTAGAAGCCCATGACGACGCGGGCCGGGATGCCTGCCGACTGCGCCATGAGCGCGAGAGCCACGGCGAACTGCTCGTCGTCGCCGATCATCTCGTCGGCCGCGAGCAGCGTGTCGATGCGCTCGGCCGAGTGGCCCGGCCGGGAGGGAAGCTGGGTCTCGAGCCCGCTCGAGAAGATCCCGCTCGCCTCGAGCCCCGTCTCGAGGTTCTTGAGCTGGACGAGCGGGTCCGTCTCCTCGGCCATGAACTGCGCGGCCTTGCCCCCGACCGAGTCCGGGACGTTGCGCGGCGTCGGGAGCTCCGCGTCGAGGATGTGCGAGGACTGCAGGTCCTCGACCGAGGGGGTCGGTGCGACGATCGCGTCGAGTCGGAACTCGTCACCGGAACGCAGGCCTGCGGTCACGACGCCCGTGCCGGTCTCCGAGTTGTAGTACGTCGTGCTGCTCAGCGCCTCGCCACGGTCCCCCGTGTACCGGACGCCCGCGAGCGCCCCGACGTCGGGCAGCCAGACTCCCCGGTAGTCGCCGATGGTGACCGTCAGGTCGGTGGGGGTGCCCTGGGCGACCGTCGCGATCTGGTCGCCGGCGCGTGTGAAGACCCCCGAGCCCGCACCGCTCGAGACGTCGTAGACCACGCCGTTGTACGTGTCGAGCGTCGCAAGACGTACACGGGCACCGGCGGGCAGGCCGTCGACCGTGAACAGCTCGTCGTCCGTCATCTCCTTGGCGTACTTGCGGAACGACGCCAGCGGGCTCACGTACTCGTGGAGGTCGAGCGGCGGGACGATCTGCTCGCGCAGGACCATGCGCTCGGTGTCCGGCGTCACGACCGGGACGAGCAGGACCGCGGCGACCGCGCCCAGCGCGAGCATCGCCGCACCACCACGCGCCCGGTGCCAGCGCAGGCGCCGGGTCGCGACGACGCTCGCGGCCGTCAGGACCTGGCGCTCGCCGAGCCGCGCCTCGGTCGCGCGCCACGAGCCCCACAGGAGCCCGACGACGACGAGCACCAGTCCCTGGGCCACGGGGAACGCGGGCACGACCGTGCCCAGCAGGACCACCCCGACGAACGCGACGACGACGGGGAACAGCGCCCACTGCCCGGCACGGACGCGCCAGGCGATGGTGCCGGCGACCGTCGCGGTCAGGAAGAGCAGCAGGAAGGGGACGACGGCCAGCTCCGGGAAGGACTGGAGGGGCGGCACCGAGGTGACGATCTCCTTCCACCCGGTGATGGCTCCCAGCAGCAGGCCGCGGAACGTCTCGAGGGTCGGCAGGACCCCGGCGACGGTCGTCGCGGGCAGCGCGAACGGTCCCCCGAGCACCAGGTACACGACCATGGCCGCCGCGGTCACGGTGACCGTGCCCCAGCGCCGCCAGGCTCCGAGCCATGCGACGCCCAGCCCCAGCACGAGGCCCCCGAGAGCGGGCAGGAGGTAGGCCGTCGAACCCCACGCCGGGCCGAGGCCGACCGCGGCCGCCCCTAGCATGACGACGAGCGCGAGGGCGTCGACGGCCCCGGTCGCCCGCAGCGCGCGCGGCCCGTCGGCGCCGCGCAGCCGGGTCGACGAGCGTGCCGTGGTCAGGTTCGACCGTGTGCCGGTCCCGCCCGTGTGGCCGGGTTCCGCGCCGGGACCGGTCGGCGGGGCCAGCCGGCCCCGCGTGTCGTTCTCGGTCATCAGTCGTTCAGCCTCCGCAGCGCGAGGGGGAGGTCGCCGAGCTCCCCGATGGTGAGCACGACGAGCTCGGCGATCCGGTGGCGGCTGACCTTCGCCCCCGGGACGCACTGGATCGCCATGACCCGCACGTCCTGGGGCAGCCTGGCCGACGCGGCTCGCAGCTCGGCGGGAGAGACGGCGCTCCCCACGACGAGCGCGACGACGGACGCGTCCGTGACGCTCGTGCCGGCCACCCGGGCCAGGTCCACGAGGCTCGTGCGCAGCGACCGTGTCTCGACCCGGGCGAGGTCGTCGAGGAGCCGTACGCGGTTGTCACCGCGCAGGCTGCCGTCGTTCACGAGGACCGTCAGCCCGCGGTCCTCCTTGATGGCCTGGAGGCCGAGCGAGCCGCACGAGCTCACCGCGAGCTCGAACTCGTCGGGGTGGGCGTAGTCCTCGGCGCGGGTCGAGAGCACGACCGCGAGGTGCGAGCGCCGTGTCTCCTCGAACTGCCGGACCATGAGCTGCCCGGTGCGGGCGGTGGTCTTCCAGTGGATGTGGCGACGGTCGTCGCCGGGGACGTAGTCGCGCAGCGCGTGGAACGAGACGTCGGAGTTGGAGATGTCCTGGGTGACGCGGCCCTCGAGGTCGCGCAGGAAGCCCGTCGAGGACCCCGACAGGTTCTTCGTCCGCGGGTGCACGAACAGCTCCTCGGGGTTCGTCCAGACGACCTCGCGGCGCAGCAGTCCCAGCGGGTCCGCGCGCACCGAGCGCACCGGGCCGACGGGGATGACCGAGCGGCGGTGCGTCGGGATGGTGAAGATCTCCTCGTGGCTCGCCCCCGACCGCAGCCGCGGCACGGGGAACGACGCGACCCCGGCCCCGACGGGCAGCTCCATGACCGCAGGCAGCAGCGGGCGCTGCGAGGCGTTGCTCACCTCGAGCGTGCCGACGGCCCGGTCCCCCACCGTGACGCGCCGCTGCCCCAGGTCGAGGTGCACGGTGTACCGGAACGTCCCGCGGACGAACGCGACCGCGCCGAGCATCGCCACGGTCGCCACGATCGCGACCGCGAGGAGCTCGACCCACGAGAAGACCAGCCCGGTCCACCAGGCCGCGACGAGCCCCACGAGGACCGCCCAGCCGAAGGGGCTCACGACCGAGGCGACCAGGGCCAGCCCCTTCGCGACCGGACCGGTCACCGGGGCGAGCAGCGTGCGCAGGCGCTCGCCCGGGCCGTCGTCGTCGTTCCCGCCCGACGGCGCCGCGAACGTCGGGCGTGCGGGTGCCGCCGGTCCGTCGGTCGACGCTGCCTTCGAGGCCTTCCGTCGACGGCGCCCGGACGGTGCGCCCGGCGCCGGGGCCGGGTCCTGGCCGGGGCGGGACGTCGTCGGGCCGGAGCCGTTCGTCGGGGCCTCGGCCGGAGCGCCCGGTCCGGTCGGGTTGCTGCGCGGGGCGACAGCGGGTTCGGTCGTGGTCATCGCGTCAGGCCGACCGGCGTTCCTGCGGCGCGGCGACGTCCGCGAGGATGCGCGCGAGCACGCCCTCGTTCGTCGCGCCGGCGAACTCGGCCTCGGGGTCGAGGACCAGGCGGTGCGCCCAGGCGGGCAGCGCGAGCTCCTTGACGTCGTCGGGCAGGACGTAGTTGCGCCCGTGCGCGGCCGCCCACACCTTGGCGCAACGCACCAGGGCGAGCGCCCCACGGACCGAGACGCCGACCCGGCACTCGCTCGCGCCGCGCGTCTCCTCGGCCAGGCGCGAGATGTACTCGAGCACCGCACCGTCGACGTGGACGCCCGCGGCAAGGTCCGCCATCTCCGCGACGGCCTGCGTCGTGATGAGCGCCTGCAGGGTCGCGCTGCGGTCCCGCACCGAGGCACCCTGGAGGATCTCGACCGTGGCGGCGTGGTCCGGGTAGCCGAGCGAGGTCTTCATGAGGAAGCGGTCGAGCTGCGCCTCGGGCAGGCGGTACGTGCCGGCCTGCTCGATCGGGTTCTGCGTCGCGATGACCATGAACGGACGCCCCACCGAGTGCGTCACGCCGTCGACCGTGATCTGCCCCTCCTCCATGACCTCCAGGAGCGCGGACTGCGTCTTGGGCGAGGCACGGTTGATCTCGTCCGCGAGCACGATCGACGCGAAGATCGGGCCCTGGTGGAACTCGAACTTCGCCGTCTTCTGGTCGTAGATCGTCACGCCCGTCACGTCGGACGGCAGCAGGTCAGGCGTGAACTGGATGCGGTTCTGCGTGCCCTGGACGCTCGCGGCGAGCGCACGGGCGAGCGAGGTCTTGCCCGTGCCCGGCGCGTCCTCCAGGAGGATGTGGCCCTCGGACAGCATGCAGGTCAGGACCAGGCGCACCACGTGGGCCTTGCCCAGGACGGCCTGTCCCACGTTGGAGACCAGACGGTCGAAGGTCTGAGCGAACCAGGCGGCCTGCTCGGGGGTCATGGAGGTCATGGGGTGCTGCTCTCTCGTGAGGTCGTGCGGAAGGTCGGAGTCGGGTCGAGCGCCTGCCAGGTCACCACGGCACGGGTGTCACCCAGGCCTGGTCGCCCGCGCCGCTGAGGTTGACGCTCACGAGTCGACCGGGCCAGCCGTACCAGCAGCCGAAGTCGGGCGTCGTCCCCGAGCCGCTCAGGCTGAAGGAGTAGACGTAGCCGCCGCCGATCGTGGTCCACGACCCGTCGGGCTGCTGGTCACGGCAGACGAACCCGTACGTCCCGGCCGGCAGGTTCGTGTAGGCCACGCGGAAGTAGTTCATCCCGCCCCCCGCGCTCGACCCACGGACGACCTTGATGTTGGGCTGCGCGTCGGTGGTCAGCGTGACCGTGTTGCTGCTGCCGCTGCACCCGGCCGCGTTGCAGGCCTTGGCGGACCGGCTGTGCGTCTGGCTGTAGCCGTTGCCCACCGAGATGCTGGTGCCCCCCTCGCCGGAGCTCCACTGGTAGCTCGTGACGGGGCTGCCACCGTCGTCCGCGGGACCCGACAGGTCAAAGATCAGGTTCGTCGCACCGTTCTTCCGTCCCGACACGGACGGCGGTGCGGGCACCGTGTACGCGTTGATCGCGGCCGAGGCTGCGCTCGCCGGGGAGTCGCCCGCGGCGTTCTTGGCCCTGACCGTGAAGGTGTAGGACCCCTTGGGCAGGTCGAACGCGGCCGACAACGTCCCCCCGCCGACGGTCTTCGCCGTGCCGTTGCTCGCCGTGACGGTGTAGCTCGACACGGGGCTGCCGTTGGCGTCGGCCGCAGGCCACGAGACGGTGATGTCGCCCTTCGACTCCGAGACCCCCGGCCTGCCCGGGGCCCCAGGGATCCCGAACGGGACCACTGCCGCGGACGCGGGGCTCGTGGCCCCCCGCCCGGCCTTGTTCTGTCCTGTGACCGTGAAGGTGTAGGAGGCCTCGTTGTCGAGCCCGGTCGCCTGGTGGCGCGTCGCGCCGTTGACCGTGACCGTGGCCCCGTCCTTCGCCCCGTTCTTGAAGCGGTCGACGTAGTAGACGGTGACCGCGTCGCCGTTCTCGTCGGCAGGCTTGGACCAGGTCACGTCGATGGCGCCACCGTTGACGGCGGACGTGACGCGGGCGGCAGACGGCGCCGCCGAGGCGAACGGCACACCCGCGGGGACCATGGCCGCCGAAGGTCCGGACCAGTCCGACGGGTCCGGTGCACCGTTGACCTCCGCGGCGTTCACCGCCTGCACCTCGACCGTGTACGACGTGCCGTTCTTCAGGCCCGTCCACTCGAACTGGGTGCCGGTCACGCACGCCTGGTCCTTGCCCCCGACCGCGGGCGAGATCCGGAGGTTGACGCACTGGATCGGCGACCGGTCGGTGTACGTCTTGTTGACCCACGAGATCTTGAGCGACGTGTCGCCGAACTCCAGGGTCGGGGGCGCGGGCCGGTCCGGCTTCTCGTCCGGCCGCGCCTCGGCCGACGGGACCGACGCGTCCGAGTCGTTGACCTCGTTCGTCGCGACCACCGTGAAGGTGTACTTGACGTTGTTCGTCAGGCCGTCGAGGGTGCACGTCGTGGTGCCGCACGCCTTGCTGTACCCGTTGTTCGACTTCACGGTGTACCCCGTGATCTCGGCCCCGTTGTTGGCGGGCGGCTCCCAGCTCAGGACGACCGTCCTGGACCGGACCTCCTCGACGGTCGGCTTGCCCGGCGCGTCAGGGCGTCCCTGGACGTTGATCTGGATGCGTCCCTCGACCTCGCGGTCGGGGTCCTTGGTGGCGTCCTGGACGCGGTACCGGACCACCATGACGCCGAAGAACGTGTCCTTGGGCGTGACGGTGACCTTGTCGCCGTTGATCGTCGGCGTGCCCTCGCCGGTATCGACGGTCGCCGCGGTGATCTTGAGCGGGGTCTCCGGGAAGGGGTTGCTGTCGTTGGCGAGCACGTCGACCGGCACCGCCTTGCCCTGGTGGGCCTTCTCGACCGTGTCGTCGTTGGCCTTGGCCAACGGGCGCGTGGACGCCACGACCTTGACCGTGAGCGCGCCCTCGACGGGCGGGTGCCCACCGTCGGTCACCGAGACCGGGACGGAGAGCGTGGTGCCCTTGGCGACCTCGGGGGTGGCCTGGACCGTCGCCGTCGAGCCGCTCACGCTGACCGTGAGCCCGGCAGGGACGGCACCCACCTTGAACGTCAGGGCGTCGCCGTCGGGGTCGGTCGCGAACCGGCCGAGGTCGACCGATCCCTCCTCGCCGGCGGCCACGTCGACGTTGGGCGCACCGAGCTCGGGAGGCAGGTTGGCGGGGGGCAGCACCGAGATCGGCAGCGTCAGCAGCACCTTGTGCCCCTCGGGGTCGTCGGGCCCGGAGCCGTCGGTGACCTCGAACGTGATCGACGCGCGACCGACGTACTCCGGGTCCGAGGTGTAGGTGAGGTTCGTGGCGTCGGCGACCACGGCGGTGCCGTTGAGCGGTGCGACCTTGTCCTCACCGGTCAGGCGGGGCGTGCGCCCCTCCATGACCACCACGTAGTCGGTGATGTCGACGGGCAGCGCCTCGCCCGACAAGACCTCGAGCGGCGTGATCCCGGCGCGGAGCACGGGCACCTGCTCGGTCAGCCCGGGGACGTGGACGAAGGCCTTCGACGTGAGCCCGTCGACGTCCGTCACGACGTAGGTGATGACCTGTCGCTGCTCGGTGAGGGTCACCGCCACGGTGCCGTCCGGCCCGACCGTCGCCGTCTCGGCGTCGGTGCTGACCGTGAGCTCGGAGGCGGCACCGTCGAGGTCGTCGTCGTTGTCGAGCACGCTGACGTCGACGCTCGTCTGGCCCAGGATCGCGGACATCGGCACCGTGTCGTCCCGGGCGACGGGCGCGAGCAGCGGCGCGTCCTGGTCCACCAGGACCGTGATCGCGGCCGCGGCGCGTGCGCCCTTGGTGTCCTGGATCCCGTAGTAGAACGTCGTGCTGCCCGCCTCGGTGGGGCTCGTCAGGACCACGCGGTCGTTCCCCACGACCTCGGCGTCGAGCGACCTGTCGGCCTCGAGCGCCGCCGGGACCAGGGAGATCTGGTCGCCGTCGGGGTCGGTGTCGTTGGCGAGCGCCGGGACCGCGACGGTTCGGCCGGGGCGCACCGTGACCAGGTCGTCGACCGCGACGGGGCTCTGGTTCGTGGCCGGGGGCGCGGAGATGCCCACCTGGACCGTACCCGTGGCCACCATGCCTCGGGCGTCGAGGACCGAGTAGGTGAACGAGTCCGACCCGGTCGCGCCGTCGGCGGCCTGGTAGTCGATGAAGCGGTCCGTGACCTCTGCCGTGCCCTGGCCCGGCGGGGTCGCGACCCCCGTGAGCTGGACCGAGTCGCCGTCCGGGTCGATCCCGTCGAGCGGGACGGCGATCCGGACGGTCGCTCCGGTGAGCACGCGCGCCTGCAGCGTCTGCGGCTGCGGCGGCGAGTTCTCCTTGCCGTCACGGATGTGGATCGTGAGCTGGGCCGAGTCCTCCTGGCCGTTCTTGTCCCGGACCCGGTAGATGGCGTAGGCGGTCCCCGCCTCCGTGCCTGCCTTGAAGCGCACCTGCCCCTCGGAGACGAAGAGCTCTCCCTGCTCGGGCGGGATGCCCTGCTCGAACTCGTCCTGGAGGAACAGCTCGAGCCCGTCGGGGTGCGTGTCGTTCCGGAGGACCGGGATCGTGACGACGTCGCCGACGCGCACCGTGGCCTCGTCGGCGACCGCGTTCGGCGGCTGCAGCTTGGTGGGCGACGGCACGGGCACCACCCGCACCTGGCCGACCGTGGTCTGGGTCCCGTTGGAGACCGTGTACTCGATCGTCACAGGAGCGTCGAGGCGGCGGATCTCGGTGATCCGGAGCATCTGGTGGGCCAGGACCGCGACCGAGACGCCTGCGTCGTCGGGCACGTTGACCGACTGGACCACGAGCACGCCGCCCCCGGGGTCGGTGTCGTTCGCGAGCACGTCGACCAGCGTCTTGCCGCCCGAGGGCAGCAGCGCGGTGTCCGAGACCACGATGGGCGGGCCTTCCGCCGCCGAGGCGGGCAGGACGTCCACGCGCACCAGCCCTGTCGTCGCGTTGGGACCGTCCGAGACCTGGTAGGTCAGGTCGTACGACCGAGGCTCGTTCGAGAGGAACTGGAACGTCCCGGACCCGTAGTTGGGCGTGATCTGCGCCGGCGCGGACTCCGAGACGCTCGCGAGCCGCAGCTCGTCACCGTTCGCGTCGTGGTCGTTGAGGAGCGGCTCGACCAGCACCGGCTGGCCCGCGGGCACCACGACGTGGTCCGCGACCGCGACGGGCGGGAGCTGGCCCGCTCCCGACACGTCGACGAGCAGGACGCCCTCGAAGACCCCGCCCATGCCGTCGGCGACGGTCACGTTGACGGTCTTGCGTCCCGTCGAGCCGGCGCCGTCGCGGAACACCACGGTCCCGTCCGGGCGCGCGCGCACCTCGTCGCCCGCAGAGGTCGCCGACGCCGCCGCGAGGTACAGGTCGTCCCCGTCGGGGTCGCGGAAGAAGGGGAGCACCTTGATCTCGGCGGTCTTGCCCTGCTCGACCACGAGGACCGGCTCGCCGGTCTGCTCGGGGGCTGCGTTCTCGCTCCACGGCGACACGTCGAGCCGCACGCTCGCCTCGGCCACACCACCGCGGCCGTCCGACACCGCGTACCGGAACGTGGAGGCCCCCTTCCCGGCGTCCTCCGGGACGATCGCCTGCAGCGCGGCACCACCCAGCACCGTCTGCACCTGGGCTCCGTCGGGTCCGTCGCCCGCGAGGGTCGCCGTCATGACGTCGCCGTCCGGGTCGACGTCGTTGCCCAGCACGGGCAGCAGCGTCGTGCGTCCGGGGCGTGCACCGAACACGTCGTCCTGCGGCAGCGGCGGCTGGTTGGGCTGCGAGCGGTCCAGGACGAACTGGTCGACCTGCTCCGGGGTCGTGAGCTCGGCGTCGGACTCCTCGCCCTCCGCCTGCTCGGGCAGGACGAGCTCCCAGTCGTCGACCTTCTGGTACTCGTCGGCGGCCATCCACACGGTGCCCGCCGACAGGTCGTTCAGCACGATCGCCTTGCGGTTGACCCGGTACTCCAGGCGGCTCTGCGGGTCCAGGCCCTCGAGGCGCTTGTCGAGGTCGCCGTCCGTGCCGTCGCAGTCGCGCAGCACCTGACCGGTCTGCGACCAGGCGCCGTAGGTGCACCCGTTCAGCTGGACGGGTGGCGAGGGCACCCCCGACGCGGCACGCGTGACCGAGTCTCCTCCGTCCAGCGGCTGCAGCACGAGCCCGGAGGCCGTCGCGACGGCGACGTCGGCGGTCTGGGGGCCGGGCTGCTGGAGCCGCGCCTGCGACCCGTCCTCGAGCGCGACGACGTCACCGTCCGGCAGGACGAGCTCCGACTGCGTCCGGTTCAGGACGACGGCGGCCGACCCGACGGTCGTGAGCTCGACCTCGTCCCCCTTCGCGACCGGCACCTTCGAGGTCGTGACCTCCTGTGACGTACCGGTGGCCGCGGTCGAGACCTTCGTCAGCTCGCCCGTCGCCGGGACCAGCGCGTAGACGGTGCCGTCCTGGGACACCTGCACGACGCCCTTGCCGTCGACCTCGGCGACGGGCTCGGTGGTCTCGGGGTCGAACGACGTCGCACCGGCGAACGGCAGCACCCACAGCAGCCCCTTCTCGCCGTCGAGGACCGCGACGCTCGAGCCGCCCATGGCCACGTCCGCCCCCGTCGGGGGGCGCACCGAGCCGGCGAGCTTGAGCCGCGCCACGTCCACGGGGCTCACCGAGCCGGCGCCGTCGTCGACCAGGAGCACCTTGCCCGCGTTCTGCAGCACGTCGAACGACGCGGATCCTGCGAGCATCGAGCCGTCGAGCGCCTGGGACTCGAAGTTGAACCGCCCCAGCGCCCCGCCGGACGTCCGGGTGACCCACACACCGGAGTCGTTGAGTTCGACGTCGGCCGTGGCCTGACCGTCGTACGTGACCGCGAACGCGACCAGGAGCGCTGAGAAGACCGACACGGTGCTCACCGAGGCGATCGACCGTCGCTTGTCGTGGAGCCGGGCTAGAAAGGTCACAGAGTCTCCGTGGGTGCGAGTGGTGCCACCGGTGTCCCAGGGCCCCTCCTGCCAGGTGCCCCTACCTGTCGCGGGTGAAAGGATAGCGGCACGCGCGGGCAGCTCTGTCATCCACTGGATGGAGAGAACTCCCCATCCCTCTACTGACAGTAGACAGCGCGGGAGTATCGCTGCAGGCCGCGGTGCACGTCGCGACGTCTCGGCCCTCCGGTCGAGCAGGGCCGGGACGTCGCACCACGTCCACGGGCCGAGACGCCCGGGCGCTGCTCCGGGCACCGCCGGACGGTACCGCCGCGCGCCTCCCACGAGCCACCGCGCGCACAGCACGAGACGTGCGGAGGGCGGTGCACCGGACCCGTGGGTCCTGCGCACCGCCCTCCGGTGTGTCTCGTGCCCCGACGATGCGGGTCAGGCCGCGCGGTCCGCCAGCGCCTGGGCGAACGCGACCAGCGCTTCCTTGACCGGGCCGGCCGGCAGCGGCTCGAGCTCGTCGATCGCTGCGCGCGCCCACCCGACGGCGAGCGCCCTCGTCTCGCCGAGGACCTCGTGCGCCCGCAGGGCCGCGACCGCGGAGGCCAGCTCCTCGTCCCCCGAGAGGTCCGAGTCGAGGAGGTCGACCAGGGCCGCGTCGGCCGCCGTGCCCGACCCTGCCGCGACACGGGCGCGCAGCAGCAGCGCCGGCATGGTCGGCACCTTCTCGCGGAGGTCCGTGCCCGGGGTCTTGCCGGACTCGGCCCCCGACGACGCGAGGTCGAGCACGTCGTCGGCGAGCTGGAAGGCGACGCCGAGCTTCTCGCCGTACTCGGCGACGATCTCGACGACGGCCTGGTCGCACCCGCCGAACATCGCGCCGAGACGGGCCGAGGTCGCCAGCAGCGACGCGGTCTTGTCCGCGAGGACGCCCAGGTAGTGCTCGACGGGATCGTCGGACGCCGAGGGGCCCGTCGTCTCGTGGAGCTGGCCGAGGCACAGGCGCTCGAAGGTGCGTGCCTGGATGAGCACGGCCTCGGGCCCCAGCGCCGCGACCGTCGACGCGGCACGCGCGAAGAGCAGGTCGCCGATGAGGATCGCGACGGAGTTGCCCCACACGGCGTGCGCCGACGGAGCACCGCGGCGCACGGGCGCGGAGTCCATGACGTCGTCGTGGTAGAGCGAGGCCAGGTGGGTGAGCTCGACGACGACGGCCGCCTCCACCACCTCGGGCCTGGCACCGTCGCCCAGCTCCGCGCACAGCAGCGCGAGGAGCGGGCGCAGGCGCTTGCCGCCGGCGTTGACGAGGTGGCGGGACGCGGAGTCCGCGAGCCCGTCGGAGTGCGCGACGGCGTCGCTCAGCCTCGCCTCGACTGTCGTGAGGCGTGCGGTGAGCGTCGCGGCGAGCTCCGGATCGGTCAGGGGGATCGCCGTCGTGGAGACGGGTGGCACAGTGGTCACGGTCTGAACTTAGCCGCCTCGAAGGCCAGATCGAGAACCGAGGAGGGCAAAACGCCGAGAAGGATGACGCCGATCACACAGATCGTGATGGCGATCGTCGTGAATCCCTCCGACCGGACGACCGTGACACGGCTCGCGAGCGCGGCCACGGCAGCCCCCCGTCCGCCCGTCGCTCCCGGCGTCCCTGCGACCGGTTCCCCGTCGGTGGACGGCGCGTCCGCCCCGGCCAGCGTGGCGGCCTCCGACGAGCCGTCCGTCGTCGCCCGCGGCGAAGGCGTGAAGAACATCAGCACGATGACCCGCACGTAGAAGAAGACCGCGACGGCCGAGGCCAGCACACCGATCAGGGCGAGCGGCCAGGCGCCCACCGCGACCGCCGACTGGAAGGCCGTGAACTTCGCGATGAAGCCCGCCGTGAGCGGGATCCCGGCCATCGACAGCAGGAAGAGCGCGAACGCGCCCGCGAGCCACGGGCTCCGCTTGCCCAGCCCGGCCCACTCCGTGAGGTGCGTGGCCTCCCCCAGGACGACTCCGCCGTCGGGCGACTCGCCGGAGGGCCCGGCGGGCCCGCCCGTCCCGGCCCCCGGCACCGCACCGACCGTCGCGAGCTCCGCCTCGGCAGGGACCACGACGGGCTGCGGGGCACGCTCGCGCACGAGCGTCACGACCGCGAACGCGCCCACGGTCGCCAGACCGTACGCCAGGAGGTAGAACAGCAGCGCCCGGACCCCGAACCCGCTCAGCTCCCCGAACCCGACGAGCGCCACGACCAGGAAGCCCGCGTGCGCGATCGACGAGTACGCGAGCAGTCGCTTCATGTCGGTCTGGATCACACCGATCACGGTGCCGACGATCATCGTGAGGATCGCGACGACCCACAGCGCGACCACGAGCTTCTCCTGGAGGTCGGGCGGCAGCGCCGAGCCGACGACGTACAGCACCCGCAGGAGCGCCCCGAAGGCCGCGGCCTTGGTACAGGCCGCCATGAAGCCCGTGACGGGCGTGGGGGCCCCCTGGTAGACGTCAGGCGTCCAGGAGTGGAAGGGGGCGGCGCCCACCTTGAACAGGAGCCCCGTGAGCACCATGACGAGGCCGAGCAGCACGAGGCCCGTCATCCCGTCGAGGCCGCCACCCTCCAGGAGCGCGCCACGCACGTCCGCGAGCCGCACCGAACCGGCGAAGCCGTACACGAGCGCCACGCCGAAGATGAAGATCGCCGACGCGAAGGCACCCAGGAGGAAGTACTTGAAGGACGCCTCCTGCGACAGGAGCCGACGGCGCCGCGCGAGCGCCGTGAGCACGTACAGCGGGAGCGAGAGCACCTCGAGCGCGACGAACATCGTCAGCAGGTCGCCCGTCGCGGGGAAGATCATCATGCCGCCGACCGCGAAGAGCACGAGCGGGAACACCTCGGTCTGCTCGAGGCCGCGGCGGCGCGCCAGGTCCTCGTACGCCGATCCCGGCACGGCCGCGGCCGTGGGCGCGAACGCGTCCTGCTTGGTCGAGGTGCGGTCCGCGATCACGAGCGTCGCCAGGAGCGCGAGGACCACCACGATCCCCTGCACCGCGAGCCCGAACGGGTCGACCACGAGCGCACCGCCCAGGACCCGCACGCCGTTCTGCGCGAGCACGTCGGGCCAGAGCAGGACGATCGAGGTGAGCGCCCCGGCGAGCGCGGCGAGCGCGAGCACGACCTGCACGACGCGGCGGGCACGGTCGGGCACGAAGGCCTCGACGAGCACCCCGACGACACCGGCGCCCAGGACGACGAGGACCGGGACCAGGTAGGCCCACTCGATCACGGGGGCCACGAAGGCGGCTGCGGGGGTCACGAGTCGCTCCCTTCAACGCTGAGGAGATCAGGGGTGGTGGGCGGGTTCTCGAGCCCCACGGCCGTCATGGTCGCGTCCGCCGGCTCGCGGACCAGGTCGAGCGCGGGAGCCGGGTAGAAGCCCAGGACGAGCAGGGCCACGACGAGGGGCGCGACGACCCACTTCTCGCGCGCACCGAGGTCCGGGGTCCCCACGAGGTCGTGCGGGGCCTTGCCCGTGAAGACCTTCTGGTAGGTCAGCAGGACGTACAGGGCTGCGAGGACGACACCGAGGACGGCCACGAGAGCTGCCGGGTGGCTGCGGGAGAACGTCCCCACGAGCACCATGATCTCCGAGACGAACGTCGACAGGCCGGGCAGGGACAGCGCCGACAGGCCCGCCACGAGGAACGTCCCCGCGAGGACCGGCGTGACCCGCTGGAGCCCGCCGTAGTCGGCCAGACGCTGCGAGCGCGCCGGGTGCCGCGCGACGAGGAACCCGGCGAGCAGGAACAGCGCCCCCGTCGAGATCCCGTGGTTGAACATGTAGAACGAGGCCCCGGAGACGCTCAGCGACGTGAACGAGAAGATCCCGAGGACGATGAAGCCGAAGTGCGACACCGACGTGTACGCGATGAGCCGCATGATGTCGCTCTGGCCGATCGCCATGAGCGCGCCGTACAGGATCGAGACGACCGCGAGCACCACGACCACCGGCGCGGCCCACCGGCTCGCGTTCGGGAAGAGCGGCAGGCACAGGGTCAGCATGCCGAACGTGCCCACCTTGTCCAGGACACCCACGAGGAGCGTCGAGGTGCCCGCGGGGGCGTGCTCGGCGGCGTCGGGCAGCCAGGTGTGGACCGGGAAGAGCGGCGCCTTGATCGCGAAGGCCAGGAAGAAGCCCAGGAAGAGCAGCCTCTCGGTGCTCACCGCCAGCGGGTTCGCGGCGAGGTGGTCGACCAGGTTCTGCGTCAGGAAGCCCTGCTCGCCGCCCGGACCGTTGAGGTACAGCGCGATGACCGCGACGAGCATGACGAGCCCGCCCGCGAGCGAGAAGAGCAGGAACTTCACGGCCGCGTAGCGCCTCTGCGCCCCGCCCCCGAAACCGCCGATCATGAAGTAGACCGGGATCAGCATGGCCTCGAACAGCACGTAGAAGAAGAACACGTCGCGGGCCACGAAGACCGCGACCATGAACGCCTCGAGCAGCAGCACGAGCCCCAGGTAGTGGCGGAGCTTGGCGAGGTCGCCGTCCTGCTCGCGCCACGCCGCCAGGATCACGAGCGGGACCAGCAGGACCGCGAGCCCGACCAGCAGGAGCGCGACGCCGTCGGCCCCCACCGCGTAGCTCACGCCGAGCTGCGGGATCCACGCGTGCGTCTCGGTGAGTTGGTACGTGCCCGCGTCCGAAATGTCGAACGCGCTGATCGCCAGGCCCAGGAGCACGAGCTCGGCGAGGCCGAACACGACGGCGACGGTCCGCAGGTGCCTGCGCGCCGACGTGGCGCCCAGCCCCCAGACGGCGGCCGCACCGACGAGCGGCAGGACGATCAGGAGTGTCAGCCAGGGAATCTCGGTGGTCATCGGTCCCTCAGCTCCCTGTTCCGGTGGTCACGGCGAGGACCACCGCGACGATCACGATCAGGCCGGCGAGCATCGTCGCCGCGTACGACCTGACGAATCCGTTCTGCATGCCGCGCAACTTCTCCCCTGTCGCGCCGACGAGGCCGGCAAGACCCATCCAGCCGCCGTCGACCATCTGCCGGTCCCCGTAGACGAGGGACCGCGTGAGGTACTGCCCGGGCCGCATGAACACGGCCTCGTTGACCTGGTCCTGGTAGAGGTCCTTGCGGGCCGCGCGGGTCAGGACCGAACCGTGCGGCGGGACGATCGGGACACGGGACGCCGCGAACTGGCGCCAGGCCAGGAGCACGCCCAGCAGGACGAGGACCAGGGTCAGCGTGATGAGCGACCACACCGGCAGCACCGGTTCGGCGTGCTCCGCGTGGCCCGTGACGGGCGAGAGCCAGTCGACGAACACGTTGCCGATCGCGAGCAGCCCGCCCAGGGCCACCGAGCCGACCGCGAGGACGATCATGGGTGCCGTCATGAGCGCGGGCGACTCGTGCGGGTGCTGCACCGGACCGTCGGTCGAGAGCGGCCCCGTAGGGCTGCCCGACCCGTCGTTCCAGCGCTTGTGCCCGTGGAAGGTCATGAAGAACAGGCGCGACATGTAGAACGCCGTGATGCCCGCTCCGATCAGCGCCACGCCGCCGAAGACCCACGCGCGCCACTCCTGCCCGTCGACCGGCACGAACGCCGCCTCGATGATCTTGTCCTTCGACCAGAACCCCGAGAAGGGCGGGATCCCGAGGATCGCGAGCCAGCCGAGGCCGAACGTGATCCACGTGACCTTCATGTACCTCGAGAGCGCACCGAAGCGCCGCATGTCGACCCCGTCGTCCATGCCGTGCATGACCGAGCCCGCACCGAGGAACATCCCGGCCTTGAAGAAGCCGTGCGTCACGAGGTGGAAGATCGCGAACGCGTACCCGATGGGCCCCAGCCCGGCCGCGAGCATCATGTAGCCGATCTGCGACATGGTCGAGGCGGCCAGGACCTTCTTGATGTCGTCCTTGGCGCAGCCGACGATCGCCCCGAACAGGAGCGTGACCGCACCGACGAGGACCACGACGAGCTGCGCCGTCGGGGCCCCCTCGAAGACGGGCGCCGAGCGGACGACCAGGTAGACACCCGCAGTCACCATGGTGGCCGCGTGGATGAGCGCCGAGACGGGCGTGGGGCCCGCCATGGCGTCACCGAGCCAGGCCTGCAGCGGGAACTGCGCCGACTTGCCGCACGCGGCGACCAGGAGCGCGAGGGCGATCGCGGTCAGCAGCGCCGTGCCCGCCTCCGGGGCGTCGGCGAAGACCGTCGCGAAGTCGACCGCGCCGAAGCCCGCGAACATGAGCATGAGCGCCACGATCAGGCCGAGGTCGCCCACGCGGTTCATGATGAACGCCTTCTTGGCGGCCACGGCGTTGGCCCGCTCGTGGTTCCAGAACCCGATGAGCAGGTACGAGGCCAGGCCCACGCCCTCCCAGCCGACGAACAGCACGAGGTAGGAGTCCGCGAGGACCAGGACCAGCATGGCCGCGACGAACAGGTTGAGGTACGCGAAGAACCGGCGCTTGTCCGTGTCGTGCTCCATGTACGCGACCGCGTAGACGTGGATGAGCGTGCCCACGAACGTCACCAGCAGCACGAACGTCATGGACAGCGGGTCGAGCCGCAGGCCCACACCCACGTCGAGGCCGCCGGCCGCGATCCAGTCGAAGAGCCGGTGGTCGACCACCCGCTCGTCGGCGGGCAGGCCCAGCATCGAGAAGAACACGACCAGCGCGACGACGAACGCGCCGCCCGACATGAGCACCCCGAACCACGCGCCCCAGCGGTCGCTGCGCCGCCCCGCGAGCAGCAGGATCGCGGCCCCCAGCAGCGGCAGCAGGATCAGCAGCGGGCCGAGCAGGAACGGCCCCGGCACGACCGTCGAGGCCGGGACGATCTCCTGGGTCGGCAGCGCGGCCGGCAGGGCGTGCGCGAGGGCAGGAAGCAGAGTCACCGTTGGCATGCCTGCCCTCTCAGTTCTTCAGCAGGTTGACGTCGTCGACCGAGGCCGAGCGGCGGGTACGGAAGATGGCCACGATGATCGCGAGCCCCACGACGACCTCGGCCGCCGCCACCACCATCACGAAGAAGGCGATGACCTGGCCGTGGAGGTCCCCGTGCATGCGGGCGAACGTCACGAACGTCAGGTTGGTGGCGTTGAGCATGAGCTCGATGCCCATGAAGACGATGATCGCGTTGCGTCGCAGCAGCACGGTCGTCGCGCCGATCGCGAAGAGGATCGCGGCGAGCACCAGGTAGTTGGTCAGCTCCATGTCAGCTCTCCTTCCCGTGCTCGGCGGTCGGCCCGGTCGCCGGTCCGGTCGCTGGTCCGCTCGTCGGTCCGCTCGCCCCGGAGGTCGTGTCGGTCGGGAAGCCTCCCGGCTCTGCGGGCACCGTCGACCCGCCCGACAGGTCCGCGGCGGCCTCCTCGTCGGTGGCGGCCGACAGCTCGGGGAAGCGCCTGCTCACGAGCTCGGGCTCGTGCTCGGCGAGCACGGCCCGCTCCTTGGCGAGGATGCGGCCCGCGGAACGCTCCTGCCCGCGGATGCGCAGGATGCGCGAGACGGAGTGCTCGATCGGCCGCCCCTGCGGGTCGAGCGCGGGGGTGTCCATCGCGTTGTTCTGCGCGTAGACGCCCGGCGCCGGCAGCGGGGTCAGGAGCCCGCCCTCGGCGAGCGCCGCGACCTTGGCGTCGGAGATCTGCCGCTGCCCGACGCGCGGCACCAGCCGGCGCCGGTGCGTCAGGACGAGCGCCGCGATGGCCGCGGTCACGAGCAGGATGCCGACGACCTCGAGCGCGAACACGTAGTCGGCGAACAGGATGCGGGCGAGCGCGACGGGGTTGGACTCGGCGTTGGCCGCCGTGAGCCCCACCGAGGGTGGGAACGTCGCCTGCGCGACGACCCCGACGAGCACCGAGCCGAGGCCCAGCCCGAGCAGCACACCGATGAAGCGCTGGCCGCGGATCGTCTCGACGAGCGAGTCCGACGCGTCGACGCCCACGAGCATGAGCACGAACAGGAACAGCATCATGACGGCGCCCGTGTAGACGACGATCTGCACGACGCCCAGGAACGCAGCCTCCTGCGCGATGTAGAGGATCGCGAGGCTGATCATGACGAACACGACGCAGATCGCGGCGTGCACGGCCTTGCGCGCGAACAGCAGCCCGAGCGCGGCCAGCACCATGAGCGGGGCGAGGACCCAGAACAGGACGACCTCTCCCCCGCTGACGGTCACCGGACCACCTTGCGGACCTCGGGGCGGCGAGCCGCTGCAGGGTCCTCGACGGGCGGCAGGGTCGGGTCGTCGGGCCGGTGCTCACGCACCCAGTCGATCTGCTCGGGCACGGGCCCGGTCACCTCTCCCCGGTAGTAGTCGGTGTCGGTCGTCCCGGGCACCATGGGGTGCGGGGCGGCGAGCATTCCCTCGCGCAGCGGCGCGAGGAGGTCTTCCTTCTCCCAGATCAGCCCTTCACGGGTCGGTCCGGTGAGCTCGTACTCGTTGGTCATCGTGAGCGCCCGGGTGGGGCACGCCTCAATGCACAGGCCGCAGAAGATGCAGCGCAGGTAGTTGATCTGGTAGACGCTGCCGTAGCGCTCGCCGGGCGAGCGGTGCGCGCCGTCGGGGAGGGCGGAGTTGTCCGCGCCCTCGACGTAGATCGCGTCCGCGGGGCACGCCCAGGCGCACAGCTCGCACCCGATGCACTTCTCGAGGCCGTCCTCGTACCGGTTGAGCTGGTGGCGACCGTGGTAGCGGGGCTTGGTCGGCACCTTCTCGAACGGGTACTGCTCGGTCACGGTCGGCTTGAACATCGAGGAGAACGTGACCCCGAAGCCAGCGACGGGCGCGAGCAGACCGCCGAGCCCCTTCCTCTGGGGGATCAACGACTCGTAGTCAGCCACGGGGGACCTCCTCGTCCTGGGCGTCGGGAGCTGCGGGGCCGCCGCCGGGTGGCGGGCTTCCCTCGGGGACCAGGCGCCGGGCCCGGCGCGAGGCGCTGGGCAGGGACTGGCCGGGCAGCGGCGGGACGGGGAATCCGCCCGCGAAGGCGTCGAAGGGCTCGGGCGAGGCGGTGGTCGCCTTGCGGTAGGGGCCCGACGGCGTCGCTCCCCCGGCCGCACCGGGTTCCCCTCCGGGTTCCTTGCGCGCGGGCCACAGGAAGATCGCGACGATCGCGACGGCGCACAGGCCGCCGGCGACGACGAGGATCGTGCGGTTGTCGACGTCGCCGAAGCGGATCATGCCCTGGACGACCGCGAGCACGACGATCCAGGCGAGCGCGGCCGGGATGAGGATCTTCCAGCCGAACTTCATGAACTGGTCGTAGCGCAGGCGCAGGAGCGTGCCACGGACCCACACGAACACGAACATGAACGCCCAGACCTTGGCGAGGAACCAGAGGATGGGCCACCAGCCCTCGTTGAACATGCCGTCGTTGATCGCGGACAGCGGCCAGGGGGCGCGCCACCCGCCCAGGAAGAGCGTGGTCGCCACGGCCGAGACGTTGATCATGTTGATGTACTCGGCGAGGAAGAACCACGCGAACTTCATGGACGAGTACTCGGTCATGTAGCCCGAGACGAGCTCGCCCTCGGCCTCCGGGAGGTCGAACGGCAGGCGGTTGGTCTCGCCGATCATCGCGATGATGTAGATGACGAAGCTCGGGATGAGGATGAGCGCCCACCAGACCCTGGTCTGGGAGTCCACGATCTCGGAGGTCGACATCGAGCCGGCCATGATGAAGACGCTCACCAGGGCCAGGCCCATCGCGAGCTCGTAGCTGATGACCTGGGCCGTCGAGCGGACCGCGCCGAGCAGCGGGTAGGTGGAGCCCGACGACCAGCCACCGAGGACGATCCCGTACACGCCCACCGAGGCGCACGCCAGGATGTAGAGCACCGCGACGGGGAAGTCGGTGAGCTGTGCGGGTGTCGAGTAGTCGGTGAACGGGATCGTGACGTTCGGCCCGAACGGGATGACCGCGAACGTCAGCAGCGAGCAGAACACCGCGATCATGGGCGCCAGGATGTACACGAACTTGTCCGCCGCGGAGACCGTGAGGTCCTCCTTGAGCAGCAGCTTCATGGCGTCCGCGAGCGATTGCAGCAGGCCGAAGGGACCGTGCACGTTGGGTCCGGGGCGGACCTGCATGCGGGCCACGACCTTGCGCTCGAACCAGATCGCGATGAGCACGCTCGTGAGCAGGAACACGATGATGAGCACGGCCTTGACCAGGTAGGTCCAGCCGTTGTCCTGCGAGAAGTCGGCCTTGATCCCGGGCACGCCCGGGGTCTCGGAGACCAGTACCGCCCCGGAGACCAGGTTCAGCAGGCCTGTCATGATGCTCCCCCGTCGGTGCGCTGGGTGGGTGCTGCGGACTCTGCGGCCCGTGCGACGGACGCGGACCCGGCGGCGGGCTCGATGCGGACGAGCGCCCCTGGGGCGACGCCGAGGTCACGGTAGACCTTCGACCCCTGCGAGCCGAGCGGGAGCCACACGACGTGCTCGACCATGTCGGTGATCACGACCGGCAGCTCGATCGACCCGCGGTCGGTCGAGACGCGCACGACGTCGCCCTCGAAGAGGTCGGCCGCGGCGGCGGTCGTCGCGGACAGCCGGGCGACGGGTCGCTTGGCGGTGCCGGCGAGGAACCGCTCGCCGTCCTGCCCGCGTCCTGCGTCGAGCAGCAGGCGCCACCCCGCGAGCACCGCGGTGCCCGGTGCGACGGCGGGCGGCTCGGCGGCGGCCTCGGCAGGCGCTGCCGAGCGCTCCCCGTCCCACGTGCCGAGCTGGTCGATCTCGTCCCGGACCTCGCCGAGCGTCCGGGTGCCGAGCGCGACACCCGCCGCGTCGGCGAGCGCGTCGAGGACACGGTGGTCGGGCATCGCGGTCGTGGCGAGCGCGGCCTCGAAGGTCCGCACCCGGCCCTCCCAGCTCACGAACGCCCCGGCCTTCTCGACCGGCGGCGCCACGGGCAGGACCACGTCCGCGAGCTCTGTGACGTCCGACGCGCGGACCTCGAGCGACACGACGAACCCGGCGGCGCCCAGCGCCCGGCGGGCGTGGTCGGGGTCGGGGAGGTCGTCGGTGTGCAGACCGCCGACGAGCACGCCGTCGAGCTGGCCCACGGACAGGGCGTCGAGGATGCCGCCCGTGTCACGACCGGGCGCCTCGGGGAGGTGCTCGACGCCCCAGGCGACGGACACGTCGACCCGCGCTGCGGCGTCGGGCACGGGGCGTCCGCCCGGGAGGAGCCCCGGCAGCGTCCCTGCCTCGACCGCGCCGCGCTCCCCCGCCCGGCGAGGGATCCACGCGAGGCGAGCCCCGGTGCCCTCGGCGAGGCGCACCAGCGCCGAGTAGCCGCCGGGCACCCCGGCGAGGCGCTCGCCCACGAGGATCACGGCGCCGGGCTGCGCGAGCGCGTCCCGCAGCGCCGCGACCTCGGCGGGCTCGTCGACCGACTCGGGGACGTCGGGGCCCACGGCGCCGTCGTGGCCGAACAGCGTCTGCGCGCCCGAGGCGAGCACGGTGAGCCACTCGGCCTCCGTACCCGGGGCCGCCCGCAGGAGCGTGCCGTCGAGGCGCTGCACGCCCCGGCTCGCGAAGGGGGCGAGGGAGAAGACCCGCAGGCCACGCTTCTGGACGCCCTTGCGCAGGCGCAGGAACGTGACGCCCGCCTCCTCCTCGGCCTCGAGGGCCACGAGGAGCACCGCAGGGGCCTTCTCGAGCTCCTCGAACGTCACGCCCAGGCCCGTGCCCGCGACGCGGTGGGCCAGGAACTCGGCCTCCTCGGCCGAGTGCACGCGAGCGCGGTGGTCGACGTCGTTGGTGCCCAGGACGACCCGGGCGAACTTGCCGTACGCGTAGGCGTCCTCGACGGTCAGGCGACCGCCGGGGAGCACCCCGACGCCGCCCGCCGCGCGAGCCTGCGCCAGGCCGTCGGCCGCGACCTCGAGGGCCTCGGCCCAGCTCGCGGGACGCAGCTCGCCGCGCGTGACCCGGCCCTGCGCGTCGACCTCGCGGTCGCGCACGAGCGGGTGGGCCAGGCGGTCCGGTGCGTCCTGCCAGTGGAACGCGAAGCGGTCCTTGTCGGTGATCCACTCCTCGTTGACCAGCGGGTCCTCGCCCGACAGGCGCCGCAGCACGACGCCGCGACGGTGGTCGACGCGGATCGCGGACCCGCACGCGTCGTGCTCGCCCACGCCCGGGGTCGAGACCAGGTCGAAGGGCCGCGACCGGAAGCGGTACGCGGCACCCGTCAGCGCACCCACCGGGCAGATCTGCACGGTGTTGCCGCTGAAGTAGGACGCGAAGGGCCTCCCCGACTCGTCCTCGAGGGCGGCCCCGACGGGGGCCTCGAACCCGGCCTGCGCACCGTAGGGCAGGGCCCCCGCGGGGGCGGCCTGCTCGGTCTCGCCGTCGGCGAAGCCCAGGACGTTCGCGTCGTAGCGGCCGATCTGCTGCTGCGCGCCGCGCTTCTGCAGGTCGATGAACGCATCGCCCGCGATCTCCGCGGAGAACCGCGTGCAGCGCTGGCACAGGACGCAGCGCTCGCGGTCGAGCAGGATCTCGGTCGAGATCGCGATGGGCTTGGGGAAGGTGCGCTTGACGTCGACGAAGCGGCTCGTCGCGCGCCCGTTGCTCATGGCCTGGTTCTGCAGGGGGCACTCGCCGCCCTTGTCGCACACCGGGCAGTCGAGCGGGTGGTTGATGAGCAGGAGCTCCATGACGCCGTGCTGCGCCTTGTCGGCGACCGCGGACGTGTGCTGCGTCTTGACGACCATGCCGGGCGTGGCCTCGAGCGTGCACGAGGCCTGCGGCTTGGGCATGGGGCGGACGTTGCCCTCGCGGTCGGGGGTCGCGACCTCGACGAGGCACTGGCGGCACGCACCCGCGGGGGCGAGCAGCGGGTGGTCGCAGAACCGCGGGATCTGGATGCCGACCTGCTCGGCGGCGCGGATGACCAGGGTGCCCTTGGGCACGGCCATCTCGATGCCGTCGATCGTGAACGACACGTCGTCGGGGCGGGCGGGGGGCTTCGCGCCTCCCGCCGCGACCGCGCTCGACGGGCCGGGCGTCGTGGTCGTCATCAGTGCGCTCCTGCTGTCAGGGCCTGCGGGGCACGCCGGGGCGTGTAGTCGAACAGGGCCGCGGCCGACGGGTCGAACGGGCAGCCGCGCCCGGTGATGTGCGCCTCGAACTCCTCGCGGAACAGCGCGATGCTGCTCGTGACGGGCGAGGTGGCGCCGTCCCCGAGCGCGCAGAACGCGCGGCCGAGGATGTTGTCGCACGTGTCGAGCAGGACGTCGAGGTCGCCCTCGGTGCCGGTACCCGTCTCGATGCGGCGCAGGATCTGCTTGAGCCAGTAGGTCCCCTCGCGGCACGGCGTGCACTTGCCGCACGACTCGTGCGCGTAGAAGTCCATCCACCGGCTCACGGCCCGCACGACGCACGTGGTCTCGTCGAAGATCTGCAGCGCTCGCGTGCCCAGCATCGAGCCCGCCGCGGCGACCGACTCGTAGTCGAGCGGGGTGTCGAGGTGCGCGTCGGTGAACAGGGGCGTCGAGGACCCGCCGGGCGTCCAGAACTTCAGGCGGTTGCCGCCGCGGATCCCGCCGGCCATGTCGAGGAGCTCGCGCAGCGTGATGCCGAGCGGCGCCTCGTACTGGCCCGGGCGCACCACGTGGCCCGACAGCGAGAAGAGCCCGTGGCCCGCCGAGCGCTCGGTGCCCATGCTCTTGAACCAGTCGGCGCCCTCGGTGACGATCGCCGGGACGCTCGCGACCGACTCGACGTTGTTGACCACCGTGGGCCGCGCGTACAGGCCCGCGACCGCGGGGAACGGGGGCTTGAGGCGCGGCTGGCCGCGCAGGCCCTCGAGCGAGTCGAGCAGCGCGGTCTCCTCGCCGCAGATGTACGCGCCCGCACCGGCGTGGACCGTGACGTCGAGGTCGAAGCCCGAGCCCTGGATGTCCTTGCCCAGGTACCCGGCCGCGTAGGCCTCCTCGACCGCCCGCAGCAGGCGGCGGTACACGTGCAGGACCTCGCCGCGCACGTAGATGAACGCGTGGTCGCACCCGATCGCGTAGGACGTGATGGCCACGCCCTCGATCAGGAGCTGGGGGCTCGCGAGCATGAGCGGGATGTCCTTGCACGTGCCCGGCTCGGACTCGTCGGCGTTGACGACGAGGTAGCGGGGGCCGCCGTCGGGCGCGGGCAGGAAGCCCCACTTCATGCCCGTGGGGAACCCGGCGCCGCCCCGGCCGCGCAGGCCCGAGTCCTTGACGACCTGCACGACGTCCGCGGGCGGCTGCGCGAGGGCCTTCGCGAGGCCCTTCCAGCCGCCGCCGGCGACGTAGGTGTCGAGGGTCCAGGAGCGGTCCGCGTCCCAGGTCTCGCTGAGGATCGGGGTCAGCGGGTCGATCGTCTGCTCGCTCACGGCTGCTTCCCCTTCGAGGCGTCGGGAGTGTCGCCCGTGGCGTCGGCGGGCGTGGTGGGCTTGCGCTCGGCGCTGGACTGCTCCTGCCCGACGGCGGAGGCGCCCTCCGCGGCCGCCGCACCCGCGTCCGTGCCCGACCCGTCGGCCTGCTCCGGGGCCGCACCGCCGGGGGCGGTCCAGTCGTGCTCGCGGGCCAGGCGGAGCCCCGCGAGCGTGGGGCCACCGGCCCCGACGCCCTCGTCGGCGCGGCCGTCGGAGAACCCGGCGAGCACGCGGCTCATCTGCTTGAACGAGCACACCGAGGCCGCGCCGCGCGTGGGGGCGACGTCCTCGCCCGCGCGGAGGCGGTCGGCGAGCTGCGTGGCCCCGGCGGGGGTCTGGTTGTCGAAGAACTCCCAGTTGACCATCACGACGGGTGCGTAGTCGCACGCCGCGTTGCACTCGACGCGCTCGAGGGTGATGGCACCGTCCTCGGTCGTCTCGTCGTGCCCGACGCCCAGGTGCTCCGAGAGCTCGTCGAAGATCTCGTCGCCGCCCATGATCGCGCACAGCGTGTTGGTGCACACGCCCACGGTGTAGGTGCCGTTGGGGTGGCGCTTGTACTGCGTGTAGAACGTCGCGACGGCCGACACCTCGGCGGCCGTGATGTCGAGCTGCTCGGCGCAGAACGCGATGCCGTCGCGCGAGACGTAGCCGTCCTCCGCCTGCACCAGGTGCAGCATGGGCAGCAGCGCCGACCTCTTCTCCGGGTACCGGGCGATGATCGCCGCGGTGTCCGTGGCGAGGCGCGCGTACGTCGCCTCGTCGTAACCGGACCTTCTGGCCTCGAGCGTCATCGGTCCACCCCTCCCAGCACAGGGTCGAGCGAGGCGACCGCGACGACGACGTCGGCGACCTGGCCGCCCTCGCACATCACGGCGACCGCCTGCAGGTTGTTGAACGAAGGATCACGGAAGTGGGCCCGGTAGGGGCGCGTGCCGCCGTCGGACACCAGGTGCACGCCCAGCTCGCCGCGCGGGTGCTCGACCGACTGGAACACCTGGCCGACGGGTACCCGGAAGCCCTCGGTGACCAGCTTGAAGTGGTGGATCAGGGCCTCCATCGAGGTGCCCATGATCTCGCGGATGTGGTCGAGCGAGTTGCCCTGGCCGTCCGCACCGACCGCGAGCTGCGCGGGCCAGGCGATCTTCTTGTCGGCGACCATGACGGGCTGGCCCGCCGTCGCCTCGAGGCGTTCGAGGCACTGCTCGACGATCCGCAGCGACTGGTAGCACTCCTCGAGCCGCAGCACGACCCGCGAGTAGCAGTCGGCCTCGTCCGAGGTGGGGACGTCGAAGTCGTACGTCTCGTAGCCGCAGTACGGGGCGGCCTTGCGCACGTCGTACGGCAGGCCCGTCGAGCGCAGCACCGGGCCCGTGATCGCGAGCGCCATGCAGCCCGAGAGGTTGAGGTGCCCGACTCCCTGGAGGCGCCCCTTGAAGATGGGGTTGGCGAGCATGAGGTCGCCGAGCTGACCGAGGTAGCCGCGGATCAGCGGGTCGGCCTTGCGGATCTGGGCCACGACGTCCGGCGGGACGTCCTGCGCCACGCCACCCGGGCGCACGTACGCGTGGTTCATGCGCAGCCCCGTGACGGCCTCGAAGACCCGCAGGATCTCCTCGCGTGCCGTGAAGGAGATGGTCATGACGGTCGTCGCGCCCATCTCGTTGCCGCCCGTGCCCAGGCACACCAGGTGGGACGCGATCCGGTTGAGCTCCATCATGAGGACGCGGATGATGCTCGCGCGCTCGGGCACGTCGTCCGTGATGCCGAGGAGCTTCTCGACCGCGAGGCAGTACGCCGTCTCCTGGAACAGGGGGGCGAGGTAGTCCATGCGGGTGCAGAACGTGACCCCCTGGGTCCACGTCCGGTACTCCATGTTCTTCTCGATGCCCGTGTGCAGGTAGCCGACGCCGCAGCGGGCCTCGGTGACCGTCTCGCCGTCGATCTCGAGCATGAGCCGCAGCACGCCGTGCGTGGACGGGTGCTGGGGGCCCATGTTGACGACGATGCGCTCCTCGCCGAGCTGCGTGGCCTCGGCGGCGATGTCCGCCCAGTCGCCGCCCGAGGCCTCGAAGCTGGGGACGCCCGGGTCGAAGTCCCCGTACGGCGCCTTCGTGGCGTGGGGGGTGGTGGTGCTCACGAGTACGACCTCCTCTGGTCCGGCGGGGGCACCGTGGCGCCCTTGTACTCGACCGGGATGCCGCCGAGCGGGTAGTCCTTGCGCTGCGGGTGGCCGGGCCAGTCGTCGGGCATCTCGATGCGGGCGAGGGCAGGGTGGCCGTCGAAGACGATCCCGAAGAAGTCCCACGTCTCGCGCTCGTGCCAGTCGTTGGACGGGTAGACCGACGTGCTCGACGGGACGTGCGGGTCCGCGTCCGGGACGGAGACCTCGAGACGCAGGCTGCGCCCGTGGGTCACCGACGTCAGGTGGTAGACGGCGTGCAGCTCGCGGCCCACGTCGTGCGGGTAGTGCACGCCGCTCACGCCCATGCTCAGCTCGAAGCGCAGGTCCTGCTCGTCGCGCAGCGCGCGGGCGACGGTCACGACGTGGTCGCGGCGCACGTGGAGGGTGAGCTCGGCGTGGCGTCCCGGGGGGTCCACCACGACCTGCTCGACCGCGTCCTCGAAGCGCACGCCGCCCTCGGCGAGAACCTCGGCCAGGACGTCGACGGCCTCGTCGAACCAGCCGCCGTAGGGGCGGGCGCTCGGTCCGGGCAGCACCACGGGCCGCACGAGCCCGCCGTACCCGGAGGTGTCGCCCGAGCCCTTGGCGCCGAACATGCCGGTGCGGACCTCGACGACCTCGAGCGGCTCGCGGCCGCCGGCCTCGGGTCCCGCCACGAGCTCGTCGCCGGGCACGTCGCCGTGGGCGACCTTCTCGCGGGACGCGTCGTCGGCCGGACGACCGCCCGGTCCGTCGTGGGTGCTCGTCACCGCAGCAGTCCCTTCATCTGGAAGGTCGGGGTCGCCTCGAGCGCCGCGGCCTCGGCGGCCTTGGCCGCCTCGCGCCGGTTCACGCCGAGCGGCTCGGCCTGGATCTGGTCGTGCAGCGCGAGGATCGCGTTGATGAGCATCTCCGGGCGCGGCGGGCAGCCGGGCAGGTAGATGTCCACCGGGACGATGTGGTCCACGCCCTGGACGATCGCGTAGTTGTTGAACATGCCGCCGCTCGACGCGCACACGCCCATCGACAGCACCCACTTGGGCTCGGACATCTGGTCGTAGACCTGGCGCACGACGGGCGCCATCTTCTGGCTCACGCGACCTGCGACGATCATCAGGTCGGCCTGCCGCGGCGAGGCACGGAAGACCTCCATGCCGAAGCGCGACAGGTCGTAGCGCGACGCGCCGGCCGCCATCATCTCGATGGCGCAGCACGCCAGGCCGAACGTCACCGGCCACAGCGACGCCTTGCGGAAGTACCCCGCGAGGTTCTCCACGCTCGTGAGCAAGAAGCCCGAGGGAGCTTCCTCGATCCCCATCTGCGTTCTCCCTAACTGGTTCCGGCTAGTCCCACTCGAACCCGCCACGGCGCCATTCGTAGACGAACGGCACCGTGATCAGGGCGAGGAAGCTCAGCATGGCGACGAGCCCGAAGGTGGCAAGGACCGTGAAGTCCACCGCCCACGGGTAGAGGAAGACCACCTCGATGTCGAAGATGATGAAGGTCATCGCGACGAGGTAGTACTTGATCGGGAAGCGCCCTCCGCCGACCGCGTGCGGAGTGGGCTCGATGCCGCACTCGTAGGCGTCGAGCTTGGCGCGGTTGTAGCGCTTGGGGCCGATCACGGCGCTCGCGGCGACTCCGCCGAGAGCGAGGACGGCGCCGATGCCCATCAGGACGAGGACGGGCACGTACGGGTTGGTCATCGGTCTGCTCTCCGGGGGGTGCGCGGGGGCGTGTCGAGAGTGCTGCCACCGGGCGACCGCGCGAAACCGCGGGGGCCCAGGTCCGAGGGGGATGACGGTGGTGACTGCAGGTACAGCGAGGACGGCGTCGTTGCCGTCGCACCGAGGACTCTCATGCCGATGGCACCACCCTCGTCAGGCCTGCGATGACCCGGTCGACGACGTCGCCACCACGGGGTTCGTAACAGTCGGACAGCAGCTTGAGGACGAAGCGCATGACGAGCGGACGAGGCAGCCCGTACTTCGTGCACAGCCGCATGATCTCGGGGTGCTCGATGAGCCGCACGAAGTACCGGCCGAGCGTGTAGTACCCGCCCAGGTCGCGCCGCATGATGTCGGGGTAGGTCGCGAGCGTGCGCTCACGGGCAGCGTCGGTGCTGCGGGCCCGGGACTGGGCGACGACGTCGGCGGCGACGCGCGCGGCCTGCATGGCGTACGCGATGCCCTCGCCGTTGAAGGGGCTGACCATGCCGCCCGAGTCACCCACGAGCACGACGCCGCGCGAGTAGAGCGGCTTGCGGTTGAAGCCCATGGGCAGCGCCGCGCCGCGCACGGGACCGAGCTGGTTCTCGGGCGTGAACTCCCACTCCGCGGGGGCGTTGGCCATCCACTTGGCGAACAGGTCCTTGTAGTCCACGTTCGCGGCGGACTGGCGGGCGGGGGTCGAGTTGACCGAGCCGAGGCCGACGTTCGCGGTGCCGTCGCCGAGGGCGAAGATCCAGCCGTAGCCCGGCAGCAGGTTCGACCTCCCGGCGGGCCCGTCCCACAGCTCGAGGTGCGACTCCATCCAGGCGTCGTCGTGACGCGGGGTCCTGAAGTAGGTGCGGACGGCGACCCCCATGGGCCGGTCCTGGCGCTTCTCGAGGCCGAGCGCGAGCGCGAAGCGGGACGAGACGCCGTCGGCCGCGATGACGACCGGGGCGCGCAGCTCGTACTCGTCGCCCGCGCGGCGACCGTTCTCGTCGAGGGGGCGTGCCGTGACGCCCACGACCCGACCGGTGCGCTCGTCGACGATCGGCCCGGTCACGTTGGTGCGTTCGAGGAGCTTGGCGCCCGTGCGCTGCGCGTGCTCGGCGAGGGTCTGGTCGAGGTTCATCCGGGAGCGGGCGAGGCCGTAGGAGGGGTACGCCTTGAGCTCGGGCCAGGGCAGCTCCCACTGGCGACCGCTCGCGACGACGCGCAGGCCCTTGTTGCGGATCCAGCCGTCCTCGGCGCGCGTGGGGACGCCCATGCGGACGAGCTCGCCCACGGCGCGCGGCGTGAGGCCGTCGCCGCAGATCTTGTCGCGCGGGAACGAGGCCTTCTCGAGGAGGAGGACGCTCAGTCCGGCAGCGGCGCAGTAGTGGGCCGCGGTCGCCCCGGCAGGGCCCGCGCCCACGACGATGACGTCCGCGTCGTCGGTCCGCTCACGCACGTTCTCACCTCGCTCGGCCTGGGGGCATGCCTCATGGAGACCCTTGTGAAGTCGCTCACAATGGACATCGTCACTCTAGCCACACATGCTCGCGAATGTGTAGCAAGGCAACCCTTCCTTGCTGCAACGAACAGCCTGGTCGCGGGGACGAGAGGGCAGCACTGAGCGAGGTGCGCCCCGCGTGTCGGGGGCGCACCTCGCTCGGTGGGACGTCAGGCGGGCCGGATCCCGCGGTGCAGCGCGACGAGGCCGCCGGAGAGGTTCCGGTAGGCGGCGCCCTCCCAGCCGGCGTCGAGCATGAGGTGCGCGAGCTCGGGCTGCGTGGGCCACGTCCTGATGGACTCGACGAGGTACTCGTACGAGCCCTTCTCCTTGGTCACGGCCCCGGCCACGACGGGCAGGAGCTTCATGAAGACGTCGGTGTAGAGCACGCGGAACGGCTTCCACGTCGGCTCGGAGAACTCGCAGACCACGATGCGACCGCCCGGGCGTGTCACGCGCAGCATCTCGCGCAGCGCGGCGCTCGTGTCCACGACGTTGCGCAGCCCGAACGAGATGGTCACGGCGTCGAACGACGCGTCGGCGAACGGCAGCGCCGTGGCGTCCCCCGCGACGAACGGCAGGTCGGGACGGCGGCGCTTGCCGACCTGGAGCATGCCGACCGAGAAGTCACACGGCACGACCTCGACGCCCTCGTCCGCGAACGGCTCGCTCGACGTGCCCGTCCCGGCCGCGAGGTCCAGGACGCGCTCGCCCGGCAGCGCCGCGACGGCGTCGACCGTGTGCTTGCGCCACCGCCGGTCCTGCCCCAGGGAGATGAGGTCGTTCGTGAGGTCGTAGCGACGGGCGATCCCGTCGAACATGGAGGCGACCTCGGTGGGCTTCTTGTCCAGGCTGGCTCGCGACATGCCGCCCATCGTTTCACGCCTACGCTGGAGACGATGACTGAGCACTCCCACCTCCCGGCAGGCTCCGACGACCTCGGCGCTCCCCCGGCAGGGTCCCCCCGCACCGGCTCCCCCGGATCCACCGCCGTCCCTCGCCTCGTCGTGCGCACGACCCTGCTGCCCGACGGGCTGCCGGACGACCTCACGGCCCTGACGGACCTCCTGCCCGACGCCCGGCCACTCGCCTGGGTGCGGCGCGGCGACGGCATCGTCGGCTGGGGCGAGAGCCTGCGGCTCGAGGCGTGGGGGCCGGGCCGGTTCGCCGACGCCGAGGCCGCGTGGCAGGAGGTCCTGGGCGCAGCCGTCGTGCACGACGACGTGTCCCTGCCCGGCAGCGGGCTCGTCGCGTTCGGCTCGTTCGCGTTCGACGACACGTCGGGCACCACGGGGGACGCCCGCCCGGGCGGGACGATCCTGGTGCCGCGCGTCGTCGTCGGGCGCCGGGGTGGCCCCCACGGCACCGCGTGGGTCACCAGCATCTCGGCGGGCGACGCCCTGCCCGACGACGTCGCGTCCGTCCTCGACCCGGCGCACCGCACGCCCGTGGCCGGGCCGGGCCGCGTGACCACGGTCGACGGCTCGCTCAGCGCAGACGACTGGACCGCGGTCGTCGCCGAGGGCGTCGAGCGCATCCGCCGGGGCGACCTCGAGAAGGTCGTGCTCGCACGGGACGTGGTCGCGACCGCCGAGCACCCTGTGGACCCCCGCTGGATGCTCGGACGCCTCGCGGCCGCCTACGACGCGTGCTGGACGTTCTCCGTCGACGGCATGGTCGGCGCGACCCCCGAGCTGCTCGTGCGCAGCGAGAAGGGGCTCGTGACCTCGCGCGTGCTGGCCGGGACGATCCGCCGGTCGGGCGGTGCCGAGGCCGACGACGATTCGCTGCTGCGCGCCGCCCACCTGGCCCGCTCGTCCAAGGACCTCGAGGAGCACGAGTACGCGGTCGCCTCGGTCGCCGACGCGCTCGCGCCCTTCTGCTCGTCCATGAACGTCCCCGACGCGCCCTTCGTGCTGCACCTGCCCAACGTTCTGCACCTGGCCTCCGACGTCACGGGCGTGCTCGTGGCCGGGGCCGACGGACGGCCGGCTCCCACGAGCCTGGCGCTCGCGGCCGCGCTGCACCCCTCCGCCGCGGTGTGCGGGACGCCGACCCTCGCGGCGCGCGACCTCATCCGCGAGATCGAGGGCATGGACCGCGCCCGCTACGCCGCCCCCGTGGGCTGGTTCGGCGCGGACGGCGACGGCGAGTGGGGCATCGCGCTGCGCTCGGCCGAGCTGTCTTCCCGGGACGCGCACCACGTGCGACTCTTCGCGGGCTGCGGCATCGTGGCGGCCTCCGACCCCGTGGCCGAGCTGGCGGAGTCCGAGGCCAAGCTCGAACCCATGCGGTACGCGCTCGGGGAGTGAGACGGGCGTCCGCACGGTGGACGCGTATCCACCGCTGGAACGGCGCCAGGACGCCGAACTCCACCCGTGGTTTCGTGAAGTACGCGACGAATGGACCGTTCGACGGACACCTCCGGGAAGCGCGCGGTTTCGCCTGTTAAGTTCACCCCGTGACCGATGCGACGACGATGACTCTGGCCCCCACGCAAAGCGACGTCACCGTACGCCGCGCCACGACCGCAGACCGCGAGGACCTCTGGCTCCTCGTCGTCCGCCTCCAGCCGGACGCACCGGACCGGGCGACGCACGACCGCGTCGTCGGGCCCCTGCTGCGGGCGCTCGACACCCTGCTGCTCGTCGCCGAGGACACGACGGGGGTCGTCGGCTACCTCCTGGCGAGCCAGCGCCTGACGTTCACGGCCAACGGCGCGGTCGTCGAGATCGACGAGATCGCGGTCGACCCCGCCGCCGACCGCACGACCGTCGCCAGCCAGCTGGTCGCCGCCGTCGAGGCCTGGGGCCAGGAGTTCCGCGCGACGCGCGTGACGCTCGCCGACGTCCTGCCCCGCGAGGTGGCCGACGGCCTCGGGTACACGACCACCGAGGTGCGGTCCACCAAGGCTCTCGCACTGCTCGACGCCGACCCCGTCCTCACGTCGCCCTGGGACGGACCGGCCGTGCCCGCACAGCCCACCCCGGACGACGAGGCCCTGCCGGTCCGCGACCAGTAGGCCCGGAACGGGTCCAGCGAGCCCCACGGGCGCGGCCGGGCCGACGCTGCCCGGACGCGACGATGTCCCGGCCCGTACGGCGAACCGTTCGGGCCGGGACATCCGGAGGGGCACCTGCAGGGGAACAGGGCCTCACCTCGGTGGTCCCGCCGGTCGACAGGGGGGAACGCGGACCGGGGGACGATCGAAGGACCGCGGTGGCGTCGGCCGACGGCGGGCACAGGGGGAGGTTCCCACCGTCGCCGCCGACACCACCGGGTCCGGCTGTGCTGCCTCAGCCCTGACCGTTGAACCAGTCGAAGGGGTTGGGCAGGTTGTTCGGGTTGGTCTGGTCGGACTGCCCCTGGCCGGAGCCGTCCTGACCGGAGCCCGGGAGCTGCTGACCGGAACCACCCTGGTCGGAGCCCGAGCCCTGCTGGCCCGATCCGCTCTGGCCGTCCGTGGTCGTGTCGGTCGGCTTCGCGGTGAGCGTCACGTCGACCTCGACGGTCTTGCCGTCCCGGACCAGCGTGATCTTCGCGACGTCACCGGTCGCACGCTCGCGCACGAACCCGGTCAGCGACTCCGCGCCGCTCACGGGGTTGCCGTCGATCGCCACGATCACGTCACCGGTCTTGATGCCTGCCTCGGCGGCCGGGGAGCCGTCCGAGACCGACTTGACCTCGGCACCGCGGCGCGTGACGCCGTCGGCCGTGGCGGTCGCGTCCGTCATGCTCACGCCCAGGAACGCGTGCTCGGCCGAGCCGTTCTCGATGAGCTGCGCGCTGATGTTCTTCGCGAGGTTCACCGGGATGGCAAAGCCCAGGCCGATCGAACCGGACTGGTTCGACGTGGTCGCGATCGACGACGTGATGCCGATGACCTCGCCCTGCGCGTTGAACAGCGGACCGCCCGAGTTGCCCGGGTTGATCGCGGCGTCGATCTGGATCGCGTTCGTGACCACGGTGCTGCCGCCGTCGGAGCCCGACGCGGCGACCGGGCGGTCGAGCGCCGAGACGATGCCGGTCGTGGCGGTGTTGGCCAGGCCGAGCGGGTTGCCGACCGCCAGGACCGACTCGCCCACGGTGACGTCGTCGGAGTCCCCGAACGAGGCGGGCGTGAGGTTGCTCGGCGGGTCGACGAGCTTGACCACCGCGAGGTCGGTCGTCGGGTCGAGACCCACGATCTTCGCCTCGTACAGACGGCCGTCGCTCAGGGTGACCTGGACGGTGTCGTCCTGCGCACCCTCGACGACGTGGTTGTTCGTCAGGACGTGACCCTCGGTGTCGATCACGACGCCCGACCCCTCGGCACCGCCCGCGGCCGTGGTGACCTGGATCGAGACGACCGACGGCGCGACGGCGCTCGTCACCGCCTGCCAGTTCGGGTTCTCCGACGTCGAGTCCGAGACCGGGACCGTCGAGTTCTCCTTGGTCTCCCCGACCGAGGCCAGGGAGCTGCGGGTCGTGCCGTTGCCGTCGAGGACGCCGAGCAGCCCGGCCGTGCCGGCGCTCGCGAGGACCGCGGCGGCAGCAGCAGCGCCGACCACGGGGATCCACGTCTTGCTCCGCCTGGTCGCGACCGGAGCCTGCTCCGGGGTGGGCGACGCGGGCGGCATGCCGGCCGCGGAGTACGGGGTGCTCGTCGGGGTGCCGTGCGGCGCCTGCGCGGCGTAGGGCGCCTGCGCGCCGTACGGCGCGTGCTGCGGCTGCGGCGCGTGCTGGGGCTGCGGGTGCGGCTGCGGCGCGTGCTGCGCGTGCTGCACGGGCGGCGCGGGCACGGGCGCCGGGTGCGGGGCCGCGAAGTGCTGCTGCGCGGGAGCCTGCGGGGCCGGGGCGGCCGGGGTCACGGGGGCGGCCGGGGCCGTCGGGGTGACGGGGAGCTGCTGCGTGGGCTGCGCGTCGATGCGCTGGGTGTCGCCGTCGCGGGGAGCCTGGGGCTCGGGGACCTGCGGGGTGTTCTCGGTCATGGGGTGTTCCCTCCTCGTTCGTTCTGAGGACCACTTCACACCCCGGCGCTGGAACGTCGCTTGAACGATCCTGTGAGTTCGCTGCGAGTTCCGTACGACTCCTGGGAGGGTTCTCAGGCGCCCGGGCCGGTGTCGTCGCACCCGTCGCGCCGCCGCGGCAGCCCGCGCGCGACCGCCGCCGCGACGTCCGCCGCCAGTCCGGCGCCCTCGGCCCGGCGTCCGGCGCGCTCGACGCGGACCTCGAGGACCTCGACCCCACGGGGCGTGCGCGCGAGCTCGGCCCGGAGGTCCGTGGTGTCCGTGACGAGCCGGTGACGGACGCCGTACCCCGCGCAGAGCGCGGCCAGGTCGGCACCGTGCGGCGTCGAGAACACGCGCTCGAACGCCGTCGCCGTCCCGGGGGCCTCCTCGGCGAGCGCCCCGTACTCGAGCGTCGCGAAGATCGAGCCGCCGTCGTCGTTGACCACGACGACCTGGAGGTCGGCGGCCGGCTCGTGCGGTCCGCGCAGGAGCCCGCCCACGTCGTGCAGGAACGTGAGGTCGCCCACGACGGCGCGTGTGCGCCGCCCTGCGCGCGCCGCGGCGAGCGCGACCCCCGTCGCGGTCGAGAGCATCCCGTCGATGCCCGCGAGCCCGCGGTTGGCAAGCACGAGCGGCGAGACGTCCCAGTCGACGACGAGGTCGAGGTCGCGCACCGGGTTGCTCGACCCGACCACGAGCACGTCGTCCGGGCCCGAGGCCTCGGCGACCGCTGCCGCGACGGCGAGCGGCGTCGTCGGGCCCGGGACGGACACCCGGGCGGCGACGACCTTGCGCGCCGCCTCCCCCGCGCCGCGCCAGGTGTCGAGCCAGCCCGGGTCACCGACGGGGCCCGACCACCACTCGGCCGGGACGCCGGGCAGGATCGCGCTCGCCGAGCGCGCCGCGTCGGGCCAGGGTCCTCCCCCGGGCGCGACGACGAGCACCTCGACGTCCGCGCGCGCGAGGAGCTGCTGGACGGGGCGCGAGAGCGTGGGGCGACCCATGACGACGACGCGCTCGACCTGCTCCCCGAGCACGCCCAGCACGAGTCGGTGCGCGGCGACCGCGTGGCTGCCCGCCGCGGCACCCGACGACGCCTCGGCGAGCAGGGGCCAGCCCCGCGCCTCGGCGAGGCGTCGCGCGTCCGTGCCCGCACCGTCGCCCGCGACGAGCACGGTCGCCGGGGACGGGTCGAGCGGCCACGGCCCGACGACGTCGCGCACGCCCGCCACGAGGGTCCGGTCGGGCGGCGCGTGGCTCGCACCGGCGCCGAAGGGCAGCGCTCCCAGCGACGCGGGCGGCACGAGCGGCTCGCGGAACGCCACGTTGAGGTGCACCGGGCCGGGATACCGGGAACGGGTCCCGCGGGCCGCGGCGAGCGCCCGGACGAGGACCGCACGCAGGTCCCCCAGCTCCCCCGGCCGCCCGTCCGGTGCCGGGACGTCGGCCGCCTGGCGGACCGCGGACCCGTACAGCCCGACCTGGTCGGTCGTCTGGTTCGCGCCCGTGCCGCGCAGCTCGTGCGGCCGGTCGGCCGTGAGCAGCACCAGCGGGACCCCGGCGTGGTGCGCCTCGAGCACCGCGGGGTGCAGGTTCGCGGCCGCCGTCCCCGACGTCGTGACCACGGCCACGGGGACGAGCCCGCCCGAGGCCTCGGTGGTCCGCGACCCGCGCGAGAGCCCCAGGGCCAGGAACGCGGCCGCCCGCTCGTCGATCCGCACGTGCAGGGTCAGCAGACCCGCCGCGTCGGCCGCGGCGAGAGCGTAGGCGAGCGCGGCGCTGCGGGAGCCCGGCGACACGACGACGTCACGCACCCCGTCCGCGACGAGGCCCGCGACGATCTCGCGTGCCGCCGCGACGGCAGGGGGCAGGACCGGCGGGTCGGCGGCGTCTGCGGCGCTCATGCTGCGGCCCCGTCGAGGAGGGCACCCACGCGCCGGTACCGCTCGACCCACCGCCCGGCGGTGCCCTCGTCCGCGGACGCACGCGCGAGAGCAGCGACCGACGGCTCGGGACGACGGACCACGATCTCGCCGCCCACGGGCAGCAGCGGCTCGTCGACCACGTCGTGGGTCAGGAGCTGGGACGTCGCCAGACCGCACGCGAAGGGCAGCTCGGGAAGGGCCGCCGCGAGCGCCAGCCCGGCGGCCAGCCCGACCGACGACTCGAGCGCGGACGAGACGACCACGGGCAGCCCGACCCGCTCGGCCAGGTCGAGGCACGCCCGGACCCCGCCGAGCGGTTGGACCTTGAGCACCACGACGTCCGCGGCCTCTGCCCGCAGCACCGCGAACGGGTCCTCGGCGCGACGGATCGACTCGTCGGCGGCGACCAGCACCGACGTCGCGCGCCGCACCGCGGCGAGGTCCTCGACACGCTCGCACGGCTGCTCGACGTACTCGAGCCCGCCGGCCGCACGGTCGAGCAGCGGCAGCCGCCGCAGGGCCTCGTCGAGGTCCCAGCCGCCGTTGGCGTCGACCCGGATCCGCCCGCCGGGGCCGAGGGCGTCCCGGACGGCCTCGAGGCGCGCGATCTCCTGGTCGACGGGTTCGACCGCACCGTCCCTGTCGCGCTGGGCGACCTTGACCTTCGCGGTCCGGCAGCCGTCGGACGACGTGACGATGTCGTGCGCGCGCTGCGGGTCCGTCGCCGGGACGGTGACGTTGACCGGCACGCTCGCCCGGACGGGCACAGGCCAGCCGACCTCCGCCGCCTCCCGCGCCGCACGCAGCCACGCACCCGACTCGGCGTCGTCGTACTCCCAGAACGGCGAGAACTCGGCCCAGCCCGCCTCGCCGCGCACGAGCAGACCGTCGCGCACGTCGAGGCCTCGGAAACGGGTCCGCAGGGGCGTGGACCAGGCGACGAGACGAGGGTTCGCGGTCGAGGGGGACGTGGGAGGCACGGTCACAGGCTATCTCCGCGGCCGTCCAGGGGCGGCGCGACCCCACGTCAGGAGGTGCCGAGCAGCTCCGTGACGCAGTCGACCGCCAGGTCGCGGACGTTGCGCCCCTCGCACAGCGCCGTCACCGCGGCGCCGTCCACGACCGCGATCAGCAGGACCGCGGAGAACCGGACACCGAGCTGCGCGAGCAGGTCGTCGACGACGACGTCGAGCTCCCCTCGGCCCTGCGCGAACGCGGTCGCGAGCACCGGGCTGCGGCCCGCGCGGACCACGTGCTCGTAGAAGCCCAGCAGCTCTCCGTGGTCCCCCGGCGGGAGCACGGCGTCCACGAGCAGGAGCGCGCGCGACCGTGTGCTCAGCGCGTCGACCCCGCCGTCGGCGACCGCGTCCGCGACCGCGTGGCCGATCGCCTGGGCCCGGTCCGCCCAGTCACGGACGATGCGCTGCCCCGCTGCCGCGAGGAGGTCGTCGAGGCCCGAGAAGTAGTAGGTCGTCGCCGCGAGGGGGACGTCCGCCTGGGCGGCCACGGACCTGTGCGTCACGCTCGCCGGGCCGTCGCGCAGGATCAGCTCGGCTGCGGCCGACACGATGGTGTCGCGGCGCTGCGTGCCCCGGGCCTGCCTGCGGGGGACGTGCTTCTCGGTCTCTGGAGCCATCGGGGACTTCCTTCGGGAGGTTTCGAGGCCGACCGTCCCCCACGACGAGGACCGGCGACATGATCTTGAGCACAGAAAGGGCTCCACCGAATTACACGACTGCGCGCACCGCCGTCAAGACTCCAAGGTCCTCACCACCACACCGTAGGGCACGAGTACCGCCCCCCGCGCCCGCGTCCGGCCCCGAGACCGCACCACGGCCCTCCCTCCGCCTCGCGGGCGGCTAGGGTGACGGTCGTGAGCAGCATCCCCGCACAGGTGTCCGAGACGTTCGACCCTCAGGCCTGGCGCACCGTCGCCGGCTTCGAAGGGCTCACCGACATCACGTACCACCGTGGTGTCGAGCGCGGCACGCGCGACGGCGAGGCGTACGAACGCGACCTGCCCGTGGTCCGTGTCGCCTTCGACCGGCCCGAGGTCCGCAACGCGTTCCGCCCCCACACGGTGGACGAGCTCTACCGGGTCCTCGACCACGCGCGCATGACCTCCGACGTCGGCACGGTCCTCCTCACGGGCAACGGCCCCTCGGCCAAGGACGGCGGCTGGGCGTTCTGCTCGGGTGGCGACCAGCGCATCCGGGGGCGCGACGGCTACCGGTACACCACGAGCGAGGACGCGCAGACGGCCGACGCGATCGACCCCGCCAAGGCCGGGCGGCTCCACATCCTCGAGGTCCAGCGCCTCGTCCGGACCATGCCCAAGGTCGTCATCGCCGTGGTCAACGGCTGGGCCGCGGGGGGCGGTCACTCGCTGCACGTCGTCGCGGACCTGTCGATCGCGAGCCGCGAGCACGCCCGGTTCAAGCAGACCGACGCCAACGTGGGCTCGTTCGACGCGGGCTACGGTTCGGCGCTCTTCGCCCGGCAGGTCGGTCAGAAGCGTGCCCGCGAGGTCTTCTTCCTCGCCCGCGAGTACTCGGCCCAGGACGCCTACGAGTGGGGTGCCGTGAACGAAGTCGCGGACCACGCGGACCTCGAGCCGCTCGCGCTCGAGTACGCACGGATCATCGCGACCAAGTCACCGCAGGCGATCCGCATGCTCAAGTTCGCGTTCAACCTCGCGGACGACGGGCTCGCGGGGCAGCAGGTCTTCGCCGGAGAGGCCACGCGCCTGGCGTACATGACCGACGAGGCGGTCGAGGGTCGGGATGCGTTCCTCGAGCGCCGCGAACCGCAGTGGGACGACTTCCCGTACTACTTCTGACGGGGGGCGCTCCCCGGCGGCCCAGGAGCCGCTACGGATCAGGACCCGGACGCGAACGAGGCGAGCATCTCGACGATCCCGCGGCCTGCGAAGGCCACCGCGACGGCCAGGCCGAACAGCAGGACGATCGAGACGACGACCGGTCCGACCGACCCGGCCGGGCGTGCGCCGGTCTCGTCGTCGTCCTGGTCCTCGGAGCGCAGTGCAGGGCGGGTGGGGGCGATCGAGGGCGGGAACGGGGTGACCGTGGACGTCGGCTCGAACGGGCTCTGGGTGGGGTTCATCGTTGCCATGCCTCTACGTTCCCGCGCGCCCCGGGCCGCCCGCATCGGCCCACCGGCTCGACCTCGCGCCCTCGTGGTCAGTCTCAGGGGTGAGCGCGTCCTCCCCCGGGAGGATGAGGTGCGAGCGGCCGGCCGCGGCACCGACCTGCGGCGGACGGCCCGCTGTCCGGTCGACAGGCGATACCGTTCCGAGCATGACCGTTCTCGACGACGACGCCGCAGAGACCGACCTGCCCGTCACGCAGCCCCTCGACGCTCCCCCGCCCGTGACCCGCATCGTGGTCGTGCACGGCCTGGGCGCCTCGGCCGGCAATCACTGGTTCGGCGCGGTCCGCGACCGCTACGCGCCGCGCGGCGTCGCAGTCGTCGTCCCTGACCTGCCTCGCTCGCAGGCGCCCGACCTCGACGTGTGGCTCGAGGCCCTCGCCGACGTGATCGGCCCCCTCGACGAGGGGACCGTGCTCGTGGGGCACAGCCTGGGATGCGTCAGCATCCTCCAGCACCTCTCCGCTCGGCGGGACGACTGGCGACTCGGCGGCCTGGCCCTGGTCGCCGGCTTCGTCGAGGAGGTGCCCGGCATCCCCGAGGTCGACCACTTCGTCGCACGCCCCCTCGACCCGGACGCCGTCGCGGCCCGCACCCTGCGACGTCACGTCGTCGTCGCCGACGACGACCCGGTCGTCCCGCGACACCTCACCGAAGCGCTCGCCAGGGTCCTCGAAGCCGACCTGACGGTCGTCGAAGGCGGCGGACACTTCGTCGCGGGGGGCGGGTACGACCGGCTCCCGGCCCTCGAGGACGTCCTGGACGCCTGGACGCCCCGACCGGCGAGCACCCCGTGACGGCCCGTCAGCCGACCGTGTAGCTCCCGGACCCGCGCGGGACGAGCTCGACCCAGGTCGTGCCCTGCTCCAGGAGGACGGGGGCGCCGTCGGGCCCCGTGAGGACCAACGGCGAGCCGACCGCGTCCTTGGACCACGTGACGGCGACCTGCTTGCCGCCGCTCGCCACGAGCCCCTCCCCCGTGCCGACGAGCTTGGTCTCGGGCACGGGCGTGCCGGCCGGGTCCACGAACTTGGTGTTGACCATCTCGACGCTCAGCACGACCACGTTCGCCGCGGACAGACGCTCCCCGTCGGACGAGACCGCAGGGGTCGTGCCCTCGCTGCGGAGGAAGGCGTTCTCCGCGGACCCCCACTGCCACTGAGCCCGGCTCGAGTGGGTCAGCTTGACGTCGAGGAGCGCGAACGGCGAACCGGCCACCGTGGCGGTGCCCTGTCCCGGGGTCCGGGTGTGCGCGAACTGTGCGGGCGGTGCCTTGCGGTCCCCCTCCGCCTGCGAGAGGAAGTCGGCCATGGTGCCGTACAGGTTGTGCGGGGCCCTCTTGCCCTTCTTGAGGAAGAAGCCGTCGTCGCCCTCGTCGTGGACGATCGACTGCAGGCCTGCGTCCGCGACCGCCGCGACGAAGGGCGGCTGCCCGCCGCTGTAGACGAGGACGCCCGCGGTCGGGCCGAAGATCGACGGGTCCATGGGACGCACGGACCGGATGGGACCGACGGTCTCCGGGACCTGGGAGTGGAAGACCGCGACGAACCGGGTGATCCCGCCCTCGACCACCTCTTCCCAGACCATGTCGGCCTGGTCCAGCCCGGTCTGCGGGCGGGCCGCAGGAAGGTTCTCGATCTTCACCGCCACGGCCGGACGCTCGTCCACCGTCTCGGTGGGGACTCCCGTGAGCGGCCAGGCGACGGGCACGACGGGCGCGGGCGGTGAGGCCTTGGCCGCGTCGACAGCGGCCGGGACCGTCTTCGTCGGCGCGGTCGTCGGCGCACCGCTGCCGCATCCGGAGAGCACCAGCAGACCTGCCACCACCGCCGCGGCCCACCGACCCCGCGACATCCTCACCCTGTCCATCCGTGCCCTCACGCTCGTCGGTCCCGCTGGTTCCTCGTCACACTACGGCGCGATCTACGCTGGAGGGATGCCACGCGCCGAGGGAACCGCACCTGCTGACGTCGCCGACCTGCGGACCGCGGTCGCCGACGCCCTGACCGGGCGCGGACCGGCCGTCACGCCCTCCCCGCTCGCGTTCTCGGGGCCGCTCCCGGCGGGGACGGCGCTCGTGCTGCAGACGTCGGGCTCGACGGGACTGCCCCGCGAGGTCGCCCTGAGCTCGTCCGCTCTCGTCGCGTCCGCGCGCGCGACGCACGAACGGCTCGGCGGGGACGGGCAGTGGCTCCTGACGCTGCCGCCCACGCACGTGGCAGGGCTCCAGGTCGTCCTGCGGTCGGTCGTCGCCCGGACGGAGCTCGTCAGCGCAGACCTCGACTCCCCGTTCACCGCTCGCGGCTTCGCCGAGGCCGCGGCCCGCATGGACGGCGCGCGCCGGTACGTCTCCCTCGTCCCGACCCAGCTCCACCGCCTCCTGCACCCCGGCCCGGCGGGCGGGGCCGCGCTCGACGCGCTGCTCTCGTTCGACGCGATCCTTCTCGGCGGCGCGGCGGCGTCCCCCGCGCTCGTCGCGAGCGCGCGCGAGGCGGGGGTGCGGGTCGTGACCACGTACGGCATGACCGAGACGAGCGGCGGCTGCGTGTACGACGGCGTCCCGCTCGCGGGCGTCCGGGTGCGGGTCGTCGACGGGTCGTCGGGGCACCCGCTCCCGCCCGACGCCACAGGGGTCGTCGAGATCTCGGGCCCGGTGCTGGCCACGGGGTACCTGGGCGACGTGGCGCTCACGGCCGCCGCGTTCCGCTCCGACCCCGACGGGACGCGGTGGCTGCGCACGAGCGACCTGGGCTCCCTCGCGCCCGACGGGGCGCTCACGGTGCTCGGGCGGGCGGACGACGTGATCGTGACGGGCGGGGTCAACGTCGCTCCGGCCGCGGTCGAGGCCGTGCTCGCGTCCGTGCTCTCGGACGTCGACGGTCTCGGCGAGGTCTGCGTCGTCGGTCTCCCCGACCACGAGTGGGGGCAGCGCGTCGTCGCCGTCGTGGAGGTGCGTCGAGCGGCCGGGCAGGGCGGGGACGGCGCGCCCGCCCCCGACCTGCTGGCCCGTGCCCGCCACGCGGTCGCGACTACGCTGGGACCGCCCGCCGCACCGCGCGACCTGCTCGTCGTGGCGGACCTGCCCCGCCGCGGGCCGGGCAAGATCGACCGGGCGGCCGTGACCGACCTCGCCACCCGCACCGCACCACGCACCCACTGAACGGAGTACCATGGCCACCTCTGCCGAATGGGTCGCAGGCGCACGCCTGCGTACCCTCCCCGCGGCGGCCGCACCCGTCCTCGTCGGCTCGGGCGCTGCCGCCCAGGTCGACGCCTTCGCCTTCTGGCCCGCGCTCCTGGCGCTGGGAGTCGCGCTCGCGCTCCAGGTCGGCGTGAACTACGCCAACGACTACTCGGACGGGGTGCGCGGCACGGACGTCGACCGGGTCGGGCCCATGCGGCTCACCGCGTCGGGGGCGGCGCTCGCGTCCCAGGTGCGCAACGCGGCGTTCGCGTGCTTCGGCGTCGCCGCGGTCCTGGGCCTGGGACTCGTGGTCCTCACGGGGCACTGGTGGCTCCTGGCCGTCGGAGCGCTCGCGATCGTCGCCGCGTGGTTCTACACCGGGGGCAAGAACCCGTACGGGTACCGGGGCCTCGGCGAGGTCGGGGTCTTCGTGTTCTTCGGGCTCGTCGCGGTCCTCGGCACCACGTACACGCAGGCCGACCGGGTGACGTGGGTCGCGGGGGTCGGGGCCGTGGCCGTGGGCCTGCTCGCGTGCGCGCTCCTGATGATCAACAACGTGCGGGACATCCCCACCGACGTGCTCGCCGGCAAGCGCACGGTCGCGGTGCGCCTCGGCGACTTCCGGGCCCGGCGCGCGTACGTCGCCATGATCTGGGTCCCGCTCCTGCTGGGCGTGGTGTGCGCGTTCGCCGCACCGTGGTCGCTGCTCGTGCTGCTCCTGCTGCTGCCCGCGGTGCTGCTGACGCTGCCCGTGGTCGCCGGGGCCCGGGGCCCGCTGCTCGTCCCGGTCCTCGCGGGGACCGGGATGTTCGAGCTCGGCTACGGGGTGCTGCTGGGGTTGGGGCTCGCGCTCTAGACGTTCGGAGGCGCTGGACGTTCGGGGGGTCTAGGCGTTCGGTGCCTCGGCACGACCCGAGCGGTCGGTGCGCTCCTGCGCAGGGGCGGCTGCCGCGGCAGCGTCGGCCGTCGCGGCCGACCCGGCAGGCCCGGCAGGCCCGGCAGGCCCGGCCGACGCAGCCGGCTCGGCGGACCCCACCGACCCGGCCGTCTCGGCAACCGCGGCCGCCTCGACGGCCGCGTCCTCGAACGCAGCGTCGTCCTCGATCTCGCGCGAGAACTGCTCGCCGGTCGCCTTGCGCCGCGCAGCACGGTCCGCGAGGTACTGGGCGGCGCGCTCGCGCGGTCCGCGCAGCGTGAGGTAGGAGACCAGGAGCGCCAGGACGGCCGCGATGACCGCGCACACGACCCAGTGCCCCAGGTTCAGGACGTACAGGACGACGAAGAGGACCGCGAAGATCGCCAGGCGCAGCGCGGAGTAGATGACCATAGGCACCCGTCCAGGGTAGGCGCCCGACCTGGGTGCGCAGAACCGCGCCCGCCCGTGCCGCCGGGTTGCCACGACGCATAGGCTGGGGTCATGTCCCGCGTCCTGCTGACCCTGCTCGCCGTAGGCCTCGCGGTCTACGCCCTCTCCGACTGCGCCACGAGCGACGAGAACGACCGGAGCGGGATCCCCAAGGGCCTGTGGATCGTGATGATCATCTTCCTGCCGTTCGTCGGGCCGCTCGCCTGGATCATCGTCTCGCGCACTCAGCGTTCCCGGCACGCGACCGCCGGCGGCTCGCCCGCACCGGGTCGCGCCCGCCCCGGCGCACGGCGACGCCCCGCGGCACCGCTGGCCCCGGACGACGACCCCGACTTCCTGTGGAAGCTCGAGCAGCAGCGACGCCGCGAAGCGCGTGGCGAGGGGACCGACGGGAGCCCGACGACGGGCCCCACCACGCCTGGCGGCACCTCAAAGGGGACGCACGGCACGTCGGACGACGACGCTCCCCGTGGCAACCCGTCGGGCGAGACGGACGGGGCGCCCGGCACCCCGTCGTCGGGCAGCACCGACCCCTCCTAGGCGCGCCGCGCACCTGCCCCCGTGCAGCGCCGCCTGCGCGGCGCCCGCGGACAGGTGCCTCGCACGCTCAGCAGGCGGCCTTGGCGTCCGCCGAGGTGATCGCCTGACCGGGCTTGCGGTCGGCCAGCGGGTCGACCGGTGCTGCGGGCTCGGGGGGCGTCGGGACTGCCGGGTCGGCACCGGTCGGGACGCTCGGCTCCTGGGGCGCGGTCGGCGCGGGGGGCGCCTCGACCTCGGGGACGACCGGTTGGTCGGCTGCGACCCGCGCCCACACGTCGGCAGCCTCAGACGTCAGGACCACGCGGTTGGCGTTGCCCGGCTGGGGGCCCGACGGGATCGTCAGGAACGTCACCGCGTCGGGTCGTACCGACCGCAGCGAGAACGCGAGCCCCTTGAGGTCGACCCCTCCGCTGATCGAGAGCGAGCTCGTCGCGGCGTCCAGGAACTGGAGCAGGTTGGGCAGGTCCGTGAGGACGTTCTGGGAGAGCACCGACTTCGTCATCGCCGCGAGCAGCGCCTGCTGACGACCCATGCGGTAGGTGTCGGACCCGTCGCTCAGGCCGTGCCGGGCTCGTGCGAGCGCGAGCGCCTGAGCCCCCGTCAGGGTCTGCGTCCCTGCGCTGAGGTGCAGGTTCGAGTCCTCGTCGTCCATGTCCTCGGGGATGCACATCGGCACCCCGTCCAGAGCGTCGACCATGGTCTGGAACCCCGCGAAGTCCACGACCATGAAGCCGTCGGTCCGGACCCCTGACATCTGCTCGACCGTCATCTGCGTGCACGTCGCCGCCGACGCGAGGTCCTTGCCTCCGACCCAGCCCCGCGAGAACGCCTCGTTGAACGTCGCCTGGGACGACGCCCGCGTCGTCCCACCTCCCGTGACCGTGCACGCCGGGATCGCGATGCGCAGGTCGCGCGGGACCGAGACCAGCTCGACCCGGGCACGGTCGGCCGAGATGTGCAGGAGCATCGTGGTGTCGGAGCGCATGCCGTCCTCGGCCCCACCGATGGCCGCGTTCTCCCCGGAGCGGTCGTCCGAACCGATCAGCACCAGGTTCACGGGAAGCCCGGCGAGCGGGTCCTCCGGGTCGGGCGCGGGGGCCGGTGGGCGCTCCGCCTCAGGGGCCACGAGCTCCTTGTTGTCGACCTGCTGGACGTTACCCAAGGTCTTGACGAGCACCGCGGCCGCACCCGAGACGCCGAACGCGAGCACGGCCGTCGTGACGAGCCCCACGACCCGCAGCACCCGGTGCTCGCGTCGCGAGCGGACATGACGCAGCCCGGCGCTGCCCGTCGCCGACGTGTCGTCGTCCCTCGCGCCGTCGTCGCCGGACGCTGCGCTTCCCCCACGTGCTTCGCTCACGAGGGGTCACGCTAGCGGTGCCGCGGTCCCGTCCGGGGGACGTCGCACCGCGAACGTGTCGAAGTGCTGTGAAGGTCGAGCGTGGACCGATCCCGGTCCACGCCGCTCACTCCTGCGTCGTGATGCCCGAGTACGAGTGCTTGCCGTTGAAGATCAGGTTGACGCCCGTGAAGTTGAACAGCACGCACGCGTAGCCGACGAGCACGAAGTACGCCGCCCGGCGCCCGGACCAGCCGCGCGTGGTGCGGGCGTGCAGGTAGGCCGCGTACACGACCCAGACGACGAAGCTCCAGACCTCCTTGGGGTCCCAGCCCCAGTAGCGGCCCCAGGCGTGCTCGGCCCAGATCGCGCCGCCGATGATCGTGAAGGTCCACAGCACGAACGCGACCGCGTTGAGCCGGAAGCTCAGGGCCTCGAGCTGTGCGGGCCTCGGCGTCGTGTCGAGCCAGCGCCAGGCCGGGTGCCCCAGGAAGCCGTTGCCGTTCTCGCGCGAGTCGCGCAGGAGCTGGATCGAGGACATGACGAACGCGACCGTGAAGATGCCCGTGGCGATGATCGCGACACCCACGTGGATGACGAGCCAGTACGACTGCAGGGCCGGGCTGACCCCGGTCGCCGCGAGGAAGAACGAGTTCTGCGCGACCACGAGGAACAGCACCGCGAGCCCTGTGACGAAGGCCCCGAGGAACCGCACGTCGCGGCGCAGGCTCACCCCGAGGAAGACCGCCATGGCGACGAACGCGCCGACGAGCGTGAACTCGTACATGTTGGCCCAGGGCGCGCGGCCGGCCGCGATGCCGCGGGTCACGATCGCCGCGAGCAGCAGGATCGTCCCGAGCCAGCCCGTGGAGATGCCGATGCCCGCGGCCTTGCGGGAGACGGGCTTGGCGGGGGGCGCGACCGCGACCTTGACGGAGGTGTCGGCACCGGAGGCGTCGGCGGCCGCCGGTTCGGCGACGGGTTCCTTGGCCCCCAACCGGGACAGGTCGATCGCGAACGCGATGAACGCGACCGTGAGGGCGGTCGCGGCCGCCCACACCAGATCGGAGCTCAGGTCGGCAACGGTCATCGGTCAGCCTTTCGTGGTCGGTCGGGGCGAGCCTGACCGTCGGTGCGGGGGGAGGACGTGGTGCGCGGCGCGGCGGGGCGCTCGGCGGGTGGGTCGGTCGTGGGCGGTGTCCCGGGCAGCGACCCGACGAGCCGGTCGACCTCACCCTGGAGCCCGGCGTCGTCGCCGCGGGCGAGCCCCGCGACACTCACGACGGTACGCCGCTCGGACGTGGCGCCGTCGGGCGTCTCCTCGCTCCACACCCGCAGCCAGACGCGGCGGCGCGGCGTGAACAGCGAGACGGCGAGCCCTCCGAGCGCGCCGAGCGCGAAGACGAGGATCCAGACGAGTGCCGGGTCGTGGCGCAGGTCGAGCGCGACGTAGCGCGGGACCTCGCCGTCGGCGAGCGTGATGGTGCCCAGCCCGTCGGGCAGGTCGACCGTCTCGCCGGGAGCCACCAGGACCCGCACACGCTCTCCCTCGGCGTCGACCGAGGGCGTGAGGGTGTCCGTGTTGAGGCGGTAGACGTTCTGCGGCAGGCCCTCGTCGAGCCCCAGGTCGCCCCGGTAGACCTCGAGGACCAGCAGAGGGTTGATCGGTTGCGGGAAGGTCGAGCGCGCGCCCACCTCGTCGACCTCGGCCGTGGGCAGGAAGTACCCGACCAGGCCGATCTGGTCGAGGCCGGGCGAGGTGTCCGGGACCTTCACGACCCCGCGCGAGGTGTACATGGTGTCCTCGGGCAGGAACGGCACGCGGCCCGCGAACGCGACCTGGCCGTCGGCGTCGTGGATCGTGATCTCGGGCGCGTAGCCGTTGCCCTGGAGGTAGATCTTGGCGCCGCCCGCGACGATGGGGTGGTTGACCTTGATCTGCTCCTGCTCGGACGTGCCGTCGGGGTCGCGCACCGTGACGTGGGCCGTGAAGTCGCGCGACTGCGCGAACGCGACGGCGTCCATCGCGAACTGCGCGTCGAACGAGTCGAGCGTCATGGAGAACGGGACGAGCGAGGCCGGGCTGAACAGCGAGCCGTTCTCGAACGTGTCGTAGTCGACGACCGCGTTCGCGAACCCGCGCCCCTCGGTGATGATCGCCTGCCCGCGGAAGTGCAGGAGCTGACCGGTGGCGACGGCCACGAGCAGCCCGAGCAGCGACAGGTGGAACACGAGGTTCCCGGTCTCGCGCAGGTAGCCGCGCTCGGCGGCCACGGTCCGACGCTCGGGCATGCCCCGGGCCGGGTCGGCGGGCTCGACGCCGACGTCGACGCGGAACGTGGGCAGCCAGCGCATCCGGCCGCGCAGGTGCTTCGCCGCCGCGTCCACGACCTCGTCGGGCGTCGCGGTGCTGGACGTCTCGGCCTTGGCCGGGAAGCGGTCGAAGCGGCGCGGCGTGCGCGGCGGGCGGTTGCGCACGGCCTGCAGGTGCGCCTTGGTGCGCGGCAGGATGCAGCCCACGAGCGAGACGAACAGCAGGATGTAGATCGCGGAGAACCACACCGACGCATAGACGTCGAAGAACCCGAGCCGGTCGAGCCACTCGCCCGTGCCGGGGTTGTCCTGGAGGTAGGTCAGGACGGCGGCCGGGTCCTGGGGCCGCTGAGGCAGCACCGAGCCGGGGACTGCCGCGACGGCGAGCAGCATGAGGAGCATGAGCGCCACGCGCATGCTGGTCACCTGGCGCCACGTCCAGCGCAGCGTGCCGCGCAGGCCGAGCGCGGGGAGCTGCGGGGTGGGGTCGCCGGAGGTGCCGGCGTCGGCGGGCCCCGGTCGCCCCTTGCGGCCCGACGGCGTCGCGCCCCTCGCGGGCGCTGCCTCCTCCTCGGTGGTGCGTGCCTCGGGCTCGGGGTGGCTGTAGGCGTCGTCGATGCCCTCGGGGCGGTACAGGTCCTTGTCGCTCATCAGATCACCGTCTCGAAGCCGGTGATGAGGCCGCTGAGGCGCGCGGTCCACGAGCCCCAGATGCCCGTCACGAGGGCCAGGCCGATGAGGATGAGCATGCCGCCGCCGATGCGCATGATCGCGACGCGGTGGCGACGGAGGAAGGCCACGGCCTTCTTGGAGCGCTCGAGCCCGATCCCGATGAGCAGGAACGGGACGCCCAGGCCCAGGCTGTACGCGATCCCCAGGATCGCGCCGCGGCCGGCCGTGGCCTCGTCGAGCGAGAGCGCCACGACGGCCGTGAGGGTCGGGCCGATGCAGGGCGCCCAGCCGAGGCCGAACACGATGCCGAGCAGGGGTGCGCCCCAGAGACCGGCGGTGGGGCTCAGGTGCAGGCGACGGTCGCGCTGGAGGAACGGCATGGCACCCATGAACGCGAAGCCCATGAGGATCACGACGACCCCGAGGACGCGCGTGATGACGTCCTCCCACTCCTTGACGTGGACGCCCACGGCGCCCGCGGCGACCATGAGCAGCACGAACACGAGCGTGAAGCCCGCGACGAACAGGCCCACGCCGGTCACGACGCGCCAGCGCCCGGTGGTCCGGGACGTCTTCAGGGCGGTGCCCCCGCCCCCCGCACGGGCCCCGGTCGTGCCGGCGTTGGCTGCCGCGAGCCCGCTCACGTAGCCCACGTAGCCGGGGACGAGGGGCAGGACGCACGGGGACGCGAACGACACGAGCCCTGCGAGGATCGCGACGGGCACCGCCAGCAGCATCGAGCCGCTGAACGCGGTCGTCGCGAACGTGGAGCCGACGTCGCCGGCGAACGAGAGGGGACCCATGCGTCAGGCGCTCTCGGCGAGCAGGTCGTCGACGAGGGCGCCGAGCGTCGACCCCTCCGCACGCCCGATGATGCGCGCGGCGACGCGGCCCTCGCGGTCGAGCACGACGGTCGTCGGCACGGCCTGGAGCGGCACGGAGCCCTCGAGCGTCGCGATGGCCTCGCCGCGCGTGTCCTCGATCGAGGGGTAGGGCACCTCGAACGTGCGCTCGAACGCGAGCGCGGCACCGGCGTCGTCGGTGCTGTTGATGCCGAGCAGGTGCACGCCGTCGGCCGCGCGGTCGTTCGCGAGCGCGACCAGGTCCGGCGCCTCGGCCCGGCAGGGTGCGCACGAGGCGTACCAGGTGTTGACGACGACGACGTCACCCAGCCACTGCGAGGTGTCGACGGCGCCGCCCTCGAAGTCCGTGCCGGTCAGGACCACGGGCTCGTCCCGGTCGGAGACGTCCCACGTCTTGACCGAGCCGTCGCCCGACACGTAGCCCTGGCCCACGACGTCGTCGGGGCTCGTGGCCCCCGACTCCTGGGAGCAGGCGGTGAGGACCAGGCCGAGCGAGACGAGGGCGACGATCCCGGAGGTCGCGCGGGCGCGACCCTGCCGGGCACGGGAAGGGCGGATCATGGCAGCACTGTCTCCCACCTGCCTGGGCACAACCTGAGAAGCGGCTGGTGCCTCACGCGCCCGAGACCTTCGCGGCCCCGGGCAGCAGGTCCGCGACCGGCTCGGTGTAGTGGATGCCCACGAGACGGTCGCCGTCGAAGCGCAGCGACGTGAGCGACGCGAGCGAGCACTGGCGGTTGCGGGGGTCGTGCCACAGACGCTTGCCCTCGAAGGCCAGGCGGGAGATCCAGATGGGGAGCTGGTGGCTCACGAGCACGACCTCGCGCCCCTCGGCCTGTGCGCGGGCGTCGTGGATCGCGGCGTGCATGCGCGCGACCTGCTGCTTGTACGGCTCGCCCCACGACGGACGCATCGGGTTCCACAGGTACGGCCAGTGGCCCGGGTGGCGCAGCGAGCCGTCGCCCACGCCGAACTTCATCCCCTCGAAGTGGTTGCCCGCCTCGATGAGACGCTCGTCCGTCCCGAGGGTCAGCCCGAAGGCCTCCGCGACGGGGGTCGCGGTCTCCTGCGCCCGCTGGAGCGGGGAGGCGATGACCAGGGCGACGTCGAAGGGCTCGGGAGCGACGTCGTCGGGCAGCGCGGGTGCACCCTCGGCGGGCTTGCCCGACAGGTGCCCCGCGACGCGACGCGCCATCGTGTGCCCGAGCTCCGAGAGGTGGTAGCCGGGGATTCGACCGTAGAGGATGCCGTCCGGGTTGAAGACTTCACCGTGACGCATGAGGTGGACCGTGGTTGCGACCATGGGGACCAGTGTCCCAAAGTTCTGCCCGCACGGTGCACGCAGACGGCGTGCTCCCCGACACAGGCGCCCTGCGTCGGGACGTCTGCGACCACCGGTCCTCGCGCGCTACCGGTCCTCGCGCGCGTCCGCGTCCTGGCAGGCCGCGGCGATCGCGGCCATGGCCTCGCCGAGGCTGCGGAACTGCTCGGGGGTCAGGACGTCGACCATGAAGCGGCGTACCGCCCGGACGTGCCCCGGCGCGGAGGCGACGAGCTCGGCGTAGCCTGCGTCGGTCATGACGCAGTTCACCCCCCGTCGGTCGGTCTCGCTCGCGGAGCGCCGGACCAGCCCTCGCTGCTCCATGCGGTGCACGGTGTGCGTGACGCGGGACCGGGACCGGGCGAGGCCGTCGGCCAGGGCGGACATGCGCATGGTGTGGTCGCGGGCCTCGGAGAGCCGCACGAGCAGCTCGTACTCGCCGAGCGTGAGGGCCGAGTGCTCCTCGTGGTCCCTGCTCAGGGCCTCGACGAACCGGGCCGTGCCGTCGAGGTACTGGCGCCACGAGTGCTGCTGCCCCGCGTCGAGCCAGGGCGCGTCCTGCGGCGCGACCGCGCGCCTGTCCTGCTGAACCGTCATCTCCGCCTTCATCCGCCACGCCCCCACCGTCCGAACAACCGTCCCAGTCTCCCATCCGAGAACTGGTCCGCCCACCAGGGAATAGAGGGGCGGGGGCTTGCGTTGATGCGTTCGTATGAAGTTGAATCTTCAACTAATGGCACGTCGGACGGCGCGCCTGACGCACACGCACCACGACTTCCACAGGAGAGCACCCATGGCCACGACCCTTCCCGCCGGACTGACCGCAGGCACCTACGCGATCGACCCCTCGCACTCGCAGGCGACCTTCACGGTCCGCCACGCAGGCATCTCCAAGGTCCGCGGCTCGCTCGCGATCGCCGAGGGCACGCTCACCGTCGGTGACGACGTCGAGTCGTCCAACGTCGTCGCGGCGATCGACGCCAAGTCCGTCAACACCGGCGACGCAGGTCGCGACGGCCACCTCCAGTCGGCCGACTTCTGGGACGCCGAGAAGAACCCCACCTGGAACTTCGTCTCGACCGCGGTCGAGGCCGACGACGACGACTTCGTCATCGCGGGCGACCTGACCATCAACGGCGTGACCAAGCCGGTCAAGCTCGAGACCGAGTTCACGGGCACCGCCGTCGACGCGTACGGCAACTCGCGCGCCGGGTTCGAGGCCGAGACCGAGATCTCCCGCAAGGAGTTCGGCCTGACCTGGAACGTGGCCCTCGAGGCCGGCGGCGTGCTCGTCGGCGACAAGATCAAGATCGCGCTCGACCTCTCGGCGATCAAGCAGGCCTGAGCCTCTCGCCCCTGACCGGCCACCGCGTCCGCGGCCCGGTACGCCAGGAGCCGGCGACCCGTCACGGGTCGCCGGCTCCTGTGCTGTCACGAGCCGGCGGGCAGCCGGCGGGCAGCCGGCGGGCAGTCGGCGGGCAGCCGGCGGGCGCTGGGGCACGGCGACCCGAGGCCCGACGGCGTCGCACGCCGCGTCCGGTCCGGCCGCAGCCTGCGAGGCTAGGCGCCCGCGCTCTGCGTCCCGGCCCCCCGGTCCTCCTCGCCCCTGCCGCGGTTCGCGAGCGCCCGCGCCTGCGCGTGGAACGCCAGGATCTGCAGCTCGCTGCCCACGTCGACCGACCGCACGATCACGTCCTCCGGGAGCTGGAGCGCGCGCGGCGCGAAGTTCAGGATCTCCCGGACCCCCGCCTCGACGACCCGCTCCGCGACGTCCTGGGCCACGTGTGCCGGGGTCGCGAGGACCACGATCGTCACGTTCTCGCGGGCGAAGACCTCCTCGAGCGCGTCGACGTGCTCGATCACGAGCCCCGCGGCCTCGGTGCCGACCACGTCGGGCGAGGCGTCGAGCAGGGCCGCGACCTCGAACCCGCGCGTGCCGTAGCCCGAGTAGTTCGCCAGGGCGTGCCCCAGGGAACCGATGCCGACGATCGCGATCCTGTGCTCGTCCTCGACCCCCAGCGCCGACGTGATGTACGTCGCGAGCGAGTCGACGACGTAGCCCACGCCACGCGTGCCGTAGGACCCCAGGAAGGACAGGTCCTTGCGCAGCTGCGCGGACCCGACGCCCGCGAGCTCCGCGAGCTCGGTCGACGACGTCGTCTCGACGCCACGCCCCTCGAGATCGCGCAGGGCGCGCAGGTACGCGGGAAGCCGCGCCACCGTCGCGCCCGGAATTCCGGTATCACCCAGGGTCTCTGCCACCCGAACCACCCATGCTTCGTCGTGTCGTCGTCGCTGACGCTCTCGCTGTCCTGCTGTCTCGGATCATCCCAGGCTCGGCCCCCGGGGACGGAACGTCAGCCGGTGGCGCGTCGCCGCGAGAGCGCTCTGGCGAGCCTCGCTCCGTCGACCTGCCAGAACCCCTGCTGGACGCCGTCCACCGTCACGACGGGGACGTAGTCACCGTACTGCGCCGCGAGGGCGCCGGACGGGTCGGAGTCCACGTCGACCTCGGTCCAGGCCACGCCCTGGTCGGCGCACACCGCCCCGACCACCTCGCGGGCGTCCTCGCACAGGTGGCACCCGACGCGGCCGTAGAGCACGACGCGCGCGGGCGCGCTCGTGGCCTGGTCTGCGTCACGTCCGGCGGCGGTCTCAGGAACCTGTCCTGCGGCGGGATCTGCGGGGCTCACGACCCCAGCCTACGCATCTCGGACACCCGCTCCTGCCGCCCGTCCGGCGACCGTGCCCGGCGGGCGTCGTCGGCAAGGGTCTGCGCGCGCCGATAGAGTGGACGGCATGCCGACGTCTGCTCCTGGGTCCACCCATCCCACGGCAGCCTTCTTCGACGTCGACAACACCATCATCCGCGGCGCCAGCTCGTTCCACCTGGCCCGGGCGCTGTACCAGCGCGGCTTCTTCTCGACCCCGGACCTCGTGACCTTCGCGTTCCACCAGGCGCGCTACCTCCTGCTCGGGGAGAACAAGCGCCAGATCGACCAGGTCCGCACCCGGGCCCTCGACCTCGTCGCGGGGCGTTCGGTCGCGGAGGTCGTCGCGATCGGCGAGGAGGTCTACGACCAGGTCCTCGCGCTGCGCATCTACCCCGGCACCCAGAAGCTCCTCGACGAGCACATCGCGGCCGGTCACCAGGTGTGGCTCGTCTCCGCGACGCCGCTCGAGATCGGGCAGCTCATCGCGCGTCGTCTCGGGGCGACGGGGGCGCTCGGCACGGTCGCCGAGCACGAGGAGGGCCTCTACACGGGGCGGCTCGTGGGCGACATGATGCACGGGCGGGCCAAGGCCGCGGGCGTGCGCGAGCTCGCGGAACGGCACGGGATCGACCTGTCGGCGTCCTACGCGTACGGCGACTCGCTCAACGACGTGACCATGATGCAGGCCGTCGGCCACCCGTGCGCCATCAACCCCGACGCACGCCTGCGTCGGCACGCCAAGGACGTGGGCTGGCCCATCCGCGAGTTCCGCGGGCGCCGACGCCGCGTCGCGGGCCGGGGACTGAAGACCGCCAGCTGGGCCGGGGCCGCATGGGTCCTGGGGCTCGTGCTGCGCTCGATCCGCCGCTCGATCAAGGGCCGCGCAGGACTCTGAGGGGCCCTCGGGCCGCGCTGCGCGCGAGCCTGCTCGCCGAGTGTCGCGAGCCTGCTCGCCGAGTGTGCAGTTCGGGTCGTCCTGGAACGCCTGCGACAGCCCGAAGTGCACACTCGGCGAGCCGGCCACCCGCCAGGGCCGTCCGGGCATGCGAAGAGCCCGGCACCCTTGCGGCTACCGGGCTCTCGCGACAGCGTGCGCGTGACCGCGCGGCGCCGCTACTTCTTGTTGCGACGCTGGTGGCGCGTCTTGCGAAGCAGCTTGCGGTGCTTCTTCTTGGCCATACGCTTGCGGCGCTTCTTGATGACGGAGCCCATGGGTCCTCACAATGCTGGATCGGTGTGCGATCGGGATCGCCCCGATCATGGTGGTCCACGGCTGATCGGGAACCGACCAACACGAGAAAAAGTCCGTCTCCTAGACTACCTGCTCCCGGCGGGTGGCCCGAAATCGACGCCGGGTGACGTCGTCGGGCCGCTCGGAGCCGGGCCTCCGGCGAGCCGCAGACCCGTCCGCGCCCCGTCCCGCACCGGCCACCCGGCCACCGGGCACACGTGCACCCGGCCACCCGGCCACCCCACAGGTCAGTCGAAGTGCGCGTCGAGCCCCAGCAGCGGGAAGACGGCCTTGCGGGTCGCGACCACGGCGCGGTCCACCTCGTCCTCCGGGTCGTAGCCCTTGCCCCACGGCGAGAAGTCGACGTCCCCGTCCCCCATGAGCGCGGGCGTCTCGCGGTGAGCGGCCACGCTGATGTGGTCGCGCCACGCCCCCGGGACGGGCGTCGTGGGCGCCACGGGCGCGTGCACGACCTCGGCCACGACGTTCGACCACGCGTACGGCACGACCGACGTGACCGAGTACCCACCCCCGCCCAGGGCGACCCACCGGCCGGACGCGAGCTCGTGCGCGAGCTCGTGGATCCAGTGCACGGCCGCGCGCTGCGCGTCGATGCTCACGTCGAGGTCGCTCAGCGGGTCGTGGCCGTGCGCGTCGCACCCGTGCTGGGAGACGACCACCTGGGGCCGGAACGCCCGCAGCACCGGTGGCACCACGGCGTCGACGGCCCGGAGCCAGCGCGATCCGTCGGTACGGCGTGGCAGGGCCACGTTGACCGCCGTGCCCGCCGCCCCGGCACCACCCGTGTCGGTGGCGTGCCCCGTGCCGGGGAACAGCGTCGCGCCGCTCTGGTGCACCGAGACCGTCAGGACCCGCGGGTCGTCCCAGAACGCCTGCTCGACGCCGTCGCCGTGGTGGGCGTCGAGGTCGACGTACGCGACGCGCTCGGCCCCGTCGTCGAGCAGACGGCGGACCGCGGCCGCGGCGTCGTTGTAGATGCAGAAGCCCGACGCCGCCCCGCGCTGGGCGTGGTGCATGCCCCCGGCGATGTTGACGGCGTGCAGCGCACGGCCCGACCACACCGCGCCGGCGGCCTCGTACGAGCCGGACAGGATGCGGGCCGCTGCCTCGTGCATGCCCGCGAAGACGGGGTCGTCCTCGGTGCCCAGACCCAGGGCGGGGTTCTCGGCACCGTGCTCCGAGGCGGCATGGACGGCGGCGACGTAGGCGGGGTCGTGGACCAGGCCGAGGACCTCGTCGGTCGCGGGCGACGTGCCGACGACCTCGACCCCCGGCGCGTCGAGCAGCCCCAGCGCGCGTACGAGGCGCATCGTCAGGTCGAGCCGGGTCGGGGACATGGGGTGCCCGTGCCCGAAGTCGTAGCCCAGCAGGTCCGGGCTCCACACGACCTGCGCGACGAACGGCACGGTGTCTGGCTCGGTCACGTGCGCTCCTCGGTCCGGTGGTCGGTGGCGGGCAGGAGACACGGTATCCCCCGCACGGCCCGACGGCGCCCCGCAGTTCAGCCGGTGGGCACGGGCGGTCCTGTGGCAGAGTTGGGCGACACATCGGCACGCACGGCGACCGGCACGGCCCCGCTCGGGGTCCCGGCGCCACCCGTCCACCCGGACGAGGACGCACGGACAGGGAGACGGAGGACCGATGGCCCAGGGCGTCTCCGGGCGTTTCTTCGCCGGTCGGGAGCTGATCGACCGGCTCGCCAGGCACTCCCCCGCCCGCCTCGCGGTGACGGTCTTCGCGGCCGTGATCTCGCTGTTCACGCTCCTCCTCATGGCGCCGTGGGCCACGACGTCCGGGAGGTCGGCGTCGTTCGTCGACGCGCTGTTCACGGCGACGTCGGCCGTGTGCGTCACGGGCCTCGTGGTCGTCCCGACGGGGACCTACTGGTCCACGTACGGGCAGGTCGTGATCCTCGTGGGCATCAAGATCGGCGGCCTGGGCGTCATGACCCTCGCGTCGATCCTCGGCATGGCCGTCTCGCGGCGGATCGGCCTCACGCAGAAGCTGCTCACCGCCTCGGAGACCAAGACGACACGGCTCGGCGAGGTCGGCTCGCTGATCCGTGTCGTCATCATCACCTCGACGACCATCGAGCTGCTCATCGCGCTCCTGCTCCTGCCGCGCTTCGTCGTGCTCGAGGAGTCGTTCGGCGAGGCCGCGTGGCACGGGCTGTTCTACGGGATCTCGGCGTTCAACAACGCGGGCTTCATCCCCACGGCCGAGGGGCTGACGCCCTACGTGGGCGACTGGATGCTGCTCATGCCGATCATCGTCGGGGTGTTCATCGGCTCGCTCGGCTTCCCCGTGATCCTGAACCTCATGCGCAACCGCAGGCGCGCCTCGAAGTGGAGCCTGCACACCAAGCTGACGCTCTCGACGAGCGCGATCCTGGTCGTCGTGGCCGTCGTCCTGTTCGCGGCGTTCGAGTGGACCAACGAGAAGACCCTGGGGCCGCTCAGCCTCAACGAGAAGATTCTCGCGTCGCTGTTCGCGGGCGTCATGCCGCGGTCCGCGGGGTTCTCGACGATCGACATCAACGGCATGCACGAGTCGAGCTGGCTCATCACCGACGCCCTCATGTTCGTCGGTGGCGGCAGCGCCTCGACCGCGGGCGGCATCAAGGTCACGACGCTCGCCGTCATGCTGCTCGCGATCGTCTCGGAGGCCCGCGGCGACCGCGACCTCGAGGCGTTCGGGCGCCGGGTGCCGCGCGAGACCCTGCGCCTCGCGGTGGCCGTGTCGTTCATCGGCGCCACGACAGTGCTCGTGTCGAGCCTCCTGCTGCTGGAGATCACGGGGTGGACCCTCGACGTGATCCTCTTCGAGACCATCTCGGCGTTCGCGACCGTGGGCCTGTCCACCGGTGTGACCGCCGACCTGCCGACGGCCGGCAAGTACGTGCTGGTCGTGCTGATGTTCATCGGCCGCACCGGGACCATGACCCTGGCCGCCGCGCTCGCGCTGCGCGACCGGCGCCGCGTCATCCGCTACCCCGAGGAACGCCCGATCATCGGCTGACCGGCCGTCCCCCGCACTCCTCCAGCTCCTCCCGACGAAAGGCCCCCAGGTGCCCGACAAGAAGGCCCCCGAGAAGAACGCGGGCGTGCTCGTGATCGGCCTCGGCCGGTTCGGCTCCGCGATCGCGGCGACGCTCGACCGGCTCGGCCAGGACGTGCTCGCGGTCGAACGCTCGCCCGAGCTCATCGCCCTGTGGTCGGGGCAGATCCCGCTCGTCGAGGCCGACGCCTCGAACCCGACGGCCCTCGAGCAGCTCGGCGCTCGCGACTTCCCCGTCGCCGTGGTCGGCGTGGGAACCTCGCTCGAGGCGAGCGTGCTCATCACGGGCAACCTGGTGGACCTCGGGACCCCGCAGATCTGGGCCAAGGCCATCTCCGCGGAGCACGGCCGCATCCTGCAGCGCATCGGCGCGCACCACGTGGTCTTCCCCGAGGCCGACGCGGGCAGCCGCGTCGCGCACCTGGTCTCGGGCAAGCTGCTCGACTACATCGAGGTCGAGGACGGTTTCACGATCGTCAAGATGCGTCCCCCGAAGGAGACGCAGGGGTTCACGATCGAGCAGACGAAGGTCCGCGAGCGCTACGGCGTGACGATCATCGGCGTGAAGTCGCCGGGGCAGGACTTCGTGTACGCGGAGCCGAGCACGCGCATCTCGGCGAACGACCTGCTCATCGTCTCGGGCCACGCCGAGCTGCTGGAGCGGTTCGCGGCGCGCCCCTGAGGGCGTCCCGCCGCAGGGCGCCGGGAGCGGTGCCCACGGCCAGCCCGACGGCGCCGCTCAGGTCGTGCCCGACCGTCGCCGTCGTCGTGCCACGCCTGCGGTCACGGTGGCTCCCAGCACGACGAGCGCTCCTGCGGCGGCCGCCGTGCCCGCGAGCGCCGTGCCGGTGAACGCGAGCCCGTCCTCGGCCTCCGCCTCGACGCCGGACCCGGCGCCGGGTCGCTGCGGGAGCGGGCCCGTGGCTGCGAGCTCTCGCCCGCCCGGACCGTTCCCGGCTCCGGCGCCCGGCGTGGCACCGCCGGTGGTCCCCGGGGTGCCCCCGCCCGGTTCCACGGCTGCGCCGACCTCGAACGCCACCGTGTCGAGGTAGGTGCCGGTCGCGGGGTCGGTGACCCTGACGAAGTACGTCCCGGGCCGCACCGGGTCGGGCAGCCGCGTCGAGAGCTCGAACGTGCCGTCGGCGAGCGCGACCACGGTCCCCAGCCGCACGGGCGGGGCGTCGGCGGAGCGGAGGTCGACGTCGTAGGTCGCGAACGGTACGAGCCCGTACCCACGGACGATCAGCACCCCGCCGGCGACGGCGGCCCCGGGCTCGGCCTCGACCTGCGACCGGCTGGTGATCCCGGAGACGTCCACCTCGATGCCCACGCCCTGGGGGTCGGGGGCGCTCGACGAGCCCGTGGGGTCCGCGGTCGCGGGCAGCGCACCGAGGAACAGTCCGACGACCAGCAGCAGCGCCGTCGCCGCCGCCGTCGTCACTGCGAACACACGGGTGCCTACCCGTGGGGCCATGCGTCGCACCCGCGAACTCCTTTGTCGCCTCTCGCCCCCGAGCGGGCCGATCCTCCCACGTGGGCACGGGCCTCCGGAAGGGGGCAGCGGGTGAGAAATCGCGAGCCGGCCGCGGTCGTCCTGGACCGGCGGGCATGAGCTGGACGGCCTGGAACTCCGACCGGGCCAGGGCCGAGGCCGCGAGGCCCAGGCACGACCCGAGGATCGCGTCGAGCACGGCGACGAGCACGACGACCCACACCGGCCCGGAGACGTCCATGCCGCAGACCCACACGGCGAACGCCACGACGACGAGGGCCTGCACGGTCGCGAGCAGCGCGAACGCCAGGGCGTACCCGCCCACGAAGTCGCCCTTGCCCAGGGGCATCGTCATGAGCCGCTCGAGCGTCCCGGACTGGCGTTCGCGCAGCGTCGTGACGCTCGTGACGAGGAACATGATGATCATGGGGAACAGGCCCACGAGGATCGGCCCGAACTGGTCGAGCACGGGCGTGCCGTCGAACATCCACGCGATGAGGCCGAGCAGCACGCACGGGAGGACGACGAGCAGCGCGATGGTGCGCGGGTCGTGGCGGATCTGGCGCAGGACCCGGCCCGCGGTCGCGAGGGTCAGCCGGGGGCTGACGGCACGCGGGGCTCGCCGTACCGGCAGGCTGGCCCCCTCCTGGGGCGTGCCCGTCGCGAGGGCCGCGGGACCGCGCGCGTCGTGCGTGCTCATGGCGCCTCCCCTCCGAGGTGACGCGGACTCCGTGCGGGCGCGGCGCCGTCGGGCACGGACGCGTCCTCGACGAGACGCAGGAACGCGTGCTCGACGTCGTGCGCCCCCGTGCGCTCGAGGAGCCCGGGGAGGGTGTCGTCCGCGAGCAGGCGCCCGTCGCGCAGCAGCAGGAGCCGGTCGCAGCGCGTCGCCTCGTCCATGACGTGCGACGACACGAGCAGGGACGTGCCGGCGTCGCGCAGCCGGGCGAACAGGTCCCACAGGTCGCGGCGCAGGACGGGGTCGAGGCCGACGGTCGGCTCGTCGAGCACGAGCAGCCGCGGCTCGCCCAGGAGGGCGGCCGCGAGCGAGACGCGCGAGCGCTCGCCCCCCGACAGGGTGCCGACCCGGCGGCGTGCGTGCCGAGCGAGGTCCACGGCGTCGATCACGCGTGAGACGTCGCGGGGGCCCGCCCCGAGGATCGCCGCGAAGTAGCGCAGGTTCTCGGTCACGCTGAGGTCGGCGTAGACGCTGGGCGACTGGGTCACGTACCCGACCTGGTGGCGCAGCGCCGGGTCCCCGGCGGGCCGCCCGAGCACGTGCGCGGTCCCGGCCGTGACCACCTGGACGCCGACGAGCGTGCGCAGGAGCGTCGTCTTGCCGCTGCCGCTCGGACCGAGGAGCCCGACGATCTGCCGCTCGGGCACCGCGAGGTCGAGCGCGTGCAGCACCGTCGTCCCGCCGCGGTCGACGCGCAGGTCCTGGACGCTGATGACCGGCTCGTTATTCCCCATGTGAGGAATTGTGCTCCTCGCGGGGACCCGGCGCAAGCCCCTCGTCGACACCTTCGAGGAAGCGCTGGAGAGTCGGGGCGATCGAGAGCACGAGCTCGTCGGCCGGCATCGACGCCACCGGCTCGAGGCGCAGCAGGTGACGCGCGACGAGCACCCCGAGCACCTGGCTCGCGACGAGGCTCACCCGCCGGGCCGCGACCTCGCGCGGCAGGAGGGCCGCGACCTGGTCGAACACGGTCCGCTGGAGGTAGCGCGGGAGCTCCTGGACGTGCTCGTCCGCCGACAGCATCCCGGACAGCACGAGCCGGAGCTGGACCTGGCCGTCGGGGGCGTCCCACACCGCGAGGACCGTGCGGGCCAGCCGCTCCCCCAGCCCGTCGAGCCCGTCCTGCGCGAACCGGCCCGCGAGCACCTGCGGGTCGGCCCCCGCGGGGACGAGCGAGGCGGCGAACAGCTCGCCCTTGCCGTCGAAGTAGTGCCGGATGAGCCCCGGGTCCACCCCCGCGACCCGGGCCACGCCGCGCATGCTCACCGCGTCGAACCCCTTGGCGGCGAACTCCTCGCGCGCCGCGGCCACGATCGACGCCCGGGTGTCCTCCCCCGCGGGCCGCCGGCCCCGCCTCACCGCACCAGCGCTCATGCCCCGATTCTGCCCGACGGCCGGGCGACGGGCCGTCGGACGGCGGTCAGGGCCGTTCCCCGAGAGCAGCCGCGAGCTCCTGGGACCGGTCGCGGGCGGCCTCGAGCGCGGACAGGAACGCGGCCCGGACCCCGCCCTCGTCGAGCGCACGCAGGGCCGCGACCGTGGTCCCCCCGGGGGACGAGACCTTCTCGCGCAGGATCACGGGGTGCTCACCCGTCTCGTCGAGCATCCGGGCCGACCCCAGCACGGTCGCCGTGGCGAGCTCGAGCGCCACGGCCCGGGTCAGCCCGAGCAGCACCCCCGCCTCCGCGAGCGCGTCGACGACGTAGAAGACGTAGGCGGGACCGGAGCCCGAGAGCGCACCGACCGCGTCCTGGTCCTTCTCCGCCACCCGCACCACGAGTCCCGTCTGCCCGAGGAGCCGCTCGACGAGCGTCACCTGGTCGTCGCTCGCGGCCGCCCCGCCGCTGACCGCGCTGACCCCGGCGCCGATCACGGACGGGGTGTTGGGCATGACGCGCACGACCGACGTCCCGGCCGGGAGGCGCTCCTCGTAGAAGCGCGTCGGGAGCCCGACGACGACGCTCACCACGACCGCGCCCTCGCCCAGGTGCTCCGAGACCTCCGCGAGCAGCGCCGCGACGTCCTTCGGCTTGACCGCGACCACGACCAGACCCGCGCCGCGCACGGCCTCGCCGTTGTCGGTCGTCGTCGTCACGCCGTGGCGCTCGCGCAGCTCCTGGCCGCGCTCGGGGCGTCGCACGGTCGCGACCACCTCCGACGCCGGCCAGCCGGCACGCAGCGCGCCGGCGAGGACGGTCTCCCCCATCACCCCGGTCCCGAGGACCGCGAGGCGTGGGGTGGGGCCGGAGGGCCCGGTCTGCTGGGTCGTGGTCGTCGTCGACATGGTCGTCTCCTGCTTCCTGGTCGTGCGTGCCGGTCGTCGCCGCCCGCCCACGGGGCGAGCCGGACGACGAGCACCGGGCCACCGTCCGTCCGGTGCACCTCTTCGCAGACTAGAGGGGGAACGCGGTGTAGAACGCCTCGATCTCGTCGGCGGGGCCCGTCGCCTGCAGCACGACCGTGCCGTTGCGCCAGGTGACGGTCGCCGACGCCGCGGCCCCGTCGACCGGGGCCACCGGCGTGACGGCGAAGGTCCCTGCGGGCTCGCCGTCGACCTCGACGTCCCCCGTCGACGTGGCCGCACCGCCCGCCGCGACGGCCGCAGCGAGCAGCTCGTCGTAGGCGACCTTCGCCTCGTCGTCCGTGCCCCACTGGCCCGCGAGCACCGTGATGCTGGTCGCCCCGTCGCCCTCGGCGTCCGCGTAGGTCAGCTCGTGGCCCTCGATCGCGCCCGCGTCGGCGAAGGCCTCGGTCGTGGCCTCGGTGCGGAGCGCGAACTGCAGGACGCTCGCGGGCATCGCCTTGGCCAGCTCGGTCGTCGCGGTCCGCTCGACGGGTTCGATCGTCGGCGTCGCGGGCGGTGCGGTGACGGTGACCTCGGCAGGCGTCTCAGCACCTCCTCCTGAGGCGAAACCCGGCCAGACGAACGCGAGGAAGGCGACGACCCCACCCACGAGGGCGAGCAGCACGACCAGGGCGACGAGGCGCCGTCGGGCGTAGACGGCCGACGACGGAGCCCGGTGGTGACGGCTGTCCCGCAACCCCGGACCTGCCGGGGACGACTGACGCGGACGTCCCGTCTGCTGGCTCATGACACTCTCCTCGTGGCGACGCTGTGACCGCGCCAGACTAGTGCGCGCGCACGCCCGCCCGACGGAGGCCGCGCAGGCCCGTGCGGGTCAATTCCCCTCGGGCCGGTGCGGGTGGTGCAGCTCCGCGCGCTCCTTCATCCGCTGCGTCGCGACCGCGACCAGCACGCCGATCACCGCGAGGTCGAACAGGATCTGGACCATCGTGATGACCCGCGCGGCCTGGCCCACGGGGTGGACATCGCCGTACCCGACCGTCCCGAGCGTGACCACCGTGAAGTACAGCGCGTCCGTCCGGGTCTCGATCCCCACGAACTCGGTGTCGCTGTTGATCGCCAGCAGGTAGTACGCGATCGAGAAGAAGACGATGATGGGCGACAGGAGCCCGACGACGGACTGGACCCGCACGCTCGGCTCGCGGCCCGCTCGGAGCTGGCGCCGCACCTGGAACCTGACGAGGTAGCACAGCCCCACGAAGCCGATCGCGAACAGCAGGATCTGCATCCACTCGCGGTCGGCGTCCCCGAGCGGCACGCCGTAGTAGAGGAGCAGGCACGCCACGAGCGAGCCGAGGGTGGTGATGACGGTCCACCACGGGCTGTCCTTCCGGAGCCTGCGCATGGCTTCATGATGGGCACGGGCACCGCGGCGCGCCATCGGGACGCGGACCGGACGGGCCACGGCCGGCGACCCCGTGGTGAGGTCGGGTGTGGGTACCGGCGGCTAGCGTGACCGCGTGACCACATCGACCTCCGCCTCGCGAGCCACGAGCAAGCGCCCGGCCAAGCCCGCCTACCGGTGCAGCGAGTGCGGCTGGACCACCGCCAAGTGGGTGGGCCGCTGCGGCGAGTGCCAGGAGTGGGGCACCGTCACCGAGGAGGCCGCGGCGAGCGCGGGCCCCCGCACCGCGGCCGTCGCACCGACCCGCAACCCGGCACGTCCCATCGGGGAGATCGACGTCGAGACCGCACGTGCCACACCCACGGGCGTCGCCGAGTTCGACCGCGTGCTGGGCGGGGGCCTCGTCCCCGGGGCCGTGGTGCTGCTCGCGGGCGAGCCGGGGGTCGGCAAGTCGACGCTGCTGCTCAAGGTCGCGAGCAACGTCGCGGCGGGCGTGAGCGACAAGCCCGTGTCGCCGGGAGACGCCACGGGCCCGACGCCGCGTCCCCGCACCGTCCTGTACGTCACGGGCGAGGAGTCGGCCGGTCAGGTGAGGCTGCGGGCCGAGCGCGTCGGGGCCCTGGCCCCGGGTCTGCTGCTCGCGGCCGAGACGGACCTCGCGACCGTGCTGGGGCACATCGAGGCCACCGACCCCGCGCTGCTCGTCGTCGACTCGGTCCAGACGATCGCCTCGGCCCAGGTCGACGGCTCCCCGGGAGGCGTGAGCCAGGTCCGCGAGGTCGCCGCCGCGCTGATCGCCGCCGCCAAGGAGCGGGACCTGCCCGTGATCCTCGTGGGGCACGTGACCAAGGACGGGTCGGTCGCCGGGCCGCGCACGCTCGAGCACCTCGTGGACGTCGTGTGCCAGTTCGAGGGTGACCGGCACTCGCGCCTGCGCCTCGTGCGGGCCGTCAAGAACCGCTACGGCCCGACCGACGAGGTGGGCTGCTTCGACCTGTCCGAGACCGGGATCGTGGGCCTCGCCGACCCCAGCGGGCTGTTCATGTCGCACGCAGGAGCCGGGGCGCCCGGCACGTTCATCACCGTGACGCTCGAGGGGCGGCGCCCGCTCGCGCTCGAGATCCAGTCGCTCGTGGTCCCCAGCTCGCTGACGAACCCGCGGCGCACCACGAGCGGCGTCGACTCGAGCCGGCTCGCGATGATCCTCGCCGTGATGCACCGGCACGCCGGGGTCCGGCTCGTCGACCAGGACGTGTACGTCTCGACGATCGGCGGCGCGCGCGTGACCGAGCCGGCCGCGGACCTCGCGATCGCCCTCGCGACCTTCTCGGCCCGTGAGGACCAGGTCATGCCGCCCGGGACCATCGCGATCGGCGAGGTCGGGCTAGCGGGCGACATCCGCCCCGTGTCGGGCCTGGACCGGCGTCTGGGCGAGGCCGCCCGCCTGGGGTTCACCCGGGCCGTGGTGCCTCGCGGCTCCTCGCCCAAGCCCCCGGCGGGCATGACGGTGCTGCCCGCGCAGCACCTCGGCGAGGCCGTCGAGCTCGCCCGTGGGGGCCACCTCCCGCCCCAGCAGGAGCGCACGCGCTTCGACGAGTGAGGACCGTTGCGTCATCGTGACCTTTCGTCGGCCCAGGAACGGTGTCTTCTCGCCCCTGGGGCGGCCCGGCAGCGTAGGATGCCCACGTGGCCAACTCCCCCGTGCACCCTGACGACATGCTCCGGGAGACCCTCGCAGCAGTGGCTCCGGGCACCGAGCTCCGCGACGGCCTCGAGCGCATCCTGCGCGGCCGGACGGGCGCACTGATCGTCCTCGGGCTGGACAAGGTCGTCGAGACCATGTGCTCGGGCGGTTTCGTCCTGGACGTCGGCTTCTCCGCGACCCGCCTGCGCGAGCTCTCCAAGATGGACGGGGCCGTGGTCCTCGACCGGGACGCCAACCGCATCCTGCGCGCTGCGGTCCAGCTCCTGCCCGACGCGACGATCGAGACGACCGAGTCCGGCACGCGTCACCGTACGGCCGAGCGCGTCGCCAAGCAGTGCGGGTTCCCCGTGATCTCGGTGAGCCAGTCCATGCGGATCGTCGCCCTGTACGTGGGCGGCCAGCGCTACGTCCTCGAGGACTCGGACACCATCCTGTCGCGCGCCAACCAGGCTCTCGCGACGCTCGAGCGCTACCGCGCCCGCCTCGACGAGGTCAGCGGCACGCTCTCGGCCCTCGAGATCGAGGACCTCGTCACCGTCCGGGACGTGTGCGCCGTGGTGCAGCGCCTCGAGATGGTCGGTCGCATCTCCGAGGAGATCGCGGGCTACGTGGTCGAGCTCGGCACGGACGGTCGACTGCTCGCCCTCCAGCTCGACGAGCTCATCGGCGGGATCGGCTCGGACCGCGAGTCCGTCATCCGCGACTACGTCGAGCTCGGGCGCAAGGACCGCTCCCTCGCGGACGTCAAGAACGCCCTCGGGGCGCTCGACTCGACCCAGCTCCTCGACCTCACGCTCATCGGGCGGGTCCTCGACCTCCCGGGAGGCGGCGAGGCGCTCGACGCCGCGGTCGCTCCCCACGGGTACCGGCTCCTGTCGAAGGTCCCCCGCCTGCCCGGCGCGATCATCGACCGCCTGGTCTCGCACTTCGGCGGGCTGCAGAAGCTCCTGGCCGCGAGCATCGACGATCTCATGGCCGTGGACGGCGTCGGCGAGCAGCGGGCGCGCGCGGTCCGGGAGGGCCTGTCGCGTCTCGCCGAGTCGAGCATCCTCGAGCGGTACGTCTAGCCTTCAGGGCAGTCCCCGGCGCGCGATCCCTCGCCGCGCGGCTCTCGGCCGCGTCCGTCGACGCTCGGCCACGGCCGGCGGCCGCCTGCTCGTCAAGCAGTCCGTCACCCCTGGGGCGGCGCGTCCCCTTCGGGGGCGGTGGCCCCTTCCTCGGGTGCGGTGGCCCCCTCCGCGGGAGGCTCTGCGCCCTCAGCGGGCGCCTCGGTCCCGTCCGCCGGCGGCTCGCCCGCTGCGGGCGGCTCGGTCGCGGGCGGCGCCTCGGGCGGGGGCGCCGGGGCCACGAGCGTGAACGGTACGGCCGGGCCGGTCATCCCGGTCGCCTCGCTGGACGCGACGACCGCGCTGTAGGTCCCGGGCAGCGTCGCGGGCAGACCGGTGGGGCACTCGGGTCCGGAGCGGTCCCGGTTCCACGTCACGGTCTCGGTCCACACGTCCCCCGGCGCCATGAGCAGGTCCTTCGACCCCGCGGGGCAGTCGGCCGACGACCAGATGCGCTCGGTGCCGGACGTGATCGTGATCTCCTGGACGGCCGACGAGGCGTCGATGAGGCAGGGCCGGTGGCCCACGTGCGTGAGCGTCGTGGTGAAGGTGGGCTTCTCCCCGACCGCGTACTCGGTCTTGGAGGCCGCCAGCCAGAGCGTCACGTCCTTGGCCTGGCAGGCCTTGTAGCCCGTCGCGGCGACCTCCTGGGGCTCGGGCGGCGCCACCTTGCCCTGCGGGTCGTCGGCGAGCAGGCCCGCCCCGAACGCGATCGCGGCCCTGACCAGCATCACGACGCCGACGACGATCACCGCGAGCAGGACGAGAGCCATGACCCGGCGGACCCGGAGGGTCCTGGACGTCGGCCTGCCCGACGACGCGGCGGCGGCCCCGTGCGAGGGTCGCCCCTGGACCGGGGTCGACCCGGTGGGTGGCCGGGTGCCCTGCGGCGTGCTCACGTACGGCTCCGTTCGACGGTCGGCGCGGGCCCTTCCTGCGCTGGGGCAACGGTACGTCGCCGTGGCGTCGGTTCTCGCACAGCCACACCGCGCGGAGGCATCCCCGTCGTCCCCGTGCCGACCGGGGCGGTGCACGTCGGCGAGAATGGTCGGACCATGCCGCTCTCCCCCACCCTCTCCGCCGCCGGTCCGACGCCCGGCCCTCGCGCGGACGACCCGCGCCCAGCCCTGACGAGCCTCTCGGCCCCGGACCCGCACGCGGACCTGCGCGACGCCGTCGGGCAGTGGTTCGCCGTGAACGCCCGCGACCTGCCGTGGCGTCGCGACGACTGCTCCCCCTGGGGCGTCCTGGTCAGCGAGGTCATGCTGCAGCAGACCCCCGTGGTCCGGGTCGAGCCCGCGTGGCGCGCATGGATGGAGCGGTGGCCCGAGCCCGCGGACCTCGCGGCGGCGTCGACGGCCGACGTCCTGCGCGCCTGGGGGCGCCTGGGGTACCCGCGGCGCGCGCTGCGCCTGCAGGACTGCGCGCGGGCGGTCGTCGAGCGCCACGCAGGCCGCGTCCCGCTCGACGCCGACGCGCTGCTCGCGCTGCCGGGCGTCGGGGAGTACACGGCCGCGGCCGTGACGGCGTTCGCGCACGGTCGGCGCGCGGTCGTCGTGGACACGAACGTGCGGCGGGTCCTGGCGCGAGCGGTGTCGGGGACGGCGCTGCCCGCGCCGTCGTACACCGCGGCCGAGCGCCGGCTCGCGACGCGGGTCGCACCCGCCGAGGACGCCGAGGCCGCGCTGTGGGCCGCGGCGTCGATGGAGCTGGGTGCGCTCGTGTGCACGGCACGCTCACCGCGGTGCGAGGCGTGCCCGGTCGTGGACCTGTGCGCGTGGCGCGCCGCGGGCAGCCCGCCGGACGAGCACGTCGCCCGACGTCGGACCCAGGCCTGGGAGGGGACGGACCGGCAGGCGCGGGGCCGGGTCATGGCCGCGCTGCGAGGGGCGGACGGGCCGGTCCACCGCGAGGTGGTCGCGGGGCTGTGGCCCGACGCGGCGCAGCTCGGGCGGTGCGTCGCGAGCCTGGTCGAGGACGGGCTGCTCGAGCAGGACGGCGAGGTCTACCGCCTCCCGGCCTGAGACGCGCCCGCAGGTGCGACCGGCGCGCAGCGGCCCCCGGGCCTGCCCGCCCGGCCAGGGGCGCTCAGAGGGTGATCAGCATCCGGGTGTTGCCGAGGGTGTTGGGCTTGACCCGGGCGAGGTCGAGGAACTCGGCCACCCCGTCGTCGTGCGAGCGCAGGAGCTCGGCGTACACGTCGGGCGACACGGGGGTGCCCTCGATCGCCTCAAAGCCGTGCGCGCGGAAGAAGTCGACCTCGAACGTCAGGCAGAAGACCCGCGCCAGGCCCAGGGCGCGGGCCCGTTCCAGGAGCTCGACGACGAGGCGGTGGCCCACCCCGGTGCCGAGCCACGCGCGGTCCACCGCGAGCGTGCGGATCTCGGCCAGGTCGTCCCACATGACGTGCAGCGCACCGCACCCGACGACCTTCGGGGCTCCCGGTCCGCCGACGTCGGCGACCACGAACTCCTGGACGGCCTCGTAGTAGCCGACCATCTCCTTGGCGAGGAGGATGCGCTCCTCGGCGTAGGGCTCGACGAGGGATCGGATCGCGCGCACGTCGGCCGGGAGGGCGGGGCGGAGCGTCAGGGTGGGCGTGGGGCTGCTCGTCACGCGGACAATCTACGCCTGCGCGGGACCGAATGCGTACTCATGCACCCGACTGCATACCTTCGAGCCGCGTCCGGGCGACGGCGATGCGTCCCGTCTCCTGCTCGATCAGGTGCGAGGCCGTGATCTCGTCCACGACGAGGTGCGTCACGACGCCGGCGCGCAGCGCGGCCCGCAGCGGGGCGACCTTGTTGTCCCCCGCGACCGCGCAGATGCGCTGCGGGATGCGCTTGAGCTCGTCGGGCCCGGGGCCCGTCGCGCGCTCGTTGAGCGCGATGTCCTTGTAGGTGCCGTCGGCGCGCAGGAAGACCGTGCACACGTCGCCGACCACGCCCTCGTCCTCCAGGACCGCGATGTCCTCGGGCTCCAGGTAGCCCGCGGAGTACACGTGGCTCGGCACCCCGCCCGACACTGCGCCCACGGAGAACAGCGCGACGTCGGCCCGCCCCTGGACGTCGAGCACGCGCCGCACCGACCGCTCGCGCCACATCGCCTGCTTGGTCTCGGCGTAGTCGAAGAACGCGGGCACTGGGAAATGGTGCACGTGGGCGTCGAACGCCTCGCCGAACCCCGCGATGAGGTCGCCCGCGTAGTGCACCCCGGAGGTCCGGGTGTTGGCCGCCCCGTTGAGCTGCACGACGGCGGACCCCCGCGTGGGCTTGCGGCTCAGGTGCCGTGAGATCGCCGCGAGCGTGGTGCCCCACGCGATGCCGAGGATCATGTCGGAGTCGAACCACGACCCGAGCAGGCGGGCCGTCGTGAGGGCGACCTGGTCGAGCCGGTCGACCTGCTGCGTCGAGTCCGGGACCGGTACGACGTAGGCGTCGATGCCGTAGGTGGCGGAGATGTGCGCCCCGAGACCGGGGGCGCGGCTCTGCGTGGGCCGGAGCGTGATCTCCACCAGACCCGTCTCACGGGCTCTCTTGACCAAGCGGGAGACGGTCGAGCGCGAGGTGCGCAGGTGCTTGGCGATCGCCTCCATCTTCATGTCCTGGAGGTAGTACATCGAGGCCGCCCGGAGGACGTCCTGCTCCCGATCGGCCATCTGCTGGGCTCCTGCCGCTGGTGGTGCTCATGCTGCACGTTTGTGCACTGCGCTTGCGCGTTCGTTCCTGACATGTTGACGTTAATACGTGCAGCCCCGTTCCGACAGCGCTGTGCCGCGGCACGGTGCCCTCCTGGGTCCCGCCTCGTACCGCTAGCGCGGGACGCGGAGCCGTGGGAACGTCACAGGAGGGACTCCTTCACGGGACCCCGCCGGTGACGACCAGATCGACGACGAGAGAAGGCCATCGGATGACTTCCAGCAGACTCACCGCAGAGTCTCGCCAGCGGGCGCTCAGCGCGCTCGAGGCGAGCACGAGCGCGGACCAGGAGCTCGACGTCCTCGTGATCGGCGGCGGCGTGACCGGGGCAGGCATCGCCCTCGACGCCGTGACACGCGGACTCTCGACCGCGATCGTCGAGGGACAGGACTGGGCGTCCGGCACGTCGAGCCGCTCGAGCAAGCTCGTCCACGGTGGTCTGCGCTACCTCCAGATGCTCGACTTCCACCTCGTCCACGAGGCCCTGACAGAGCGCGACCTCCTCATCAAGGACCTCGCGCCGCACCTCGTGCGCCCGGTCCCCTTCCTCTACCCCCTCGAGCACCGCGTGTGGGAGCGTGCCTACGTCGGCGCCGGCATCGCGCTGTACGACACGCTCGCGAGCATGGCCCCGGGCAAGCGGGCCCTGCCGCTGCACCGCCACCTCTCGCGCAAGCAGATGGAGCGCAAGTTCCCCGACCTCGCGCACGACGCGGCGATCGGCGCCGTCCAGTACTGGGACGCCTCGGTCGACGACGCCCGCCTGGTCTCGACGCTCGTCCGCACCGCGACCTCCTACGGCGCGCACGCCGCCTCCCGCACCCAGGTCGTCGAGCTGACCAAGGGCTCGACCGGCGCGGTCAACGGCGCGATCCTCGAGGACCTCGAGACGGGCCGACGCATCACCGTCCGCGCCCGCGCCGTCATCAACGCGACGGGCGTGTGGACCGAGGACACCGAGGCCCTCGCCGGGACCGACGGCGGGCTGCGCGTCCTGGCCTCCAAGGGCGTCCACATCGTCGTCCCGCGCGAGCGCATCAAGGGCCAGGTCGGCCTGATCCTGCAGACCGAGAAGTCCGTCCTGTTCATCATCCCGTGGTCCCGCTACTGGGTCATCGGCACGACCGACACGCCCTGGGAGCAGGAGCTCACGCACCCCGTCGCGACGGCCGCCGACATCGACTACATCCTCGAGCACGCCAACGCCGTCCTCGCCCAGCCCCTCACGCGCGACGACATCATCGGCACCTACGCCGGCCTGCGCCCGCTGCTCCAGCCCGGGACCAAGGAGGGCACGAGCTCGGCCAAGGTCTCGCGCGAGCACACCACGGCCTCCCCGACCCCCGGCCTCACGGTCATCGCGGGCGGCAAGCTCACGACCTACCGGGTCATGGCCAAGGACGCGGTCGACTTCGCGATCGGCCAGCGCTCCGCGGCGCTGCCCTCGATCACGGACAAGATCCCGCTCGTCGGCGCCGTCGGGCTCGACGCGGTCCGCCGCCAGGCCCGCCCGTGGGCCTCGAAGTTCGGCTGGACGCCGCAGATGGTCGACCACCTGCTGCACCGCTACGGCTCCAACCTGCGCGACATCGTCGCTCTGTGCGAGGCCGACCCCACGCTCGCCAGGCCGCTGGAGCACGCGCCCGCCTACCTGCGGGCCGAGATCAGCTACGGCGTGACCCACGAGGGCGCCCTGCACCTCGAGGACCTGCTGCTGCACCGCACGCGTCTGAACTACGAGGTGCTCGACCGCGGGCTCGGCGCCCTCCCGGAGATCGCCGACATCGCGGCGCCGCTCCTCGGCTGGGACGACGAGCGCAAGGCCGCGGAGATCGCGTCCTACACCGCGCGCGCCGCGGCCGAGGAGTCCGCGGAGCAGGAGCCCGACGACGCCACGGCCGAGCGCACGCGCCTCGCCGCCGACGACGTCGCCCCGCTCAAGCCCCTCTCCGGATCCTGACGAACCCGACTCACCCACCCGGCCCACCGGGAGCCGCACAGGCTCCCCCGAGAACAACTTCATAGCCCGGCCCCCGGCCCGCCTCGACTCGCGCGAGGCGGGGCCGGACCGGCACCCCTCAACCTCACGGATGCGCGCACCGCGACGCACGCCGGGGCCCCGACGCACGGATGCGTCGGGGTGGTTGCGACAACGAAGTCCACCAAGAAAGAGAGAATCTGATGGACACACTCATCCTCAACGCCTTCTGGTCCGAGATACTCGGCACCGCGACCCTGATCCTGCTGGGTGCCGGCGTCGTAGCCAACGTGATCCTCCCCAAGACCAAGGGCTTCAACGGCGGCTGGCTCCTCATCAACTTCGGATGGGGCCTCGCCGTCTTCACCGGCGTCTACGTCGCGTACAAGTCCGGGGCGCACCTCAACCCGGCCGTGACCATCGGACTGTTCACCGCGGACCGCCCCTTCTTCTCGGCCACAGGGCCCGAGGGGATGGTCACCGCGACGATCGAGCCGACCGTGAGCAACATGTTCATCTACTTCGGCGCGCAGATGATCGGTGCGATCCTCGGTGCCGTGCTCGCGTTCCTCGCGTACAAGAAGCACTTCGACGAGGAGGCGCCCGCCGCCACCAAGCTCGCCGTGTTCTCGACCGGCCCCGAGCTCCGCTCGTACGGCTGGAACTTCGTCACCGAGGTCATCGCGACGTTCGTGCTCGTGTTCTTCGTCGTCGCGTCGGGCAACACCCCGTCCGGGCTCGGCCCGCTCGCCGTCGCGCTCGTCGTGGTCGGTATCGGTGCGTCCCTCGGTGGTCCTACCGGGTACGCCATCAACCCTGCTCGTGACCTCGGCCCGCGCATCGCCCACGCCCTGCTGCCCATCAAGGGCAAGGGGTCGAGCGACTGGGGCTACTCGTGGGTCCCCGTCGCAGGTCCGCTCGTCGGCGGCGTGCTCGCCGGCCTCCTCGGGGCAGCCTGGGGCTGATCCCCTGCTCCTCCCCGCGTGACCGGGGCGGGGGCGACCCGCCCCGGTCACGCGACCACCCGCCGTCGGGCACCACCCCACGTGACGCCCCGCGGCCCCGATGCTCGGTCGCGTACCGCGCGACAACCGCTCAACCACACCGACGTGAAGGACTGACACACCATGGCCGACTACGTTCTCGCCATCGACCAGGGAACCACCAGCTCCCGGGCCATCGTCTTCAACCACTCCGGGGAGATCGTCTCCTCCGGCCAGCTCGAGCACGACCAGATCTTCCCGCGGGCCGGCTGGGTCGAGCACAACCCCGAGCAGATCTGGAACAACGTCCGCGAAGCCGTCGGCCTGGCCCTGACCCGCGCCAACGTCACGTACACCGACATCGCCGCGGTCGGCATCACCAACCAGCGCGAGACCGCCGTCGTGTGGAACCGCAGGACGGGCAAGCCCGTCTACAACGCGATCGTCTGGCAGGACACCCGCACGCAGAAGATCGTCGACGAGCTCGGCGGCGACGCAGGACCCGAGAAGTACAAGGCGATCGTGGGCCTCCCGCTCGCGACGTACTTCTCCGGCCCCAAGGTCAAGTGGATCCTCGACAACGTCGAGGGTGCCCGCGAGGCCGCCGACGCCGGCGACCTCGTCTTCGGCAACACCGACACCTGGGTCCTGTGGAACATGACGGGCGGCGTCGACGGCGGCGTGCACGTCACCGACGTGACCAACGCGTCGCGCACCATGCTCATGGACCTCGACACCCTGAGCTGGCGCGAGGACATCGCGGCCGACATGGGCATCCCCCTCTCGATGCTGCCGGAGATCAAGTCGTCCTCCGAGGTCTACGGGAACGGGCGCCCCGGCGGGCTCCTCCCGGGCGTCCCGATCGCGGGCATCCTGGGCGACCAGCAGGCCGCGACGTTCGGCCAGGCGTGCTTCGAGGTCGGGCAGGCCAAGAACACGTACGGCACGGGCAACTTCATGCTCCTCAACACGGGCACCGAGAAGGTCATGAGCGAGAACGGCCTGCTCACGACCGTCTGCTACAAGATCGGCGACCAGCCGGCCCGCTACGCGCTCGAGGGCTCGATCGCCGTCACCGGGTCGCTCATCCAGTGGCTGCGCGACAACCTGGGCATGTTCTCGGACGCGCCCGACGTCGAGTGGCTCGCCCGCAAGGTCGACGACAACGGTGGCGCGTACTTCGTGCCCGCGTTCTCGGGCCTGTTCGCGCCGCACTGGCGCTCCGACGCCCGTGGCGCCCTCGTGGGCCTCACGCGCTACGTCAACAAGAACCACATCGCGCGCGCCGCGCTCGAGGCCGTCGCGTTCCAGACCCGCGAGGTCCTGGACGCCATGAACGCGGACTCGGGCGTCGACCTCACCGAGCTGCGCGTCGACGGCGGCATGGTCCAGAACGAGCTGCTCATGCAGTTCCAGGCGGACCAGCTCGGCGTGGACGTCGTGCGACCCAAGGTCGCGGAGACGACGGCGCTCGGTGCCGCGTACGCCGCGGGCATCGCGGTCGGGTTCTGGCAGGGCGAGCAGGACGTCATCGCCAACTGGGCCGAGGACAAGCGCTGGAGCCCGTCCATGGACGAGGGCGAGCGCGAGCGCCTCTACCGCAACTGGAAGAAGGCCGTGAGCAAGACCCTCGACTGGGTCGACGAGGACGTCGAGAAGTAGTCCTTCTCACCTCCTCCGGAGCCGGCGTGACCTCGGGTCACGCCGGCTCCGGCATGTCAGGACCGGCGTGACCTCGAGGTCACGCTGGTCCTGGCACGTCTGGGGTGAGCAGTGGATAGGCTCGTCGCCATGACCTCCGTGAGCTACACCGTCCCCGGGATGCACGTGACCGACCACGAGGTCGAGGTCCCCCTCGACTGGTTCGACGAGCGGGACTCGCGCCGGATCACGATCTTCGCGCGCGAGCTCGTCGACCCGGTGCGGGCGCGCGAGGACCTGCCGTTGCTCGTGTTCCTCCAGGGCGGCCCGGGCGGCAAGGGCCCGCGCCCGACCGGGCCCGAGGGCTGGGTCGGCACGATGCTCGCGACCCACCGGGTGATCCTGCTCGACCAGCGCGGCACGGGCCGCAGCTCGGCCGTGCGCGGGCGCTCGCTCGCGGGCCTCGGCGACGCCGCCGCGCAGGCCGAGCACCTCTCGCACTTCCGGGCCGACTCGATCGTCGCCGATGCCGAGCACCTGCGCCGCACCCTGTTCGGCGGTCGGCGCTGGGAGTCCCTCGGCCAGAGCTACGGCGGCTTCCTCACGCTCACGTACCTCTCGCGCGCCCCCGAGGGGCTCGCGGCGTGCTACGTGACGGGCGGGCTCGCCGGGCTCGAGGCCGACGCCGCCGAGGTCTACCGCCGCACGTACCCGCGCACCGCCGCCAAGAACGCCCGCTTCGCGTCGCGCTTCCCCGACGACGTCGCGCTCCTCGCGCGCATCGCGGACAGGATCGCGGCGGGAGACGTCACGCTGCCCGACGGCGACACGCTCTCCGTGCGCCGGCTCCAGACGCTCGGGACGGACTTCGGCATGAAGCCGGGCTTCGAGCGCGTCCACTGGCTGCTGGACGAAGCGTTCGACCACGGCGACGGCGACCTGAGCGACACGTTCCTCAGCGAGGTCAGGGACCTGACCTCGTACCGGACGAACCCGCTGTACGCGGTGCTGCACGAGTCGATCTACGCCTCGGGCCACGGGGCCACGGGCTGGGCGGCAGAGCGCGTGCGCGCCGAGCACCCGGAGTTCGACCCCGGAGCCCGACCGCTGCTCTTCACGGGCGAGATGATCTACCCCTGGATGTTCGAGGAGATCGCGGGTCTGCGCGCCTTCCGCGGCGCGGCCGAGGAGCTGGCTCGCCGCGAGGACTGGACCGAGCTGTACGACCTCGACGCGCTCGCCGCCAACGAGGTCCCCGTCGCCGCCGCGGTCTACTACGACGACATGTTCGTCGACGCCCACCTCTCGCTCGACACCGCGTCCAGGGTGGGGAACGTGCAGGCGCTCGTCACGAACGAGTTCGAGCACGACGGGCTGCGCACGGGAGACGTCCTGGAGCGGCTGCTCCCGCTCGTGGACCAGCAGGGAGGGCCGCTCCCCCGCGGCTGACCGCGCCCTGGTCCCGCCTGCCGACCGTCGTTCCCGGCGGGTCCCCGCACACCGGGGCCCGGGGTGTCGTGCACCACCTAGCCCGCGAAATCTCTCCCCGTCACCTAAAGTGGCACTCCGGAGAGCGGCGCGGTGCCGGCTCCAGTGCCAGAGGCGACGCAGCCGACGGCAGGCTGCCCGGGCACCTCACCAGGAGAGGGCGGGAGGCGGGATGCCGGTAGTGAGCACGACCCCCGGCAGACTGCACGGCGCTCCGCGAGCACCCCACCTCGAGCTCGTGCGGGAGCGGCTCGTCGACCGGCTCGACGCCGACGCGGCCCTGCGTGTCGTCCGTGGCCCGTCGGGCGGCGGGAAGACCTCGCTCCTGGCGGAGTGGGCTCGACGGCGGGGGGCCGAGGGGGTCTGGATCGCGACGGCCCCCGGCACGACCCGGACCGAGCTCTGGCGCACCGTCGCTCGTCGGGCCACCCAGACGGGGCTGCTGCGCTCGGAGACGACGATCGGCCTCGACGAGCTGTCGACGAGCGCCCTGACCGCGCGGCTGGCCGAGGCGCTCGTCACGGTCCGGGGAGAGGTCCTCGTCGTCGTCGACGACTACCAGAACGTCCGCGACGACGAGGTCCACGAGGACGTCCTCGCACTGCTGCGCGCCTGCCCGAACCTGTCGGTCGCGCTCGCGACGACCACGAGCTCGATGCTCGAGGCCCCCGTCGTCGGCCTCGAGATGCGCCGCACGGTGATCACCGCCGACCAGCTCCCGCTCACCCTCGACGAGACCGCACGGATGCTGCGCCAGGTCGGGGCGGACCTCGACCCGGAGCAGACCCACGTGAGCACGGGCGGTCAGCCCCTCTACCTGCGGGTCGCGATGCTCGCCGCCGAGCTGGCGGGCTCGCACGGCACCCCGGCCCACGTGCAGGTCGCGGCCGAGCTGCTCCGGGCAGCGGTCGACAAGCAGCTCCAGGGCCCCACGCGGGACCGGCTCGAGCTGTTCCTCGCGCGGTGCGTCGTCCCGCAGATCCTGACCGGAGACCTCGCGGTGGCCCTCACGCTCGACCCGGACGCTCCCGAGCTCCTGTCGGACCTCGAGGCGCGCGGCCTCGGCACGTGGGAACGGCGACCGACGGGCCTCGTCTTCGCGCTCTTCCCCGTCGTGCGGTCCCTCCTCCGGGAGACGTTCCGGCTCGAGGACCCTGAAGGGTCCCGCGTGGTCGAGGCGGCGACGGCTCGGTGGTACCTCCAGCACGGCTACCCGGTCGAGGCCGTTCGGCACGCGGTCACGGCGGGCGACCTCTCGATCGCCTCGGCCGCGGTGTCCCGCTACTGGACCCAGGTCTTCGAGGAGCGCACGATCGCGAACCTCGACGTCCTGCGGGCGGTCCCGGTCGCCGAGCTGCGCCCCTGGCCCCTGCTCGCCGGCGCGCTCGCCCGCCACTACGACGCCCTCCCCGGCGGGCGGGACGAGGCGATCGAGCTCTACCACGCTGCGCTCGCAGGGCTGCGTGTCGCGCCGCGCCCTGCGACCCCGAGCGAACGCGTGGTGCTCGAGGTCCTCGAGAGCCTCGCGCTGCGGTCGACGGGGTCGGCCGAGCGCGCGCTCTACCCGGCGCGTCGCGCGGGCCGCATGCTGACCGAGCTCCGGGTCACCGAACGTCGCTCCATGGCACGCGACCTGCCGGGGTTGCGCGCCGAGATCGCACGGTCGTTGCTCCGCGGCGGGGCCGAGAACGAGTCCCTCGCGATCCTCGAGGACCTCGGTGAACCCCTGGGAGACCCGGCCGGCGAGCCGCCGACGCTGCACGGTCTGCCGCTGCGCGCGCTCGCCCACGCCGTGCACGGCAACATGCCCGAGGCGCGCCGGGACCTCGCTGCCGTCGAGGCGTCCCTGCGCGACCGGACCTCCCCGCGGCGCAGCCAGGACCTCTATCACCTGGCGCACGCCCTCGTGCGCATCGAGCGGTTCGACGCGCGTGGCGCGCAGATCCACCTGGACGCCATGCGCCCCTTCCTGTCGACGCTCGAGTCACGACCGCAGTTCGCGCTGGCGCAGGCCTCGGTCGACCTCCTGACGTTCGAGCCGGCGCTGGGGGCCGAGCGGCTGCGCCGGTTCATCGAGTCCGAGCGGGGGCGGCAGCGGATCTCCGTCCGGGACACGGACCAGCTCGGCTACGCCGCCGGCCTGCTCGACCTTGCACGCGGTCGGCTGGGAGCGGTCCACGCGACCCTGCGAGGCGCGTCGCCGTCGTCCGCGAGCGCCCCACTCCTGCGCGCCCACCTTGCGCTGCTCACCGAGTCCTGGCAGGTCGCCCGGGACGTCCTGGTCGAGCACACCCCGGCGGTCGACGCGTCGCCGCGACTGCGGGTCTCGCACTCGCTGCTCCTCGCTGCGGCGCTCGTCAACGGCCCCGACGAGTCGCACGCGTGCGACGCGCTGGGCAAGTTCGCGGCCGTCGCCGACGATCGCCAGCTGCTGTTCGCCCTCACGCTCCCCCCGCGGCGCGAGCTCCTCGCGCTCGTCGAGCTGGCTGCACGCAGCAAGGACAGGACGGCGCAGCGGGTCCTGGCGGCAGCCGGGCCGGTCCCCGAGAGGTTCGCCGCGATGGTGGGCTTCCCGCAGGCGCTGACGGACCGCGAGATCGTGGTGCTCGACAGCCTGCGGCGGCACGCGACCGCCGTCGAGATCTCGCTGAGCCTGACCGTCTCGGTCAACACCGTCAAGAGCCAGCTCCGTTCCGTCTACCGCAAGCTGGGGGTGCGCCGCCGGGAGGACGCGCTCGCCAAGGGGATCGACCTGGGGCTCATCGTGGCCGACCACGTCGACCCGGCATCGGCCCGGCACGAACGGTGGTGACGTCGCACGCCGACCGTCTCGTCGCGCGTCAGACGAGGTCGTCGACGATCCTGGCCGAGGCCCTCGTCCGCTCGTGCGACTCCGCGTCGTCGATCTGCTGGCCCGACGCGACCAGGGCCGCACGACGCAGCCACGAGAAGACGACCAGGACGGGATACGTGTCCTCACCGACGTAGACGCGGCGGCGCCAGGACGCCCAGGAGACGATGCGGGCGAGCACGGGGACGGGGTCGTCGAGCTCGCTGGCCCGGTGCGCGGCGTTCTCCCAGCCGTGCTCGGCGTCGCTCATGATCTGTGCGCCCTCGCGGCCCAGCGGGCGGGCGAGCGCAGCGAGGCCGATGTCCTCCCGGATCTCGGTGGCCTCGGTCGGGACGAGGTCCAGCCCGTCGCGGTAGGTCCCGAACGTCGCGGGGTCCACGTGGCGCCAGGGGTCCTCGTCGGGCAGGGAGTCGAGGAGGTCGGTGAGGGTCCCCGCGAGGAGGGTCACGGCCCGCAGCCGATGCCCCCGGGCCTGCTCCCGCATCGCCTCGAGATCGGCGACGCGGTCGTAGGGATCGATCAGGGGCTCGACGAGCCCGACGGCCCACGCCGCCCAGGTGGTGTCGTCCCACGGGGCCGGGTTCGTCATCGCGGCATCGCCTGGGCGCGCCGTCGACGGCCCGCGGCACGGAGCCCGGTCCGACCGGAGAAGAGCGTCCCCGACGGGGCGTCGCACGGCGTGCGCCTCGTCGCCGAGGACGGTGCGCAGGTCCTGCCGCCCATGCTCCACCTCCTGCTCGTCTGCGTGTCCGCGCCCAGGTCGGCGAGCGATCGCCGACGCGGAAGTGTATCCATCACCGGTGCCGGTGCAGAAGGGGCGAACGACACGAACCGCCGCCCGTCCGGGTGAATTCCCGGGCTCGGGCTGCGGCAACTCCCAGCATGGCACCACGTATAGCAGCCGCGAGGGTGAACTCCGGTGTGAAAACCGTGTTCAGACGTGAAAGTAGTGCGAAGCGGCCGCATGCTGAGGGCATGAACGTGCGGCCCCCATCCGGCACGTGCCCGGACCGGGCACGTGAAGCGCGCTCCCTGCGTGTCGCGGAGGAGCCGCTCTTCGACGACGACCACGACGCGCCCGCCGACGCGGTCCGCGCGGAGGTCGCGCGCATCGTCGTGCTCGACGACGACGCCCGCTACCGCACGGAGGTGTCCGCCTTCATCGCGGGCCACAGCGACCACTGGCGACGCATCGCCGCCCGGCTGTGCCGCACGAACTCGGTGCAGGCCGCCCAGCACCTCGAGGACGTCGAGGCGATCGTCACGGAGACCGTCTGGGAGATGCTCGAGAGGTCGCGGCAGGACCCGACGTACCTGGCCACCATGCGCTCGTTCCTGGCGATCGTCGTCTACACCGCGCGCCCCAGGGTGCGCTCGTTCGTGGACCACGCGACGGCGCCCGCGTCGGGCATGGTCGCCGCCCAGCGTCGCCGACGCGAGCTCGCTCGCACGCGCGCCGAGCTCGCGGCCCTGCGCGGCACGGTGCCCACCGTGCAGGAGGCCGTGCAGGCGACCAACGACCGGCTCGCCGCACACCGTTCCGACGTCGTGCGGCAGGGGATGGTCGTCACCGAGGCCGACGAGGTCGTGCTGTCCAGCGCGCTGTCCTTCGACGAGGCCCTCGACTCCTCCGGCCTCGTCCAGGACGAGCTCGACTGCGTGCTGCACCCCGTCGAGGCCCCCACCCTGGTGCGCTCCGTCGTCGACGCGGCGCGGGCCGAGCACCCGACGCGTGGCAAGGTCGCGGCCCTGTGGATGGCCGAGGCGTACGACGGCGGCGGCCCCCTCCCGGGTCAGGACACGGTCGTGTGGATCTCCCGGACGCTGGGTCTTCCCCGCCGGAGCACGGTGGCGCACATCGACCGTGTCCGCGAGCTCGCCGCCGCTCGGCTGCGGGCGATGGGCATCGGTGCCGACCTGCTGGAGACGGCGTGAGCGCGATCTCCCGACCGGACTCCTCCGCGCAGGGCTCGGCCATGTCGGTCGTCGGTGCGAGGACCTCGCGCCGTCGTGCCCTTGCTCTGCCGCACCACCACCGTGGCGACGGCCGTACCAGCCTGCGCACCCGCAGGCAGGGGAGAACGTCGAATGTCTGACGCACGTCCTGCGCACGGCCCGGTCGGGGTCGGTGCCCTGTCCGGCCTCGCGGACCTGCCCCCCGGCGCCCGTGAGCAGGCGCTCGCGGAGTTCTGGGCCTCTCGCGCCGGCGAGCTCGCGCGCGAGGCGCGACGCGTCGTCCGGGCGTGCCTCGTCGCTCCCGACGACCGCTCGGCGGCGCTCGACGCGGTGACGAGGACCCAGCAGGCGTTGCTCCGCGACGTCGCGGCGGGTCGCCGGAGCATCGACCCCCGGAGCTGGGTGGCCACCGTGCGCGCGGAGTCGGCACTGGCCGTGCGCCGGTCGGCCGCCGAGGGGACCGTCGCCGTGGCACCGTACCGCCAGCGTCTCGCAGCCCAGCGCGCGCACCTGCTCGCGGTGCGCGAGACGGCGGCGGTCGCCGTCCCACCCGCCGTGAGCCCTCGGACGGCCGTCGTCGCCGTCGGATCGACCACCGTGGCGCCCTCCCTGGTCCCGGTCGGGCGCGTCGCCCACCGACCGACCGGGCGTGCCGGCACGCCTCGGCACGCCCGTCGGCAGGCCGGCACCGTCCTGGGCCACGGCATGTCCCCCCGGAGATCGCTGAGGTGGAGTGCCGCAGCGCTGCTGTCGACCGTGACGATCGTGGTCGGCGCGGCGGTGGCGCCCGCCGAGGAGCGCCCCGCGGGCGAGACCGGTACGTCGAACGTGTCGTTCGTCGACCGGCTCACGATGCCCATCGTCGGCCTGTGGGACAACCTCGTCGGCAACGGGCGGGACAAGGACCCCGACGCCGTCGTACCGGTCCCCGTCGTCTCCCCCACGGCGCCCGCTCCCGTGGTGCAGGAGGTTCCGGCTCCGACGGTCCCGCAGCCCCCCGTGGCGCCTGCTGTCCCCGTCCCCGGCCCGGGCTCGGGCATCGGGACGGGCTCCGGGACGGGTGGCTCGCGGGCCCCCCAGGAGGGCGGCCGGCACGACGGCGGCAGCGGCTGGCGCGACCACGACGAGCTCGGGCGCGGAGAGTGGCACGAGCGAGACGACGAGGACGACGACGACCGGGACGACGACGAACGGCACGGCGACCGGCAGGGGCGCGGTGAGGAGCACGGCCAGGGACGGGGCGACGACGACCGTGGCAACGGTCACCGCCACGAACGGTCGGACAGGTCGCGCGGTCGGCGCCGGGGCGTCAGCGAGCGCCGGCACGGCCGAGCGAGCTCGGTCCCGCGCGTCTAGCGCGCACGGACGCCCGGACGGTGCGGCCGCAGCGGTGCGCTCCCGCGCCGCAGCCGACGGTCCCAGGGCCCCGGGTGCTGCGGCACGGTGTCGAGGGCTCAGGGCGCCGGGCGCAGTGCGAGCAGGGCACGCACCTCGTCGGCGGTCGCACCGGTCGCGACGGCGGCGCGGTTGCCCTCGGCCACCTGGTCGATGATCTCCGCCCGGTGGATCCGCACGTCGCGCGGCGCCTCGATCCCGATCCGCACTCCGTCGCGTCCTGCGGAGACCACCGTCAGGACGATGTCCTCGCCCACGAGGATCCGTTCGCCCACCTTGCGCCCCAGCACCAGCATCGACGTCCTCCTGACGTTCGTGAATGTCGTCCTGACCTTCCGGGGCACCTATGCGCGCGGGGCGTCCGTCAGCCCGCTTCCCATCCTTCGGGCAGCCCGAGGAGCTGGACGGTCTCCGGGGTCCTGGTGAGCGCCCGTCCCACGACCACCATGGCGTGCACGTGCACGACCCCGCGCAGGCCGTCGACCCAGGCAGCGGTGTCCGCGTGCTTGCGTGCGGCGTCGACCACGACCCACACCTGCTCCGGTGCGAGGTCGTCGAGCGTCCGGAGCCCGTCGGCGAGGTCGGCCGTGAGGCCGACGGCGACCGCGGTCGACGTCCCCGCGTGCACGCCGCGGGCCCTCGCCTCGGTCGCGCTGCGCCGGTCGACGACCCGGGGGGCGTCGACGTCACGCGCCTGGCCCGCCGCTCCGGTGAGGAGGCCGAGACGAGCGTGCATCGCGTGCGCGACGGCCACGGCGTCGTCTCCCAGGCCGACGAGCGCGACGAGGTCCCCCGGGGCGGTCGACGGTCCGTCGCCCCGCGGACCCCGGGCGGGCTCGGGGAGAGCGGTCTCGGCGATCAGCTCGTCCAGCATCGCGGCGAAGCCGTCGCCCCCGGTCGACATCTCGACGTCCTCCGTCCTCGACGGCTCGAGCCGGTCGGCGCCGTCGGCGTCGTCGAGCAGGGCGGCGATCCCTGCCCGGCGCGCCGCCGGGAACCTCACGGGGTGGTCGGTGACCCGGAGCGTGGGCGAGGACGCGACCTCGACCACGGCCTCGTAGTGCTGCCTGCCGAAGAGTCCCTTGATGCCGCCCGTGATGATCCGCTCGGCCGACACGATCCGCACGTCGGGTCCGTGCTCCCGCCGGGCCTGGTCGAGGATGGCCTCCAGGGTGTCACCCGCGAGCAGCAATCGCCGGGGCATCGTTCACCACCCCGACCGTCTCGATGAGCGCGTTCCCCGAGGTGACCTCCGTGTAGGAGAGCACGGCCAGGTCGGGCAGCTGCGTGGCGACCAGGCGACGGACCGCCGGGCGCAGGGACGGCGCGCAGACCAGGACGACGTCGTGGCCGACGCCCCGGGCGGCCTCGACCACGTCCGCGACCGAGGTGCGGAACGCGTCGAGGCGCGCCGGGTCCACGACGATGACCGTCCCGTGCTCCCCGCCCGGCTGCCGCCCGGCGAGCATGGCCTGCTCGAGCACGGGCGCGATCGTCACGACACGGATCGTGCCGTCGACCGTGTGCCGTGCCGGGATCGCGGGACCGAGCACGGACCGCGCCGACTCGACGAGGTGCTCGGGGTCCGTGGAGCGCCTGGCCGCGAGCGCGAGCCCCTCGTAGATGCGGGGCAGGTCGTTGATCGCCACGCGCTCCTCGAGCAGCCCCTGGAGCACGCGCTGGATCTCGGCGAGCGACAGCAGGGTCGGCGTGAGCTCGTCGACCGCCGAGGGGTTGGTTCGCTTGACCTCGTCGGTCAGCACGCGGACGTCCTCGCGCGAGAGCAGCCTGGCCGCGTTGGCCGAGATGATCGCGGACAGGTGGGTGACGAGGACCGAGACGCGGTCGACGACCGTGGCCCCCGCCATCTCCGCGCTGTGCCGCATCTCGACGGGCACCCACTTGCCCTCCATGCCGAACACCGGGTCCACGGTGACCTGCCCGGGCAAGGACGCCAGGTTGTCGCCCAGCGCGAGGACCTTGCCCGACGGCGCCTGGCCCCGGCCCGCCTCGACGCCGGCGATCCGCACGGCGTAGGTCGACGCGACGAGCTCGATCGAGTCGCGGGTGCGCACGGGAGGCACGACGACGCCCAGGTCCATCGCGATCTTGCGCCGCAGGGCGCGCACGCGCCCCAGCAGGTCGTCGTGCGCCCCGGTGACGAGGTCGACGAGGTCGGGGGCCAGCAGGATCTCCAGGGCGTGCACGCGCATCTGCTCGATGAGGTTCTCGGTACCGTCCGACGACGCGGCCGCGCCCTTCTCGAGCTGCTCGGCCGCGGCCCGTGCGACCTCGACCCGCTCCTGACGCGCCTTGATCTGCTGCGCCGCGACGAGGAGCCCGATCCCGAGCACGATGAACGGCAGCTTGGGCATACCCTCGATGAAGGCCATCGCGAACGACGCGACACCGGCGATCGCGACGGCCTGGCGGGACTGGACGAGCTGGCTCGACGCCTGCGAGCCGACGTCCCCCTCGCCCGAGTTGGAACGCGTCACGATCATGCCGGTCGCGACGGCCATGAGCAGCGCCGGGACCTGGGTCACCAGGCCGTCGCCGATCGTCAGGATCGAGTAGGTGTCGACCGACTCCCCGACCGGCATGCCGTGCATGACGACGCCGATGACGATGCCGCCGACCAGGTTGATGATCGTGATGACGACGCCCGCGATGGCGTCCCCCTTGACGAACTTCGAGGCACCGTCCATCGCACCGTAGAAGTCCGCCTCCGCGGAGACCTCGGCGCGCCGCGCACGGGCGTCGGTCTCCGAGATGAGGCCTGCGTTGAGGTCCGCGTCGATCGCCATCTGCTTGCCCGGCATGGCGTCGAGCGTGAAGCGTGCCCCGACCTCGGCGACGCGCTCGGCTCCCTTGGTGATCACGAGGAACTGGATGACCACCAGGATCAGGAACACGACCATGCCGATGACCAGGTTCCCGTTGACCACGACGTGGCCGAACGCGCTGATGACCTCGCCCGCGTACCCGTCACCCAGCACGAGGCGGGTCGAGGCGACGTTGAGTCCCAGACGGAAGAGCGTCGCGACGAGCAGCAACGACGGGAAGACCGAGAAGTCGAGCGGCTTGGTGACGAACATCGACGTCAGCAGGATCACGAGCGACAGCAGGATGTTGACGATGATGAGCACGTCGAGCAGCCCGGCCGGGATCGGCACGACGAGCAGCAGGACGATGCCGACGACGCCGAGGGGGACGGCGATCATGGCGAGGGAGCGGTTCTTCACGCGGAACCCTGGTCCTTCCCGGTCCGGAGCGGTGGCAGGTGCTGCCGCGACTCCCTATGCACGTCGCGTCGTCGGCAGCGCGGGTCGGTGGTCGGCGCGTCCCGCCTCACGCGGTGCGTGCCTCGTCGGCTCCCGTGGTGTCCTCGTCCGCCGGCCACTCCCCCGGCGCGATCGCCGGGCGGCCCAACCGGTGCGGCACGGAGGAGACCGCGGCCCCACGGCGCGCGAGGGCCATGACGAACGCGAGGACGCGGGCGACGGCCATGTAGAGCTCGACCGGGACCTCCTGCCCGACGTCGCACACCTTGTGGAGCGCGCGGGCGAGCTGGACGTCGCGGACCATCGGCACCCGGGCCTCCTCGGCCTTCTCCCGGATGCGCGCGGCCAGGTGGTCCGCGCCCTTGGCGACGACGCGCGGCGCGGACTTCCCCGCCTCGTAGCGGATCGCGACGGCGACGTGCGTGGGGTTGACGATCACGACGTCGGCGTCCGCCACCGCGGCGAGCATGCGGTTGCGGGACAACGAGCGGGCCATCGACCGGCGCTGCGACTTGACCATGGGGTCGCCGTCGCTGTTCTTGTGCTCGTCCTTGAGCTCCTTCTTGGTCATGCGCGTCTTCTTGCGGTTGCGCTTGGCGACGACGAGCACGTCGAGCAGCGCGAGCGAGATCCCCGCCGCGGTCGCCCACAGCAGCAGCGCCCGCACGCCCGACCCGGCCGCCTCGAGCAGCGACGCCACCGGCAGGCCGCCCGCCGAGAGCAGGACGGGCATGAGCGACTGGATCACGACGTACAGCACGACCCCGACCACGGTCGTCTTGAGCAGGGCCTTGACGCCGTTCCACAACGCCTGCGGCCCGAGGATCCGCTTGAAGCCGCTGACAGGGTTGAACTGCTGGAACTCCCCGCGGAACTTCTTCAGGTGCAGGCCGCCCTGCACGACCGAGCCGATGATCGCCGCGAGCGCGACCGCCGCGAGCAGCACCCCGATCGTGGGCAGGATCGAGCGGAGCGCCTCCTGCAGGAGCACGAGCGCCACGGCCGGCTCGGGGTTGTCGATCACGGTGCGGATCGACAGGACCTGCTCGGTCGCGGCACCGGCCGCCTTGCCGAGCGTCAGGGGCAGCAGCGCCCCCGCGACCGCGATGCCGACCCAGGCCGTGAGGTCCTGCGACCGGCCGAGCTGGCCCTTCTCGTGGACCTCCTTCATCTTGCGCTCGGAGGCCTGCTCGGTCCTCTCCTCGGACGTGTCCGCCATCAGCCGACCCCTCCCATCAGCTTCAGGGCCTGCGCCGTCAGCGCCGACAGGGCGTGCGGGAGGGCGATGAGGACGGTCCCGACGAGCGAGAGGGTCAGGAAGATCTTGAGCGGGAAGCCGAGCGCGAACGCGTTGAGCGCGGGGGCGACCCGGGTGACCAGGCCCAGTCCGACGTCGGCCAGGAAGAGGACCACGACGATGGGCCCGGCGATCTGGAGCCCTGCGACGAACGACCCCGTGAGCGCGTCGACGAACGACTCCGCCGGGACCCTGACGAACGCCCCCACGGGCACCACGTCGTAGGACCGCGCGAGGCCGAGGATCACGAGCTGGTAGGCGTCCGAGGTGAACATCAGGACGACTGCGGCCAGGGCGAACAGGCGCGTGAACTGCGAGCCGCTCACGTTGGTCTGCGGGTCGAACGCCATGCCGATCGAGAAGCCCCCGAACAGGTCGAGGTGCGAGCCGGCAGCGGTCACGGCCGAGAAGACGATCATGACGAGCGCCCCCAGCATGGCCCCCGTGGTCGCCTCGGCGATCACGTGGGCGAAGAACGTCGCCGTGCCCACCGCTTCGTAGGTCGGCGCGACCCGGCCCGAGACCACGAGGCCCAGGGACACCGCGAGGATGGCGCGCACCTGGCGCGGGATGGCCTGGTGGGAGAACGGCGGCGCGAGCATCATGAACGCGGCCAGGCGGACCCCGGCGAGCAGGGTCGCCTGGAGCCACGCCTGGTCGATGTCGAACGTCACCGACGTCAGCCGCCGCCCAGGAGCGACGGGATGAGGTCGAACATGGCGTGCGTGAACGATACGAGCTCGCCGATCATCCAGTTGCCGCACACGATGAGCGCGACGGCCACCGCCGCGGCCTTCGGCACGAACGAGAGCGTGACCTCCTGGATCTGGGTCACCGACTGCACGAGCGAGATCGAGAACCCCACCACGAGCGAGGTGATGAGCACGGGGGCCGCGAGCTTCGCGGCGAGGATCATCGCCTGCGTGGCGATGTCGAGGACGGCCGAGGTCTCCATGTCAGCCCACCCCGTACGAGCCGATGAGCGAGGTCGTGATGAGCGCCCACCCGTCGACCAGGACGAACAGCAGGAGCTTGAACGGCAGCGAGATCATGGTCGGCGGGAGCATCATCATGCCCATGCTCATGAGCGCCGCGGCCACGACCAGGTCGATCACGAGGAACGGCACGAAGATCACGAAGCCGATGATGAACGCGGCCCGCAGCTCCGAGATGACGAACGCCGGCACGAGCGTGGTCAGCGGCACGTCGGCCATGGTCGCCGGGTTGTCGAGGTCGGCCGCACGCGTCATGAGGGCGAGGTCCTCCTCGCGCGTGTGCGCGAGCATGAACTCGCGCAAGGGCTCGGAGCCCGCGTCGAGCGCCTGGCTGAACGTCGTGGTGCCCGCCAGGTAGGGCTGGACGGCGGCGTCGTTGATCTCGCCGAACACGGGCCACATGATGAACATCGACAGGAACAGGGCGAGCCCCGCGAGGACCATGTTGGGCGGCACCGTCCCTGTGCCCAGCGCGTTGCGCGTCAGCGACAGCACCACGAAGACCTTCGTGAACGACGTCATCATGAGCAGCAGCGTCGGGGCCAGCGACAGCAGCGTGATGCCCACGAGCGTCACGAGGGACGACGACGGCTCACCGTTCGGACCGTTGATCTCGACCGAGAAGCTGCTGCCGCCGTCGGGAGCGGTCGGGTCGACCGGTGCGGTCGGCGCCGTGGGGTCCGTCGGGGCGGCGCTCGCGGACGGGGCGAGGAGCACGGTCGCCACGAGGACGAGCGCGACGAGGAGCAGGGCCGCGGCCAGCGCCACGGCGCGGCGCGCCCCCTGGCGCGCCGGGACGACGACGGTCATCGCCGGGGCCCCCACACGGCGCGGGCGGCCTGGCGCCAGGTGTCGGCGGCCAGGAAGGAGCGCACCGTGGTCGGGTCCAGCGCGTCGGAGCGAACGCCCGACGGCGCAGCGGCCAGGGCGGCCACAGTCACCGCGCGCCGGGGGCCGACCGGTGCGGCGGCCGTCGCGACGGGGGCCTCGTCGAGCCAGACCTGAGCGGCCAGGACGGCCTCGTCGAACGACGGACCTGCCGCCGGCCCGGCGAGGCCGGGCCCGGGAACCTGGTCGGCCGGGTCCGCCGCGTCGGTCGGCGCTCCGTGCTCGACCGCCGTCCGGGCGGCCACGGCACCTCCCGTGACCGTGGGCCGGGGTCCGGTCGTCGACTTCACCACGTTGAAGGGACCGAGGCGGGCGGCCGACGCGTCGCGCACGGCGTGCTTGGGGCCTGCGGCCACGGCCGAGGCGGCAGGCGCGGGGGCAGGTCCCTGGTCGATCACCGTGACCGACGACTCGGTGACCCCGAGCAGGTAGCGGGTGCCGCCCGAGTCGAGGAGCACCGCGGCGCTCTTCTGGCTCAGTCCCTGGCGGGCGACGACGGTGAGCTGTGCGCCGCGGCCGCCGGGCGTCTGGCGCCTGCTCCGGTCGGCGACCCGGTACGACAGCCACAGCAGCCCCATGACGACCGCCAGGGAGAAGGCGACCCGCAGCACGGTGGTGACGTCCACGGGCTCAGTCGTCCGCGTCGAGGATCTTGGTGATCCGCACGCCGTAGTCGCCACCGTCGACGACCACGACCTCCCCCTTGGCGATGGTCCGGCCGTTGAGCTGCACGTCGGCGGGCGCACCGGCCGAGCGGTCGAGCTCGACGACGGCGCCGGGTTCGAGGTTGAGCACCTCGCGGACGGGCATCCGCGTGTGCCCGACGACGACCGCGAGCCGCATCTCGACGTTGGAGATGCGCGCGAGCCGGCTGCCCGTCATGGCCTCGTCGGGCAGGCCGCGCAGGGTCTTGCGCGTGCGGACCACGAACCAGCCGGCAGTCGGCCCGCCACCCGCGGAGAGCTCGAAGACGACGGCCTCCTCGTCCTCGAAGAGCTCGGTCGCGTCGGCGACACGGACGTCGCCGAGCACACCGACGCCCGTCGTGGCTCCAGCCGCCTCGAGCGCCGGGCGCAGGAGGTCGGTCATGTCGAGGGTCGGGCTCTCGGACGCGTCGGCGAGCGAGGACTCGTCGATGAGCGCGAGCGCCATGTCGGTCCCCGTGTCCCCGACGTACGACGCGACGACAGCGGTCACGGCCTGCGGGCCGACCGGCGCGCCGCCCGAGAGCGCGGCGGAGAGAGGCGTGCTGGTCGGGACGAGCTCGACGAGGGCCCGGGCGGCCTCGACCGCGGCCTCGACGGCCGTGCGGTCGGCGGTGGTGGCGGTGCTCATGCTTCAGTTCTCCTCGGTGGTGACGATGCGGCAGGCGAGGCGGGAGCCGGACGAGCCGACCGCGCCGCGCGCCAGGACGTGGCCGTCGACGATGACGTCGAGCGGGCGGGACCGGTTGTGCGGCAGGCGGACGACGTCACCGACGGCGAGCTCGACGACCTCGACCGGCGTCATGACCGCGCTCGACAGCTCGACGGTGACGTCGACCAGGGACCGGGCGAGGTGACGCCTGGTGCGAGCAGCGGCGTCGGCCGGGTCGTCGGCCGGGTTCGCCTCGCCGAGGTGCGGCAGCAGGGCGGTCGCGGGCAGGGCCAGGGTGGCCGTGCAGGGGCCGTCGCCCACGCGCAGGTTGAACTCCGCGACGATCATGAGCTCGGCGGTCGGCGCGGCCTGCACGAACTGCGAGTTGTGCTGGATCGAGCCGATCTTCAGCGGCGTCTCCAGGAGCCGGCCCATCGAGTGCCGCAGGTCGCGCAGCGTCTCGGTGACGAGCGAGGTGACGAGGGCGCGCTCGACGTCGGTGAACTTGCGGTCGATGGCCGGGATGTAGGGACCGGCACCGAGCATGTGCGCGATCCACGTCAGGGCATCGGTGTGGGGGAACTGCAGCACGGCTCGCGGGTTGATGCCGTCGATCTCGCACACGACGACCGCGGTCGTGACCGGCAGGTCGGCCACGTAGTCGTCGTACGTGCGCATGGTCACCGCGGCCAGGCTCACCTGGGAGACGACCCGGACACGGGCCGTCAGCTGGGTGCCCCACTGGCGGGCGAAGCTCTCGAACGCCATCTCGAGGATGCGGTGGTGCTCACGCACGAGCGTCGTCGGGCGACGGAAGTCGTAGACCTCGACCTTGCGCCGGTCGGCGGGACCCTGGACCCTGACGGGTGTCGTCGTGCTCACGTCGGTCTCCTATGCAGGCGGGCGAGGGAGAGCCTGCGCGCCGACCGGACGAGCACCGGGGCCACCGAGCGGGAGGGGCCGCCCTGGCCGGGCGACGTCCTGCCCGGCGGCCCCAGGGTGTCAGCCGGTCCCGGCCGCCGTACCGGCCGAGGCCGCCTGGGACGCACGCTGCGCCGACTCCGCCGCCGGGACATCCGCCGCGGTGAGCGTGCCACCGAGGACCTCGGGGATGAGCGCTCGCACGGCCTCGGGCTGCGCGGACAGGACCATGATGTCGACGCGCCGGTTGGCGGCGAGCGCCTCGGGATGCGTCCCCCCGGCGAGCGGCCGGGCCGACCCGAACCCCACGGCGGCGATGCGGTGCTCGGTCAGGCCGCTGTGCTCGACGAGGTGGCGCAGGACCGCCGTGGCGCGCGACGACGACAGCTCCCAGTTCGTGGGGAAGCGAGACCCCACGGTCGACTTGTAGTCGGCGTTCCCCTCGACCTGGATCTCGTAGGGCGTCGGAGCGAGCACCGGACCGATGATCTGCAGGACCGAACGCGCCTCGTCGGTGAGGTCGGCGCTGCCCGGCGAGAAGAACGTGTCGGCCGACACCAGGCGCACCGTGAGGCCGCGCTCGTCGATCTCGAACCTCACGGTCTCGGACATCCCGTAGGCCTCGAGGTCCTTCGCCATCGCGTCGCGCAGCCCGGTCAGGTCGGCGACCTCGGCCAGGGCCCGTTCGAGGTCCGTCTCGACGTCGGCAGGAGGTTCTGTGGCCGGGTTGTCGATGACCGCCTCCACGACGTCGGCGTCCTCGATCGTGCCGAAGCCCGCCGCGAGCGACGACTTGAGCTCCTGGTACTTGTCCTGGTCGACCGAGCTGATGGCGAACAGCACGATGAACAGGCACATGATGACCGTGACCATGTCCATGTAGGAGACCATCCAGCGACCGCTGCCGCCCGTGTCGTGGCCTCCCCCGCCGCCGCCGCCCCCGCCGCCGCCTCGCCGGCGCCGACCGTGCCCCGCCGAGCGGCCGCTCATCAGGCGGCCTTGCCCGTGGGCAGCGACCAGTCGGGGACCATGGTCTTGAGCCGTTCGTCGATCACGCGGGCGCGGGCGCCCGCCTGGATCGACATGTACCCCTCGAGCAGCACGTCGAGCCGCTGGATCTCGAGGTCGGAGATGCGCTTGAGCTTGGCGCCGATGGGCAGCCAGATGAAGTTCGCCGACAGGATGCCCCACAGGGTCGCGATGAACGCGGCGGCGATCATGTGGCCGAGCTCTGCCGGGTCGGAGAGGTTCTCCAGGACGTGGGTCAGCGACACGACGGTGCCGACGATGCCGATGGTCGGGGCGTACCCGCCGATGGCGTTGTAGAAGTCGTAGGCGACGGCGTCCTCGCGGCTCTTGGTCTCGATGCGTTCCTCGAGCAGGGTGCGGAGCTGGTCGGCGTCGGCACCGTCCGCCAAGGACTGGAGGGCGCTGCGCTGGAACGGGTCGTCGGTCTTCTGGGACTCTGCCTCGAGCGCGAGGAGGCCACCGTCGTTCTGCACGATCTCGGCAGCGCGCACGACCTCCTCGATCGCGTCGGCCGGTCGGGCCGGCTTGGCCACGAACGCCCTCGGCAGCGCCTTGATCGCCTGGAGCGCGTCGCGCACCGTGCCCGACGCGACCGCGACGAGGATGCTGGCACCGAAGACGAGGATGATCGGCGCGGGCAGCAGGATCGACGTGATCTGGGCTCCCTCGAGGAGCACCATCGCGACGAGCGCACCGAACGCGAACAGGATGCCGATGATGGTTGCGGGATCCATGGGGCCTACTTCCTCGGGGTGGGGAGCGGGGTCACGGCGACCGGGGCCCGGTCGTCGGCCTCAGGATCGGGCCGGTCCGGCACGATGCCGAGCGGCGTGCGCTCACCGATGCTGGTCATGGACTGCGCGATCAGCAGGACGCGGGCCTTGTGCTCCTCGACCAGTCGGATCACGTCCTCCATCGACTCGGTGACGATGTATCGGGAACCGTCGATCAGCGTGACCCGGGTGTCCGGGTTGGTCTCGACACGGGCCACGAGGTCCGCGTTGATCGCGATGCGCTCGGAGCTGAAGCGCGTGAGGACGATCACGGTTCCACCTTCGGGTCGGGTCGGTCGGAGGGTGCGAGGGCGACGAGCCAGGCCTCTCGGGGCGCGGTGCACCGCCGGTCGGCCGTGCCCCGCTGATCCGTACTCTCGGCAGCCCTCGTGCTCTCGTGAACGGGGAGGGTGGCTGAACCCGCCGCGACGGCCGGGCGGGTGCGCGCCGGGCGAGAAGTCCGGCCGGACGGCCCTCGCTTCCCGCCCCGCCCGCGCACCACGGCGCCCCCGGGACGTGCCGTCCCGGGGGCGCCGTGGTGACCGCGCGCCGCCCCGCGCGCGGCGGTCGTCAACGCTTGAGGTTGACGAGCTCGGTCAGCACCTCGTCGGAGGTGGTGATGACGCGCGAGTTCGCCTGGAACCCGCGCTGGGACACGATGAGGTTGGTGAACTCCTGCGAGAGGTCCACGTTCGACATCTCGAGGTAGCCGGCCGTGATCTTGCCCATGCCCTGGTCGCCGGCGCCGCCCACGATGACCTCGCCCGAGTACTGCGTGGCCGCGTAGGTCGAGCCGCCCGCCTTCTCGAGGCCGCCCATGTTGGTGAAGGACGCGAGCGCGACCTGTCCGAGGACGGCGGTCTTGCCGTTCGAGTAGGTGCCGATGATCGAGCCGTTCCCGGAGACCGAGTACGACTTGAGCGACCCCGCCGCGGCACCGTCCTTGGCCGAGACCGCGACGTTCGACAGGCCCGCGTAGGACGTGACGGTGCCGAAGTCGATGGCCACGCCCGCGACGGTGAGCGACCCGCCGGACGTGAGGGCGCCGTCGGTGAAGGTCAGGTCCTGCGGCCCCCCGATGACCGTGCCGGTCGCGGTGTCGAGCGCGCTCACGGACCACTCCCCGCCGGTCGCGGTGAACTCGAGCGACAGCTTGGTCGACGTGCCCAGCTCGTCGAAGATCTCGATGTCGCGCACGACCTTGGTGCCGTCCTTCGCGTCGGCGGGCAGGTTGCCGCCGAGCGTGACGCTCGTCGTCGCCTCGGGCGGGGCGACGTCGCCGACGGGGATCGTGAGACGGCCGAGGGGGCCGCTCGTGTTGACGACGCCGTTGACCGCGGTCCAGCCGCGGACGAACGCGCCGTCGGCGTTGACCAGTCGGCCGCTCGCGTCGAAGTCGAACGCACCGTTGCGGGTGTAGAGCTGCTGGCCACCGCTCTCGACGACGAAGAACCCGTCGCCGTCGATCATGAGGTCGGTCGCCACGCCCGTGGCCTGTGACGCGCCCTGCGTGAACTGCGTCGTGATCGCCGCGGTCGTGACGCCGAGGCCGATCTGCGCGGGGTTGGACCCACCGACCTGCTGGTCGGGGGCGACGCCCGCGGCGACGAGCTGCGAGAGCGTGTCCTGGAACTGGGTGCGCGAGGACTTGAAGCCGGTCGTGTTGACGTTGGCGATGTTGTTGCCGGTCACGTCCAGCATGTTCTGGTGGGCGCGCAGACCGGAGATTCCGGTGTTGAGAGAACGGAGCACGAGAGTCCTTTCGGGTCAGGCGGCTGCGCCGGCCTGGCTGTCGGTTGCGCCGTCCGTGGCGGGTGGGGGTTCGGTGGCATCCGTGCTGACCGTGCCGGTGACGCCGGAGACCTTGTCGAGCGCGATGCTCTTGTCGCCGATCGTCACCGTGGGGACGGCGTCCTTGTAGGACACCGCCGTGGCGATGCCCTTGTGCTCGACGCCGTCCGCGTCGAGGTAGGACACCTCCTTGCCGAGCAGGGTGGCGGCCGCGTCGCGCATCTGCAGCGCGAACGCCTCCTGCTGTCGCACCGCGGAGTCCTCGACGAGGGTCCTCATGGCGCTGAGGGACTCCATCATGGCCAGCGACGTCGTCTGGGCGACGATCTCGCTGGTCTCCATGGAGCTGGACGGGTCCTGGTTGCGGAGCTGGGTCACGAGCAGCCCGAGGAACAGCTCGCTGTCGTACTCCTGCTTGGGAGCGCGCGCGTTCTGCGTGCGCGGGGCGGTCTCCACGGGGGCGGAGACGGGCCCGGTGACGGGGGTGACCGGCACGTCGTTCCTCTCTCAGACGAGGACGTCGAGGCGCCGGGCGGCCCCCGGCGTCGTGTCGTCCACTGTCGGCTGGATGGTCTGGTCGGTGGTCGCCCCGGGGACACCGGGCCGTCCACCGGGTCGGGACTGCCACGGGTGCCCCTCGCCCGGTCGCCCGGCGGCACCGTTGCCGGCACCTCCGTCGCCCGCGCTGCCGTGGCCGGCCCCGGCCTGGTGGCCGGTCCCCTGCGCCGGCGCCTCCTTCGCGTCCGAGACCGACAGCGACGCCGTCGGCGCGATGCCCGCGAGGTCGCGGCGGAGCTCGCCCGCGAGGGCGCGCAGGGCCTCACGGCCGGCGTCGTGCGGGGCGAAGAGCTCGATCCGCAGCTCGCCGCCCGCGATGTGCGCCCGGACGGTCACGGGGCCCAGGTTGTCGGGGGTCACCGAGAGCGTGAGCACGTGGTCGCCGTCGCCCGCGTCGAGGAGCTGGAACACGGGTCCGGAGACCTGGGCGTGGAACGTGGGTGTCGCCTGCGGCGTGGCAGGGGCAGGGGCGACCTGCCCGACGGCGGCGGTCACCGGGGTCTGCACCACCGGCACGGGCGCGGGGACGACCTGCCCGGGCGCCGCCGTCGGCTCGGGGGCGACCTCGGCCGGGGCCGTGGTCCCGGAGTCCGTGGGGACCCGCGCACCGGGAGCCGCTCCGGTCGCGCTGAGCGCCGGAACGGTCGGCACCGGCGCCCCCGCAGGCTGCCGCGAACCGTCGGACGCGCCGCCCGCTCCCCCGCCGGACGCCTGCCCGGCCGCGACGGGGGGCGCGGCGACGTCGCCGAGCGGCCGGGCGTCCGAGGGGGCCTCCTCGGCGGTCGCCGTCGAGGTCCCGCGCAGCGAGGTGCTCTGCGCCGTGGTCGCTCCGACGAACGCCTCCGGCTCCCCTGCGGTCGACACCGCGCTGCCGGCCGGTGGCACGGGCCCGGGGGCCTGCTCTTCCGGTCCGGCGGAGGACGGCCCGACGACGCCGGTCGCCGCCCCAGGGGCGCCACCGGTCCCTGCGGTCCCCGGCGCACCGACGAGGTCCGGGAGCACGGCCGAGCCCGGAGGCACGGGCGCGGGGACCACCGGCGGGACGGCAGCGGGCGGCTGCCCGCCGAGCAGGACGGCCCCCTCGGTGCCGACCGCCTCGCCGGGACCGTCGACGCCGTCGGACTCGTCGGTGCCCTCGCCGAGGGCACCGTCGACGGGCGCCCCCGACCCGCCCTCACCGGGCAGGACCCCGTCGAGGAACGGTCCGGGACCGCCCTGGCTACCCGGGAGGCCGGGGGCGCCGACGAGCCCCGGGTGGGCGGCGCCGTCGGGCAGGGTGCCCACGACGGGAGGTTCCTCGCCGGACGACGACGCGCCTACCGGCCCGGCAGTCTCGTCCGACGCTGCGGCGAGGGACCGGTCGAACAGGTCCGAGGAGTCCCCCGCGCCGCGGCGCGCACCGGGCGCGGCAGCGGGCGTGAGGAGGTTCACGAGCGACGACGTGATCGCAGTCATGACGGCGCCCCTCAGCCCAGCACGCGGCGGATCGTGGTCACGGAGGCGTCCGTGACAGGAGTGATCTCGACGGTCCGGCCGGGCTTGGGCGAGTGGATCATCTGCCCGTCGCCCAGGTAGATGCCGATGTGCTTGCCGTCCCGCTGGACGATGAGGTCACCGGGCTGCGCCTGCGCGAGCGAGGCGACCTCGGTGCCCTGACGCATCTGGTCCCGCGCGACCCGCGGCAGGTCGACACCGTGCGCGCCGAACACGAGCTGGACGAGGCCCGAGCAGTCGAGTCCGCCCTCGGCCAGGCTCTCGCCGCCCCAGACGTACGGCACGCCCAGGTACTGCTTGGCGGTCTCGAGGATCGCACCGGCCCTGCCGGTGGCCGACGACGTCGCTCTGCCCGTGGCCGCCGACGGCGTCGTGGCACCAGCCGCGCCGACCGAGGTCGCCCCTGCGGCCGACGTCGCACCCGCGGCGAGCGAGGAGAACAGGCCCGCGAGGTCGAGCGACCCCGCGGCGGTGCCGGTGCCGCTGCCGGTGCCCGTGCTGGTGCCGGTCAGCGACGACAGCAGGCTGCCGAACATGTCCGACGAGCCCTTCGCGTCCCCGGCGCCGAGCGCCGCGAGCACCGACGCGAAGTCGGTCGCGCTCGCCGTCCCGGTGCCCGAGGTCGTGCCCGCCGTCCCGGTCGACGACGCGCCGCGCGACGCCGTCGGGTCCTGGAGGGCCGTGATCTCGGTGCGGATCTCCCCGACGCGGGTCAGGGCCTGGGTCATGCTCATGCTCCGGTGGTCCTTCCGGTGGTCGGTCGCCACGTCGACGAGGCGACCTCGTCGAGCGTGACCTGCTCGGCGCGGCCCTCGGCGCGCGCGACGTCCTCGTCGTGACGGTCCTCGAGCTTCTCGAGCCCGAGGCGCGCCGTCCGCGCCCCCTGGAGCCCGCTGAACGCCGCGTCGACCTCGGCCGACTTGCGGCGTGCCTCGGCCTCGAGGGCCGCGAAGAGCGCGCTCGTGGCGGCCCGCGAGGCCGCGATCGCGGCGAGCGAGGCGCCCGTCGTGGCACGGTCGGGCGACGACTCGAGGTACGCGGAGAGCCCGCCGGCCTCCTCGACGGTCCGTGCGAGGTCCGCGTGGGCGCTCGCGAGCCGCGCCTTGGCCGTGTCCTCCTCGAGCCGCCGCAACCGCAGCACCCCCGCGAGCCGGAACTTCGTGCTCATCACGCCTCCCCGTCGATCAGGGCCTCGGTCAGTCGCGCGAGGCGCGACCACGTCTCCTCGGCCGGTGTGCCGTCCGTCATGGCTTGCTGGAGAAAGGCGTCGATCGCGCGCTCGTGCGCCAGCGCGGCGTCGACGAGCTGGTCGGTGCCCTTCTTGTAGGCCCCGATGTCGAGGATGTCCTGCGCCTTGCGGCGCGCTGCGAGGACCTTGCGCAGGGTCAGCGCGAGCGACCTCTGCTCCGGGGACGTCACGCGCGACGCGACGCGCGAGATCGACCCGAGCGGGTCCACGGCCGGGTAGTGCCCCGAGACCGCGATGGCCCGGTCGAGCACCACGTGCCCGTCGAGGATCGAGCGCGCCTGGTCGGCGATCGGCTCGTTGTGGTCGTCGCCGTCGACGAGGACCGTGTAGATCCCCGTCACGGAACCGCGCACGCCCGTGCCCGCCCGTTCGAGCAGGTTCGCCATGAGCGAGAAGGTCGAGGGCGGGTAGCCGCGCGTGGCGGGCGGCTCCCCGACCGACAGGCCGATCTCTCGCTGCGCCATGGACACCCGCGTCAGGGAGTCCATCATGAGCACCACGTGCGCGCCCTCGTCGCGGAACGCCTCCGCGATCCGGGTCGCCGTGAACGCGGCCCGGCGGCGCATCATGGCCGGCTCGTCCGACGTCGCGACGACCACGACCGAGCGGGCCAGGCCCTCGGGCCCCAGGTCGTCCTCGAGGAACTCGCGGACCTCGCGCCCGCGCTCGCCGACGAGGGCGATGACCGACACCTCGGCGTCCGTCCCGCGGGCCACCATGGACAGCAACGACGACTTGCCCACGCCCGACCCCGCGAACAGGCCGATGCGCTGCCCCCGGCCGAGGGTCACCAGCGAGTCGAGCACGCGCACGCCCGTCTGGAGCGGCGTGTCGATGCGGGCACGATCCATGGCCGAGGGGGCCTCGTTGTCGACCGGCACCCGCGCGTCGCTGACGATCGGGCCCAGGCCGTCGACCGGACGCCCCAGGGCGTCGATCACGCGGCCGAAGAGTCCCCGCCCCGTGGGGACGAGGATGCCCGTGCCGCTCGTGCGCACGGGCGCACCGGCACCGACCCCCGTGAGCCTGCCGAGCGGCATGCACCGAGCCAGCCCCGCCGACGTCGCCACGACCTCGGCCGCGACGCCGTCGGGGGCCTCCCCGATGTGCACCAGGTCCCCCAGGGCGCACCGCAGCCCCGCGACCTCGACGCTCAGACCGACCGCCGACGACACGACGCCGACCCGCTCGGGGCGGGCGGCCGCAGCCAGGTCGTCGAGCGCGGCGGGTCGCCACGGCGCCGGAGCGGAGACCGGACGACCGGGTGCCTCGGCCACGAGGTCGACCGCCGTCATGCCCCCGCCCGTCCGCCGACGGGACGACCCGAGTGGCGGCGCTCGGCGACCTCGTCGAGCCCCGGCGTGCCCGGGTGCTCCGCGACCGCGACGAGCGCCGCGAGCTCGGTCCTGGCCCGCTCGACCGCCGCCCCGACGCGGGCGTCGAGGAATCCGTGCTCGAGGTCCGCCACGGCGTCGCCCCGGCACAACGTCGCGTCGGGCACGAGCGTGGGCTCCCGGACGCCGGCCTCGGTGAGCAGGCGGACGTCGTCGGGGTGCATCCGCACCTCGACGACCGCGGCCTCGACGCTCGACGTCACCCGGGCGAGCGCGGCGTGCGCGGCCTGGGCCAGGTCGGTGAGCTGCAGGCCGACGATCGCCTCGGCGAGACCCAGCGCACCGCGGAGCGTCGCGACCTGTGCCGCCTCGACGACCGGCACCGTGCGCTCGGCGAGCACCCGGGCCGACTCGTGCAGCAGGGTCACCGTGCGCCGGATGCTCTCGACCTGCTCGGCCGCACGGCGCGCGTGCTCCTCCTCGAGGGACGCGCGCAGCCGGTCCACGCCCTCCTGCGCGGCGCGGGCACCCGCGGCGTAGCCCGCGGCGTACCCGCGGGCGGACGCTGCCGCCTCCACCTCCTGGGCCCGCGAGCTGTGCAGCACCGGCACCGCGCTCGGGACGAACGTCGACTCAGTAGACAAGCTCGTCCCCGTCCGTGCGGTGGATCGTGATCTTCTCGTCGGCCTCGAGGTCGCGGACGATGCGGACGATCTCTGCCCTCGCCTCCTCGACCTGGCTCACGCGCACGCCTCCCAGACCAGCGATCTCCTCGTCGAGGAGCGCGCGGTTGCGTGCCGAGATGTTGGTCGTGACGGCCTCGACGACCCGCGCGGTCGTCCCCTTCATCGCGAGCGCGAGCACCGACATCTCCACACCCCGCAGGATGATCTGGACGTCTCGTGCCTCGAACGAGGCGATGTCCTCGAACGTCAGCATGCGCGAACGGACCTCGTCCGCCAACGCCGGGTCGCGCGCCTCGAGGCCCTCGAGGAGCGCCTTCTCGGTCGCCACGTCCGAGCGGTTGATGATGTCGACGAGCGGCTGGACCCCCCCGATGATCTCGACCGGCTGACGCGGCGCGATGCTCGCCCCCATGCGGGCACGGAACTGGTCCGAGACGAGCTTGACCGCCTCCGGGGACGCCGTGCCCATGGTGGCCAGCGCCTGGGCCACGTCGGTGCGGTAGTCGTCGGCCAGGTTGGCCAGCACCGACGACGCGACCGTCGCGCTCAGGTGCGCCAGGACGAGCGCCACCGTCTGCGGGTGCTCACCGTCGAGCAGCGAGATGATCTGCCCCGGCTCGGTCCCGTCCAGGTACTCGAACGCCTTGCCCTGCATGCTCGCCACGAGACGCTCGACGACGTCGGCCGCCTTGTCGACCCCCAGCGAGGCCTCGAGCAGCCCGACCGCGAGGTCCTTGCCGCCACGAGGCCGAGGGCTGCCGGACAGCGCCATGTCGTAGAACTCGTCGAGCGCCGCGACCGCGAGGTCGGGGTCGACGACCTGCGTCCGCATGATCTCCGCGGCGACCTCGCCCGTCTCCTCCTCGGAGAACAAGGACATGACCGTGGCCGCGCGGTCCTGGCTCATCTGCATGAGCACGAGCGCGACCTTCTGGACGCCTGACATGCCGGCGATCCGGCGCAGCGTCTCGACCGGGAGCCGTGGCTCCCCGGAGTCGGGGGCGTCGATCGTGATCGTCTGCGTGACGGCCGGGCCGGGCGCGCCGGAGGTCGGTGCGTCCTGCACGCCGGTGCCCGGCGCGCTCGTCGTGACGGTCATCGCCGCACCGCCCGGTCCTCGGCGAGGAGCACCCGCAGGTACTCGGCCGTCTTGTCCGGGTCGGCCCCGGCGAGGGCGTCCACCTCGGCCCGACGCTGGTCCAGGCTCGAGAAGCGGGGCGTCGGGGGCTGGATCTCGGGGCGCGTGGGCACGGGCTCCAGCAGACCGTCACCGTCGTCCCGGCCTCCGCGCACCGGCCCGAACTCGTCGAGGCCGTCGCCCACGGGGCGCAGCTCGAGGTCGGCGATGTCGACCGTCTCCCGGCGCTCGCGGCGGCGACGGGCCCGGGACCAGGCCACGAGGCCGAGGACGAGGAGCAGCAGGATGCCCGCGACGACCGCCCCGGTCCGCAGCATCTGGCCCTGCTTCTCGGCGGCTGCCGCAGCCTCGGCCGCGGCGAGCGCCGCCTGGGCGGCGTCGGCCGCTCCCGTGTCGAACGCGAGCCGCTCGACCTCGACGACGTCCCCGCGATCCGGGTTGATGCCCGCTGCGGCAGCCACGAGGCTCGTGATCGCCGCGGTGTTGCCCGCGACGGCCGCGTCGGCGTTGAGCGCGACCGACACCGTCTGACGGGTCAGGGCGCCCGCAGGCCGGGTCGTCGTCTCCGTGGTCTTGTCGACCGCGTTGTTGCGGGTGGCGTCCTGCGACGTGTAGGTGCTGTCGCCGGTCCCACCGTTCGGGACCGCGATGTTGTCCGGCCCCAGCACGCCGGCCCCGCCCCCACCGGTGCCGGAGTACTCCTCGGTCGTGGTCGACTCGTTGAGCACCGGGGCGTTCTCGGGAGCGGTGAACGTCTCCTCGAGACGCTCCGAGCTCGAGACGTCCATCTCGGCCGTCACGGCGACGGTCGAGTTCCCCGCGCCGACGACGCGGTCCAGCATGGCCTGCACGGCCCGCGCGGTGCGCTCCTCGTACTCGGTGGCCTGCTTGCCCGACGACCGGGTCCCCGCACCCACCTCGGACAGGACGGTGCCGCTCTGGTCGACGACCGCGACGTCGGTGGGCTTCATGCCGTCGATCGAGGCGGACACCAGGTGCACCATGGCCTCGACCTGCTCGGGGGCGAGCGACTTGCCGCGCGCCGGGGCGACGAACACCGACGCCGTCGGGGTGCCCTTCTCCGCGGCGAATACCGTGTCCTCGGGGATGGCGAGCTGCACGGTCGCGGTCGAGACGTTGTCCATGGCGCCGATCGTGCGCGCCAGCTCACCCTCGAGCGCGCGCTTGTACGTCACGTCCTGCTGGAACTCGCTCGACGTCACGCCCATCTCGTCGAGCAGCGAGTACCCGCCGGTCGACTCGTCGGCAGGCAGCCCCGCCGCGGCGGCCGTGAGCCGCTGCTCGTAGACCTGCTCCTCGGGCACGAGCACCGTCGCTCCGCCGTCGGACAGCTGGTAGGGGACGCCCTGCGACCTGAGCTGGTCCACGATCGCCGAGGCGTCCGCGCTCGACATGCCCGAGTACAGGGGCGCGTAGCTGGGGCGCGAGACCCAGGACACCAGACCGACCACGGCGACAACGAGGATCGCGAGGGCGAGGACCGCGAGCGTGCGCTGCGCGATCGTGAAGTCGCGGACGGCGCCGAACGCGCGCCCGAACGACGACTTGATCTTCTCCGGCATGTCAGGCCTGCATCCTCATGATCTCGTTGAACGCGTCGACCGCCTTGTTGCGCACGGTGGCGACGAGCTCGAGGGTGGTCGCGGCACGCGTCGAGGCGATGGTCGCCTGGTGGATGTCGGCCAGGTCGCCCGACACCGCGGCGATCGTCAGTTCGTTGGAGGCGGCCTGCAGCTGCTGGGTGTTGTCGACCGCGCCGCCGAGGACCTCGGCGAACGCGCTCGCGCCCACCTGTCCGGTGGACGCGGTGGCGGCGGAGGGAGACAGGGCGGACAGGGCCGACGCCGCCTCGGCGCCCGACAGGTAGCCGGTCGCGGTCGTGGGCTCGATGGGAGACACAGGCATGGGGCTCACTTCCCGATCTGGAGTGCTGCTTCGTAGGCCGTCTTGGCCCGGTCGACGACCGCCGCGTTCGCCTGGTACCCGCGCTGGGCCAGGATGAGGCTGCCCATCTGCTCGGACATGTCGATGTCCGGGTAGCGCACGTACCCGTCCTCGTCGGCGAGCGGGTGGTCCGGCTCGTACGTGACGCGCCCTTCCTCGCTGCCCCAGGCCGCGCCCGCGACGAACGCGCCGGGGGTGTCGTTGCCCCCCTCCTGGACGGTCACGTAGCGGGCACGGAACGCGGCGTCGTCGGTCGACGTGACCGTGTTGACGTTGGAGAGGTTGTCGGCGACCGCGTCGAGCCACTTGCGGTGCACGGTCAGGCCGGTGCTGGCGATACCGATCGCGTCGAAGGTCATCTCAGCTCGTCCTCATCGCGGTGCGCAGCGAGCTCGCCTCGCCGCCGACCGCCTGCGTCGCGAACTGGTATCGCAGCACGGTGTCGATGTTGGAGAGCGTCTCGGTGTCGAGGTTGACGTTCGAACCGTTGAGCTGGGTGGGCTCGAGCGAGCGCGACACGCTGAACGCCACGCGCCCCTCGCCCGAGGCGACCGACGACGCCAGCGCCTGCTCGAACTGCACCCGCTTCGCGGTGTACCCGGGGGTGTTGATGTTGGCGACGTTCTCCGCGATCACGCGCTGGCGGGCGGAGAGCCCGTCGAGCGCGCTCTGGAGCGCCAAGGAGGTCACGGAGTCGAACACGTTCGCGGTATCCCCACGTCGAAGGTGTGTCGGCCGTCCCATGGCCTGCGGGGTGAGCGGTCCGTGCTCACCGTGAGCTCTCGGCCGCTCCGCGGCCGCCGTGCGCCGCACCCCCCGGCCCGGGTCGTGGGCGAGGTGATGCGTCGTCGTGTCACTTCGGACCCTATGCAGGGCCTTCGGGAGTCAGCCGTCGTCTGCGGGGCCGGCACGGGAGCGCCGGGCGTGGGGCCACGGTCGTGGGGCGTGGGGCCGCGGTCGTGCGGACGCCGCCGGACGTGGAGGCGCCTGTCGTGCGGGCAGGAGCGGGTCAGGCCTCGACGTCGAGGTAGGCGGCGACCGGTGCCTCGTGCACGGTCGGCACGGCGGACAGCGCCCTCACGTGCCGGCGGTTCTCGGCGACGGCCTCGTGCAGATGGTCGACGATGTGCCCCTGGCCCGCCAGGACCTCGAGCGCGCGGTCAACCAGGCTCGCCGGCAGGCGACCCAGGTCGGTCGGCGGGGTCCAGCGGACGAGCCTGTCCATCACCTCGGCGCCGGCGTCGGGGCCGGCCCCCGCCGACATCGCGGCGAGGTCGTCCAGCACGCGGGACCAGGCGGCGTACGTGTCCGCGGCCGCGTCGTGGGCGTCGTACGGGTCGCGGGCGGGGTCCGGTGCGAGGGCGAGGTCCGGGCCGGGGGCGGCCGCCGGGTCGGACGTGTCCGCGAGGGCCGGCGAGCCCGGCACGCGTGCGGGCTGCTGCAGCCCCCAGGCCGCCGGTGCAGCCGGTGCCGCCGGTGCAGCCGTCCCGGGCCGGGCCGTGACGAGCTGAGAGTCAGGCGACACCGGACACACCGCCCGTGCGGACGGACGACGTGCTGTCGTGCCCCGCGGGGAGCACCTCGGCCGCCTGGCGCCACGTCTCCTGGAGCGGCAGGACGAGCTCGAGCACCTCGTGCGTGCGGGCGATGTCCCGGTGGACGTTGGCCGCGACCAGCGCCTCGTGCACGTAGACGTACACGGCCAGGAGGTCCTCGCCGCCGTCCCAGACGGCGGTGTCGAGGGACCCCATGAGCTCGGCGACGATCGCCTGCGCGTGCAGGAGCTGCTCGGAGGCCGCCGTCCAGCGCTCCTCGCCCTGCGCGACCTCGGCCCGGCGCAGGTCGAGCACCAGCCGGTCGTAAAGCATGGTCAGCAGGCGCGCCGGTGACGCGGTGAGGATGGCGTCGCGCCCGTAGGCGCTCTGGGCGAGGTTGGTCACGGGGTTTCCTTCGCGGGAGGGTCAGCGCTTGGACGGGTTCAGGGCGTTGAGCTGTCCCGTGAGCCACTGCTGCTGGGAGTCGAGCTTCGCGAGCTGCACCTCCATCGAGGTGAACTGCGCGCTGAGCCGGTTGTAGCGCTGCTCGAGCCGGGTGTCCCACCGGACGATCTGCTCGTCCATCCGCTTCGCGTTGGTCTCGCGGTTCTGGATCGAGGTGGTCAGCTGGCCGTCGTACTTGTCCGAGAGGGACTCGGCGGCGTCCTGGACCCGGGCTGCGACCTTGTTGAACGTGGCCGTGACCTTGTTCGGGTCCGCCGCCAGGGCCGCCTCGAGCTTCTCGGCGTTGAACACGACCTCACCGGTCCGGGTGATCTCGATGCCGATCGAGGAGAGCGACTCGCCGTCGATCGGGTAGGACGCGGCGTCGACCAGGGTCTGGCGCGCGTTGCGCACGACGGACTCGCCGGCCAGCGCAGCACCCGTCGTCGAGCCGTCGGCCGCGATCGTGACCTTGGTCAGCGCGGCCATGCGGGACAGGATCGACTGGACCGAGTCGACGAAGCCCTTGACCGTGGCGGTGCGCGCCTCGGTGTCCTCGTTGACGGTGATGGTCACGGGGTTCGTGGACGCCTTGGCGACCGTGACGTCCACGCCGGGGAGCAGGTCGGTGAAGACGGCCGTGGACGACGTCACGGTCTGCTCGGCGGGCGTCCCTGCCCACAGGCGCACGGACGAGTCGGCGGCGGCGGTGACGGTCGCGGCGCCCGGGCCTGTGAGGAGGTTGGTCGCGGTGCCGCCGTCCACCTCGGCCGCGGTGCCGGCGTGGAACGAGAACGCGTTCTCGGCGCCGGTCTCGGTCGACGTGAGCTGGAGGCGGAACAGCTTCTCTCCCGTGCCCGGGTCGGTGCCCGCGGACACCTTGACGGCCCGGACGCCCGTGTCGGCCCCGTTGAGGGCTGCGACGACGTCGTCGAGGGACGAGGAGGCCGCCGTGACCTCGGTGTGCGTGCCCTTGGCGTCGGTGATCGTGAACTTCGTGCCGGGGGCCGTGCTCATGGCTCCGGTCACGGACTTCTGGCCTGCTGCGACGGAGTCGACCACGAGGTCGATCGTGCCCGCGCCCGCGGCGGGCTTGGCCGTCACCGCGACGGCGTCCGACGAGCTCGTCGCCTTGAACTGCGCGAGGGCGTTGGGGGACGTGAGGTCCTTGGCGGACTTCGCGAGCGCGGCGATGCGCGTGTTGAGGTCCTGGAGCGCGGTGATCTCCGTGCGCTGGAGCTTGACCTTGGCCTGGAGGTTGAGCTGGGGGATCGATTCGACCTTCATGAGGTCTGCCACCAGTGCCTTGACGTCGAGCCCGCTCGACGTGAGGCCGGAGAGAGTGATGCCCACGGGAATTGCCTCCAGGACGTTGGGTCGGCTGCGTCAGCCAGGGTCAGGTCGGTTGGGGGGGGGAGAAGAGCACCCGACGGGCGGCGACCTGTGCGGACGCCGCCGCCCGCCGGGTGGCTGTCAGTCTCAGCCGAGGAGCTGCAGGACTCCGGCGTTGGACTGGTTGGCCTGGGCCAGCATCGCGGTCCCGGCCTGGGACAGGATGTTGGTGCGCGAGTAGTTCATCATCTCCTTGGCCATGTCGACGTCGCGGATGCGCGACTCCGCGGAGGTCAGGTTCTCCGCGGCGACGTTGATGTTGGAGATCGCGTACTCGAGGCGGTTCTGCGTCGCACCGAAGTTCGAACGAGCCGTCGACACGGCCTTGAGCGCCGTGTCGATCGTCTCGATCGACGTACGGGCGTTCGTCGCGTCCGCGACGTTCAGCGCGGTGCCGGCGCCGCCCGCGTCGTCGTACACCGTGTCCTTGATGATGTCCTGCAGGTTGTTGGCTGCGAGGGCGATGGTGATGGTGTTGCCGCTGCCGGCACCCTCCGCGCCGACCTGGACGGTGAGGTCCGCGGCGGCGTCGGTGAGGAGGTTGATGCCGTTGAAGTTCGTCGAGTCGACGACGCGGTTGAGCTCGTCCGCGAGCTCGTCGAGCTCCGAGCTGATCGCGGTGCGCGCGTCGGCGTTGTTGGTGTCCGAGGACGCCTGGACCGCGAGGTCACGCATGCGCTGCAGGATCGACTGGGCTTCGCCCAGCGCACCTTCAGCAGCCTGCACGACGCTGATGCCGTCCTGCGCGTTGCGCGCAGCGACCGAGTAGCCGTTGACCTGAGCCTTGAGCCCC
>NZ_JBHVOS010000011.1:0-8302 GCF_042887685.1 Oerskovia sp. NPDC057915 | reverse complement strand
CAGTGCAGAGACGTTCGTGTTGACGCTGAAGCCCATGATGAGTCCTCCGTGAGACGGGCGAGAAGAATGGTCCCCCAGCCCATCCATGGGCCGGTCGACCAGAACTGTCGGCACGGATCGTGACGTCGTCTGCTGCCGAGCGGGTGAGATCTCGTCGCGGACCGTGGGCTCGCGCCCCGGTCAGGTCAGGAGGCTGCCGGGGTTGACCACGCGGCACGCCGGGTCGCACCACCGGCGACCCTGTCCCCCACGTCGGCCAGGTACTCACGCCGGCGTGCGGACAGCGGCGCCGTCGAGCCCCGCGACTCCTTGTCGGAGTAGTGCGCCTCGAGCCCCTCCCGCAGCAGGCGGACCGCTTCGATCCGCGCGTGCGAGACCGTCGAGTGCCCGATGCCCAGCTCCTCGGCGAGCGCCCCCACCGTGCGGCCTGCGAAGTACACCTCCTCCACGATGTACCGCAGCTGCTCGGGCAGCGCCGCGACGGCCTCGCGCACGACGTGCCGCTCCTCGGTCGCGAGGACCTGCTCCTCGGGGCTCGGCGCGTCGAGCACCACGTGCTCGTACATCGTGTCGTCGACCGCCACGATCGAGCGGCCCGCGTCGTCACGGATCGCCCGGACGTCCGCGACCACGACGCCCATCGCCTCGGCGACCTGGGCGTCGGTCGGCTCCCTGCCCAGCGACGCCGTCAGAGTGGCCTCGACCGCGGTGAGCTCCTTGATCCGCTTGCGCGCCGACCGGGGCGCCCAGTCCTGCGAACGCAGCTCGTCCGACAGGGCGCCGACGATGCGGCGTCGGGCGTACGCGCCGAAGGGCACCCCCCGGTCCGGGTCGTAGGCGGTCGCGGCCGTCGTCAGCGCGATCGCCCCGACCGACGCGAGATCCTCCCGCGAGAGGTGGTCCGCTCGAGCACACAGGTCGGACACGAGGAAACCGACGAGGGCAAGGTTGTCGACGACGAGAGCGTTGCGCTCGGAGAGGTTCACGCCGAAGCACCTTTCTGCTGGGCATCTGCTGGGCACCTGCGTCGCACCGCCCCGGTGGGGCACCGGGGGGCGCTGCGAGGCACGCGGTCGCGACCGCGTCATGGACTCCCATGCGGATCGGTCGACGATCAGTCGCCACATCCGCGCCGCGGCGACCGACAGTGGACGTCGAGCGGGCCTCGCGGCCCGCCGCCCCGACCGACCACGCCGCACGTAAGGGAGAGCCGCATTGGGCCCTCAGGAGCTGTCGACCCTGTTGTGGCGAGAGCGTGAGCTGCTGGAGATGCTGCTCTTCAAGCTCGAGGAGGAGCAGCTGCTCCTCACCGCCGGCCGCACCCGCTGGCTCGCGCACGCCAACCGTGAGGTCGAGACCGTCATGGAGAAGGTTCGCGAGGCGACCCTCGTGCGCACCGTCGCCTCCGAGACGGTCGCCTCGTCCTGGGGCTTGTCCCCCGACGCGACGCTGCGCGAGATCGCCGCGGCCGCGCAGAGCACGGGACCGTGGCGCGAGATCTTCGAGGGGCACCTCGCCGGCCTGACCGAGCTGACCGTGCGCATCAAGACCGTCCGGGACACCAACACCCAGATCGTCAACCACGCCTCGCGCTCGACGCAGGAGACCCTCGCGACGCTCGGCGGTGAGGCGCGGACCTACGACGCGACCGGCGCCGCCACCGCGCAGTCCGCCGTCGCCCGCCTCTTCGACACGATCCTGTAAGGAACCGCGCACATGAGCTCGTTCGCCATCCTCAACACCGCCCGCCAGGGCCTGAACGCCGCACAGGCCGGCATCGACGTGACCGGTCAGAACGTGGCCAACCTCAACACGAACGGCTACACGCGTCAGCGCATCCAGCAGTCGTCGGTCTCCCCGCTGTCCGAGATGGGCCTGGCGCGCTTCGCCCAGCCCGTGCGCAACGGCCAGGGCGTGAGCATCGACGGCGTCGCCCGGCTCGGGAACCTCTTCCTCGAGTCCCGCGTGCGGCAGACCGCGTCGAACGAGGGGTACTCCGTGGTGCGTGCCACGGCCTTCAACGCCGTCGAGGACATCCACGGCGAGCCCTCGGACACGGGGTTGTCCGCGACCCTGCAGTCGTTCTGGAGCGGTTGGCAGGACGTCGCGAACGCGCCCGGGAAGGAGGCCCAGGCGCGCGTGGTCATCGAGCGTGCGGTGGGCATCGTCGACCGGCTCGTCGCGGGTCGCGCCGAGGTCGCGGGACAGTGGCAGCAGTCCCGGACGGCCGCGACCTCGCTCGTCTCGGAGGTCAACGCGATGGCGGACAAGGTCGCGGCGCTCAACGCCCAGATCCGCGACGCCGCAGGGCAGGGCGTCTCGACCAACGAGCTCGTGGACCACCGGAACCAGGTGACGGCCTCGCTCGCGCAGGTCGCCGGCGCCCAGGCCAGCACGAACCCGGACGGCACCGTCAGCGTCCTGCTGGGCGGCAACCTGCTCGTCGACGGCACCACGACCAACCCGGTCAAGCTGGCCGGCTCGCAGTCGATGGACGGCGTGACCACGGACCCGGTCCGCCTCGAGTGGGCGCACCGCGCGGGGGCGCAGGTCGCCCTCGAGGGCGGGGACCTCGCGGGGCACCTGTCCGCCCTGGCGCCCGCGTCGTCGGGCGGCGTCTACGCCCAGGCGGCGGCGGGCTACGACGCACTCGCCTCGACGATCGCCACCCAGGTCAACGCACTCCACAGGACGGCCCTGACGACGACCGGCGCCCCGGGAGGCGACTTCTTCGCCTTCGACGCGGGCAAGCCCCCGGCGTCGGGCATCAAGGTCGCGGTCACGGATCCCTCGCTGGTCGCCGCGAGCGGCGGCGGTGGCGCGCTCGACGGGTCCGTCGCGGACAAGATCGCGCGCCTCGGCGTCGCGTCCGACGGCCCCGACGCGGGCTGGTCGGCTCACGTCGCGACGATCGCCGTGAAGTCGAGCTCGGCGACGTACGACGCGAAGCTCGCGACCATCGCGTCCACCGCGGCGTTCTCCGACCTGCTGTCCAACTCGGCCGTCTCGCTCGACGAGGAGACCGTGAACCTCGTCCAGTACCAGCACGCCTACCAGGGGGCCGCTCGTGTCCTCACCGCGGTCGACGAGATGCTCGACCAGCTCATCAACCGCACGGGCCGCGTCGGCCTGTGACCCAGCAGCGCCGGCCAGCCGGCCAGCCCGCCCGACCCGCCTCCTAGGGGAGAACCGTGCGCATCACCAACCAGATGCAGGCCTCGTTCGTCACACGAAGCATGCAGGCCAACCTCGCCCGGATGGCCGAGCTCCAGGAGCAGGGCACGTCCGGACGCAAGCTCGTCCGCGCGTCGAGCGACCCCTCTGCGGCGGCCGACGCCCTGTCCGTGCGCAACCAGCTCGCGACCGAGAAGCAGTACCAGCGCAACATCGAGAACGGTGACGGCTGGCTCTCGACGCTCGACTCGGCGCTCCGGTCCGTCACGGACGTCGTCCAGCGCGTGCGCGACCTCGTGATGCAGGGAGCCTCGGACACGGCGTCGCCCGACGCGCGTGAAGCCATCGCGGTCGAGCTCGACGAGCTGCGCTCCGAGCTCCTGCGCCAGTCGAACACGACCTTCCTCGGGCGCAGCGTGTTCGCGGGCACGTCCGACGAGGGGGTCGCGTTCCGTGACGACTACACCTTCACCGGAGTCCCGGGCAGCACCGTCGAGCGGCGCATCGGTGCCGACTCGACCGTCCAGGTCGACGTCGACGGCGCCGCGGTCTTCGGCACCGGACCGGGCTCCGTCTTCGCCCTCCTCGACACGGTCGTGACCGACCTGCGGGCAGGCACAAACGTCAGGAGCCACCTCGGGGCCGTCGACTCCCGGCTCTCCGCCGTCCTGACCCAGCACACCGGCGTCGGCGCACGGCAGAACCAGCTCGAGCGCGCCACGGACACCAACGCCGACTCCCAGCTCGCGCTCAAGACCCAGCGCGCCGGGCTCGAGGACGCCGACATCGCCGAGATCGCGATCGACCTCCAGCTCAAGCAGGTCGCCTACCAGGCGACCCTGAGCATCGGGTCCAACCTCCTGCAGCCCACTCTCATGGACTACCTCCGCTGATGACCACCATCGCCTTCGTGACCCCGCCCCCAGGCCTGTCGGCCCGCCGGTTCGAGCTGCTCGAGGAGCAGACCGACGGCGTCTACACGCTCGTGGCGCTCGACGTCCCCGGCGTCGAGCTCCTCGTCGTCGACCCGGGCCGCTGGGTCCCCGACTACGCCCCCTCGATCCCGGCGGCCGACCTCGCGCTCGTCGGAGCGACCGACCAGGACCCCGTGGTCCTCCTGGTCGCGAGCGCGCGCGACGGGGTCGTGAGCGTGAACCTCATGGCCCCGGTGCTGGTGCACCCGGACACGGGGGCAGCGATCCAGACGATCCTCGACGGCCAGGGCCTGGACCTGCGTCGGGAGCTTGTCCCGGTCTGACACCGTGCGTACGCTGCTGCGCGCAGCCCTGCTCGACGACGAAGAGGCCCGTCCGGTTCCCCGGACGGGCCTCTTCGTCGTGGAGCGGCAGGACGCGGTGCGCTAGCGCAGGACGACCGTGTAGGCGCCCCCGCCGTAGCCCGCGACGTCGACCGTCGCATCGACGCGACGCCCCGTGCTGCGCAGGAACGACACGGCCGTGCCCGGCAGTGCGGCCCGCGTCGAGTCGAAGACGTCGGCCAGGACCAGGTGCGGTGCGTCCTCGGTGTTGAACAGGCCGGCCGTGACGTTGAGGACCTCGGACACGTTCTCGAGCAGCACGTCGCTGAGCCTCCCGTCCGCCGCGGCGTCCTTCGCCGGCCCGGGCGGCATGAGGCCGATCGACGCGCCGAGGTACGCGCCCAGGGGGACGTCGACCGCGACCACGGCCTCGACCTGACCACGGTTGCTCAGGTACGTGGCCACGACGAGTCCCTTCGTCTCGGGCGTCATGAGCCCGCCGGCGGGCACGGCCGTGCACGCACGGCCGACCAACCCTGCGTACAGGTCCTTGATCTCCTTGAGCTGGGGCAGGGGCGTGGTGGTCACGAGTTCGGTCCTCCGGGGTCGATCGGTGGGTGGTGCGCGGGGGGCGCGGGTGGGGCGGTCAGCGGAAGTGAGGGCGCAACGCCGACTCGAACGTGCCGGCGTCGAAGGGCTTGGCGATGAGGAACAGCGCACCCTCGCTCTCGGCGAGCTCGCGCATCTGCGGCGAACCCTCCGAGGTGACGAAGCCGAACGGGACGCTCGAGCCGCCGGCACGCAGGGCGCGCAGGAAGTCGATCCCGTTCATCTCGGGCATGTTCCAGTCCGACAGGACCAGGTCGGGCTTCTCCGAGCGGGTCAGGGCCAGCGCCTCGGCGCCGTCGCCCGCCTGGACGACCTCCCAGTCGCCGAAGCCCGCCTGGCGCAGGGTACGCAGGACGATCTGTCGCATGACGCGGCTGTCGTCCGCAACGAGGACTCTCACAGGTCTTCTCCGTTCGTCGAGGTCCACAGCTGGATGAGGATCGGGCCGCCCCACCAGAGGAGTGCCTGCTCGTGGTCGGCGGGTCGGTCGGCGGTCGGCGCGGAGTGCTCGACCGCGGGCAGCGTCAACGAGGACCCCTCGGGCATCATGGCCTTGAGGTTCCCCCCGACGACGTTCGCCACCTCCCCGAGGGCGTCCTGGACGTCCTCGAGCGACACGGGCTCGTCGTCCTCCTTGAGCAGGAGCGAGCGAGCCAGCCGGTCCGCCGTCTCACGGGCCGTGACGACCAGCGTGCGCGAGACCGCCGGCCCGACGATGTCGACCCAGGCGTACAGGGGGTCGGCGATCGGCTCCTCCAGCGCCTCCATGGGCAGGAGCAGCCCCGGCTCGCCGTCGACCATCGCGGTGAACAGGTCCTGCGCCATCGGGACGACGCTCTGTGCGAGGGTCCAGGTGGTGTCGGTCATGCGAGCTCCTTCTGCGGCAGCAGCCCGAGCATGTCGAGCTTGGCCTCGAGCGCATCAGGGGTGAACGGCTTGATGAGGTACTCGTGCGCCCCGGCCGCGAGGGCACGCACGATCTGGTTCTGCTCGGACTCGGTCGTGACCATCATGAGCGTGAGGTCGCGCCAGTCCCTGCGCTTGCGGACCTCCTGCACGAGCTCGAGGCCGTCCATCACGGGCATGTTCCAGTCGACGCACGCCAGGTCGAAGCGTTCACCGGCCTCGAGCAGGTCGAGCGCCGCGCGCCCGTCTCCCGCCTCGGCGATCTCGAAGCCGAGACCCTTCAACGTCGACGCGACGATGCGGCGCATCACGCGCGAGTCGTCGATCACCAGCGCTCTCATGCGCTGCCTCCTCGGAGTCGGTAGATGGAGCCGTGTGCGCCGTCGACGCGTTCCCACGCGGGGTCGACACCGACGGTCGTCTCGGCGGCACCCAGGATCAGGTAGCCGCCGGGTCTCACCCGGCTACGGAGCCGGGCGAGGATCGACTGCTTGGTGGGCATGTCGAAGTAGATGAGGACGTTGCGCAGGAAGACCACGTCGAACGTCCCGACGCCCGGGGGCGGGGTGAGCAGGTTGTGCTTCTCGAACGTCAGGTTCCGGCGCAGCGCAGGGTCGACCTCCCACTCCGCACCGGCCCGCCGGAAGTGGCGGACCAGCATCGGGGCGGGCAGCCCACGGTTGACCTCGAGCTGGCTGTACCGGCCGCTGCGGGCACGGTCGATCACCTGCGCGTTGATGTCGGTCGCGAGGATCCGGAAGCGCTGGTGTCCCTGCTCGGCCAGGACCATCGCGATGCTGTAGGGCTCCTGGCCCGTCGAGCAGGCCGCGGACCAGATCGACAGGTCGGCGTCACGGTGCGCCGGCAGCACGACCCGGCGCAGGGCCGTGAACGGCGAGGTGTCCCGGAACCAGGACGTCTCGTTGGTCGTCATGGCCTCGACCACGCGCACGACCTCGAGGCTCGACCCGGTGCGCACGAACCTCTGCACGTACTGCTCGACGGCGTCGGTCCCGTGGAGCCCCTTCTCCCGGGCGAGGGGGCCGAGCCGCGACTCGACGAGGTACTCCTTGCCGGGCGCGAGCTGGATCGCGCTGTGCCGGCGGACCAGGTCGCTCACGAACGAGAACGACTGCGTGGACACGGTCATGCGCGTGCTCCTTCGGTCGCAGAGACGACGGCGCGGGCGAGGTGGTCGAGCGGGAGGACCTGATGGGCGTGCCCTGCGGTGGCCACCGCGCCGGGCATCCCCCACACGACCGACGACTGCTCGTCCTGGGCGATCACGTGACCGCCTGCCCCCGCGACGGCCCCGGCACCGTCGCGCCCGTCCGAGCCCATGCCGGTCAGCACGAGGGCGAGCAGGTCTCCCCCGAGGACCTGCACCGCGGACCGGAACAGCACGTCGACCGAGGGGCGCGTGAAGTTGACGGGCGGGCCGTCGGTGACGGCGGTCGCCAGGCTCGCACCCTGGCGCACGAGCTCCAGGTGGCGCCCACCGGGAGCGAGGTAGGCGTGCCCCGGGACGAGGATCTCGCCCCCGACGGCCTCGATCACGGTCGTCGGCCCTTCGCGGTCGAGCCGCTCCGCGAGCTGGCGGGTGAACACGGGAGGCATGTGCTGGACCAGGAGGACCGGCACGGGCAGCGGCTCGCGGATCGCCGAGAAGATCTTCCGCAGCGCGTCGGGCCCCCCGGTCGAGGAGCCGACGACGACGGCGCGGACCGGGCGTCCGGGGGCAGCCCGGCGCGTGGTCACCACGGTGGTCGCACCCGTGCCGCCGGGCCGTGCCGCCACGGGTCGGCGGGCACCTGGCACGAGCGCCTTGATCTTGGGGACGAGCTCGAGCCCCACCCGTTCGAGGGCGGTCTGCACCGAGCCGGTGCCGCTGGGCTTCGTCACGTAGTCCGTCGCGCCGGCCGTGAGCGCGTCGAGGGTCGCCCCTGCCCCGCGCTCGGTGAGCGTCGAGAACATGATGACGGGCATGCGGCGTCCCGCGGCGCGCAGCGCGCGCACCGTCTCGATCCCGTCGAGCACGGGCATCTCGATGTCGAGCGTGATCAGGTCCGGCTCGAGCTGCTCGACCTTCGCCAGGGCGAGGCGGCCGTCGGCGGCGGTGCCGACGACGGTGATCTCGGGGTCCCGCTCGAGGGTCTGCGTGACGAGGCGTCGGATGACGACCGAGTCGTCCACGACGAGCACCCGGATCACGAGCGACCTCCTGTCGCGGGCAGGGCCGTGGGGGGGGGCGGGGGCCCGGGGGGGGGGGGGGGGGGCGGGGGGGGGGGGGGGGGGGGGGGGTGCGGCGGCGGGAGCTCGAGCGCTGGGCGGCCCCGGGGGGCCGGCACGCGGGCC
>NZ_JBHVOS010000010.1:79975-142932 GCF_042887685.1 Oerskovia sp. NPDC057915 | reverse complement strand
TACTACCGGGCGAACGTGGAGTTCTTCGACGACCTGGGTTCGCCCGGTGGTGCGGCGAAGATGGGCATGATCGAGAAGGACGACCCGATGATCGCCGCCCTGCCCCCGCAGGCCTGACAGCCCGGGGCGCTCGCCTCCGGCGCAGGCCGGCTGCCGAGAACGTGAGGGGCGGCCGTCATCCGGTGGATGGCGGCCCCCTCACGGTCTCGACGGGCCTCAGCCCTGCGGTTCGACCGGCCCGCCCGGGTTCGCGCCGCCCGCGACGAGGTCGCCGCAGCTCGTCTCCTGCGCGGTCACGACGACGGGGTCCGTCGCCGCGGCCCCCTCGGCGACGGTCTCGGTCTCGCCGTTCGTGGCCTTCCGTGCGGCCTGGTCGAGGTCGACGAACGTCCGCTCGACGGTGTAGGTCGTACCGTCCGCCGAGGTCGCGTCGAGCCCTGCCAGGTGCAGCACGCCGTCCACGGCCGTGCAGCCGACTCCTGTCCCGAAGCCGCTGAACCCCTTGTCGAACGTGTACGGCTGGCCCTGGGCGTTCTGCGTCACGGTCACGGCGCAGTCCGCGACGGAGAACAGCAGGACCTCGCGTCCCACGTCGACGAGCGCGATGGGCGCCTCACCGCCGCCTGCCGCGACGAGGTTGACGATCGCGCTCGCCGGGACGGGGCTCGCGGACGTGACGGGGGCCGAGAACGTCGCCCCCGACGCGGTCGTGATGCCGAACGCCCGGTCGGCGCCCCCGGTGAGCCAGGCGGTGTCGGGGCGTCCGTCGCCGTCGACGTCGACCACCTGGTGCGTGCTCGCGCCCGCCGGGGTGCCGGTCCCGGTCGCGGCGCAGCCCGCGGAGGGCGGGGTGGTCGTTGTCGTGGGTTCGGGGGTGGGGTCCTCGGAAGGGCTCGGTGAGCTCACGGTGGCCGACGGCGTCGGTGCGGGCGAGGCGGTGGCGTCGCCGTCCGCGTCGCCACGGGTCGCGAGCCAGATCCCGACCGCCACGATCGCGAGGAGCACCAGGCCGCCCAGCGCCCACCACCAGGCGCGGTTGCCCGGGGGATCGGTCGGGCCGCCGGGCGGCGGCTCGCCGGGGCCGCCGGGTGGTGTCGAGGCTTCCGTGGCGGAGAACGGGTCGGGCGCGTTGGGGATGGGTTCGGCGGGTGGGACGCTCCCCCCGGTGATGCCTCCCGGTGCCGGGAAGGCGGACTTGATCGGTTCGGTGGGGTCCTGGTCGCCTGCTGGGCCTGGTCGCTCCTTGTCGTCGGTCATGTCCCCAGCGAAACATCTCGTGACGGACGGGGCATCCGGGACGTCCCGCCGACCCGGCACCGGAGCCTGCTCAGCGCAGGGCGCGGCCGAGCGCGCGGGCGAGCGCCTTGCCGTCGGCCCCGCCTGCCGTGGGGACGCCGTGCGCCGGACGCCGGGTGCGGCGTGATCCCGGCACGGCGACGGTCCCGAGGAAGGTCCCGCCGTTCCTGCCCGACGACGGCGCGGGAGGTTCGTGGGCGAGCATCTTCTGCGCGGGGCTGAGCTGGCGGATGCCGATCGCGGCGACGTGCGTCGGATGGCGTGTCGCGGCGGCGGCATAGATCGCGGGGTCGTGCTGGCCGTCGTCGCCGAGCAGGAGCCAGCCGACGTCGGGCAGCTCGCGCACGAGCCGGTCGATCGCGTTGCCCTTGTGCTCCTGCCCGCTGCGGAACCATCCCGTCGCGGTGGGACCCCAGTCGGTCAGGAGGAGGGCCCCGGGCGGGAAGCCGTTGCGGTCGAGGAAGCGTTCCAGGTTCCCTGCAGAGTTCCACGCGCCGTTCGACAAGTACACGAAGGGTGCATCCGGATGGACAGAGGCGATGCCCTGATACAGGTCGGCCATGCCCGGCACCGGGCGCCGCTCGCTCGCGTGCAGACCGAACGTGTTCCACACCGCGCGCAGCAGGCTGGGGACCATGGTGATCATGACGGTGTCGTCGATGTCGCTGATGACGCCCAGCCGACGGCCGGGTCCGACCACGAAGACCCGCGCCGTCGCGACCGCGCCGCTTGCCGTCGCGAGCTGGACGTCGTGCCACCCCGGGGCGAGCGCGACGTCGAGCATCCCGTCCACGTACCCGTCGCGGTCGGCGGGCAGGTCGGTCACCAGACGCTCGTCCTGGCCCGCGTCGTCGGTTCGCGTGACCGACGCGCGGACCACCTCGCCCGGCGCGGAGACGGTGAGGTAGTTGCGCCAGCCGCGCCGGTTCCAGACCAGGTCCGCACGGCGGTGGGGGCGGCTCAGCAGCACCCTTGCCAGCACGCGCACCGACCCCTCGTTGCCGTACCCGACGTACGCCTCGATGCGCGGGGTCCAGCCCCGCGACCGCAGGAACCTGACTGCGGCCGCACGGATGCGGTCCTCGAGGCGTGCCGAGAGATGCAGCCGCTCCACGGGAGGAGTCGGCGACGGGAGGTGCGTCTGGTGCATGGGATCCGCTCGTCGAAGGTGCTGGTCTCCCACCTTGGCACACGGACGCCGGCTTCATCGGCTGAACCAGGAAGAACCCGCTGGTCAGGTGGTGTGACGGCGGGTTTCCGCATGCCGTGGCACGGACGGTTCTCCCAGCGCGTTCCGGAGCGGACGGCTCCCGGCACTCGTCCGCTCGGACCGCGTCAGCACTCGATGACGTTGACCGCGAGGCCGCCCGTCGACGTCTCCTTGTACTTGGTGGACATGTCGAGGCCCGTCTGGCGCATGGTCTCGATCACGGTGTCGAGCGAGACGACGTGCGCGCCGTCGCCCTGGAGGGCGAGCTTCGCGGCCGAGACCGCGGTGCAGGCAGCGATCGCGTTGCGCTCGATGCACGGGACCTGGACCAGTCCGCCGACGGGGTCGCACGTGAGTCCGAGGTTGTGCTCCATCGCGATCTCGGCGGCGTTCTCGACCTGCGCCGGGGTACCGCCGAGCACCGCGCAGATGGCTCCCGCGGCCATCGAGCACGCCGAGCCGACCTCGCCCTGGCACCCGGCCTCCGCACCGGAGATCGAGGCGTTGCGCTTGTACAGCGCGCCGATCGCGCCCGCGGTGAGCAGGTAGGTGCGCATGGCCTGGCGCGTGGCCTCCTCGTCGGCCGCGAGGTCCGGGTGGAGGCGCAGGAAGTGTCGTCCGACGGCCGGGATGATCCCTGCGGCCCCGTTGGTGGGGGCCGTGACGACGCGGCGGGCGTCCGCGTTCTCCTCGTTGACCGCCATGGCGTACGCCTGGAGCCACTCGATCGACAGGTCGGAGGCCCCACCTGCTTCCGCGGCCTCGAGCTTCTCGCGCTGCGCACGTGCCCGACGGCGGACCTTGAGCCTCCCGGGAAGCATGCCGTGGCGGTCGAGGCCCGCGTCCACGCACTCGCTCATGGTGCGCCAGATCCGGTCGAGGCCCGCCCCGACCTCCGCGGCGGGTCGCAGCGACACCTCGTTCTCCCACGCGGTCTCGGCGATGCTGCGCCCTTCGAGCGTGCAGGACGCAAGGAGCTCGGCCGCGTTGGCGAACGGGTGCGGGACGTCCGAGGGCTCGGTCGCGGGGTCGATCGGTGCGCCCGCGAGCTCGGCAGCGTGCTGGGCCTCCTCGTTCGCGGCGGCGGCCTCGAGCTCCTGCTCCGTGAGGACGAAGCCTCCGCCGACCGAGTAGTACACCTGCTCCGCGACGACGTCGCCGGCCGCGTCGAGGGCCGTGAACCGCATCCCGTTGGGGTGGCCGGGCAACCGGGTGAGCGGTGCGAGGCGGACGTCGGCGGTGGCCATGGTCACGACCCGGCGGCCGAGCAGACGGACCTCGTGGCCGTCGCCCAGGCGCTCCCAGCTCCCAGGGACGTCGTCGGGGTCGCACGTCTCGGGATCGAGCCCGCGCAGGCCCGCGACGACGGCGTCCGGTGTCCCGTGGCCGATCCCCGTCGCACCGAGCGAGCCGCACAGCACGACCTTGAGCGCCGTGACCTGGTCGAGCGTCCCTCGCTCGTCGAGCGAGCGCGCGAAGGTGGTGCCCGCGCGCATGGGGCCGACGGTGTGCGAGCTCGAGGGCCCGATGCCGACCGAGAAGAGGTCGAGGACGCTGACGTACGAGGACATGGTCCTCATGATCGCACCTCGTCTCACACGATGGAACCATTTTGCTATAGCAAAGTCCTCTCGACCGCGACCGGGCACGTCGCCAGGTGGTCGTCCACGAGCCCGCACGCCTGCATCGCCGCGTAGGCCGTCGTCGGGCCGATGAAGCGGAAGCCCTCCTTCTTGAGCGCCTTGGCCAGGGCGACCGACTCGGGCGTGCTGGCCGCGAGGTCCGCGAAGGTCGCGGGGCGCGGACGATCGAGGGCGGTGCCGCCGTCGGGCGCGCGCGAACCACCCGGCGCGAACGACCAGACGAGCTCGTCGAGCGTCCTGCCCTGCTCGTGCAGCGCGAGCAGGGCGCGCGCGTTGGAGATCGTGGCCTCGATCTTCATCCGGTTGCGGATGATCGAGGCGTCCTGGAGCAGGCGCTCGACGTCCTCCTCGGAGAACTGGGCGACGACCTCCGGGTCGAAGCCCGCGAACGCCTCGCGGAACGCGGGGCGCTTGCGCAGCACGGTGATCCACGCGAGCCCCGACTGGAAGGCCTCGAGCGCCAGCCGCTCGAACAGCGCCTCCTCCCCGTGGACGGGGACCCCCCACTCGGTGTCGTGGTACGCCTCGTAGAGCGGGTCGCCGTCGCCGAAGCAGCGGGCTCCCGGCGGGGGGACGGCCGGTGCGTCGGCCGGTGCGGCGAGCGGCGCGGTGGGCTCGGGGGCGTGCTGGTCGGTGGCCTCGGTCGTGGTCATGGCACCCACTCTTCCGCACGGCACCCACGCGTGGCGTGCGCGTGAGCGTGCTGTGGGGACCGCCCCCGGCGCAGCGCCTGTGCACGGCTCGCATCCCCAGGCTCCCGGGGTGTCCACAGCCCCTGTGGATCAGGCGTCGGTGACCGGAGGGAGCTGCTGCTCGGCGATCGCGCGCAACGCCTGGAGGTGCGCTGCGAGCGCCGCGCGCCCGGCAGGCGTGAGTGCCGCCCACGTCCGAGGACGGCGGCCCACGCGGTCCTTGGTGATCTCGACGTACCCGGCGTCCTCGAGCACGGTGAGCTGCTTGGAGAGCGCCGAGTCGGAGACCTCGATCGCGTCGCGCAGCGACCTGAAGTCGGCCTTCTCGACCCCGGCGAGCGCCGCGACGACCGAGAGCCGGACGGGGGAGTGGATGACGTCGTCGAGCCGGTGGCGGGGGTGCGTCTCGGTCATGCCGCCTGCTCCTCGTGACGGGGCCACAGGGCGGCCGCGAGCATCGGGAGGGCGGTGACCAGCGCGGCGGGGAGCCAGTAGGCCAGGTTGCCGGCCTGGCCGGGCAGACCGAGGACGAGCGCGGCTCCGTAGAGGACGGCCCAGAGGACGACCGCGAGCAGGTATCGACCGTGCAGGCTGCGCGCCCGGACGCCCTGACGAGCGGCCCAGATCGCGACCATGCCGGCGAAGAGCGGGCCGATCAAGGAGCCGAGGACGATCCCCGGCACACCCCCGAGGCCGACCAGCAGCACGACGGTGATCGTCATGGCGGCCCAGGCGAGGAGCAGGCTCTGGACCCACCGGTGCCCGATGCCGGCGGTCGTCGCGGTGCTCCGGGTCGCGAGGTCGAGTGCGGCTGCGGCCTCCTGGGGAGTAGGGGCGGCGAAGAGGGGTGCGTCGTTGCTCATGTGTCCATGGAAGCATCTACTTTCCTGCTTGGCAAGTAGATGTCAGGCGGGCACCGCGGTGAGGCTGGACCCTGGAGGCAGACGCAGAGCGAGGGCGGCGGGAGCCACGTCCAGGTCATGGACGCGGCCCCGCCACCCTCGAGAAGCGCGGCGTCACCGTCGACTGTGAGGCGCCGCGCGGGATCGCGCAGGTCAGCCGGTCAGATGGTGAGCCGGCGGCGCAACCCCAGTCCGATCCCGACGACACCGGCGAGCAGGCTCCCGCCCGCGATCGCCGACATGCCGAGCGAGAGCTTTCCGGCCGGGCTGTTCTCGACGTCCGACTTCATCTTGGTCGTGCCGTCCGAGATCTCGACCGTGCCGTCGGCGAGCGTGCCCGCGCCGTCGGCCAGCGCCGAGCTGCCCTTCGCGAGGTCACCCGCACCGTTCGCGAGGGTCGTCGTGCCCGCGTGCAAGGTACCCGCGCCCTCGGCGAGCGCCGAGCTGCCCGCCGCGAGCGACGCCGCACCGCTCGACAGCGCGTTGATGCCCGTGTGGAGGTTCAGCGACCCGTCCTCGAGCTTCGTGGTCCCCGCGAAGAGCTCCCGGGCACCCGTGGCGAGCTTGGCGTTGCCTGCGGCGAGGTCCTTGGCGCCCGACTGCAGCCTGCCGGCGCCGGCGTCGAGCGCGGTCGCGCCCTCCGCGAGCCGGGTGGTGCCCTCCGCGAGCGCGAGCGCTCCACCGTTCGCACGGGCTGCCCCGGCGGACAGCTGGGTCGCGCCGGTGGCGGCGCTCCGGGTGCCGGTGCTGAGCTCGCCGAGCTTCGTCTGGAGCTGGGCCGCCCCGGCCTGGACCCTGCCGATCTCACCGTCGAGGGTCGTGACTCCGGCGGAGAGGGAGTCGACTCCCGCACCCAGCCTGCCGATCCCACCCTTGAGGGCCTGTGCGCCCGCGAGGAGCTGGGGCTTGTCCGCGGTCCCTGTCCCCAGAGCGAACTGGAGTCCGGTGGCACCCGTCTCGAGACCGCCTGCGCCGGTGCCCAGCTTCTCGAACGCCGCGGCCAGCCCGAGGATGCCGGGCTGCTCCGGCGTGCCGCCCTTGAGCGACGTGAGGTCGGCGGCCAGCTTCTCGAACGCGGCCTTGGCGGTCGGGTCCGTGGTCGCGTCGGCGGAGGCCTGTGCCGACGCTGCGAGGGTGCCCAGCGTCGCGGCGGCTGCGCCGGCCTGTGCCTTGGACGCGGCGGCCCCCTCGCGCAGGGACGTCGCGCCGGCCACAAGGTTCCCCGCGCCGGTCCGCGCCGCCGTGAGCCCCTCCGTGACGCGGTCCGCGCCGACGTCGAGCTGGGCCACACCACCACGCAGGCCCGTGACGGCGTCGCCGAGCTTCTGCTTGGCCCCCGCCCTCAGCTCGCCCGACCCGGCGACCAGGCCGCCCGACGCGGTGTGGATGGCTTCGGCGCCGGCGGCAGCGCGTGACGCGCCGTCGGCCAGGGCGGCGGCACCGTTCTTGAGCTCGGTGGAGCCCGCGGCGAGCTGCGCGGACCCTTCCGCCGCCGCGACGGCACCGGGCGCGAGCTCCGCGGTGCCGGCCCGCAGGTCGCCTGCCCCGGCCGCGAGCTTGTTCGCGCCCGCCGAGGCGTCGGCGGCCCCTGGCGCGAGCCGGGCTGCTCCGGCGTTGAGCTCGTCGGCCCCGGCCGCGAGCTGGGCGGCGCCGTCGAGCGCGGTCACGCCGCCGGCGGCGAGCTGGGTCGCGCCGGTCGAGGCCTGCGTCGCGCCGGCGGAGAGCTTCTCGGCCCCGTCCTCGAGGTCCTTCGAGCCGTCGGCGAGCTTGCCGGCGCCCTCCTCGGCGCGGGTCGCACCGTCGGCGAGCTCGGCCGCGCCCGCTTCGAGACGGGTGGCTCCGTCGTCGAGGCGCGTGGCGCCGTCGGCGACCTTGCCGTTGAAGACGAGCAGGTAGGCGACGAGCGCGACGACGGCGAGCGCCAGCACGACAAGGGCGCCGATGGTCAGGGCTGAGTGCGCGCGCGAAGGGCGCGGGAAGGCGTGGTTCGTCATGTGCGAGGGTCCTCTCGTGGCCGGCGTCGTTGCCGGTCTGACTCCGGAGTGCCCATCACCTTGGTGCAACTCCGAGTATCAGATAAATCACCGTCGACGCTAGCAACGGCCGCGAGGGGGAGGAAAGCAAGTATCTGATACTTCGAAAATCACAAGTTGGTAAAGGCCCGCCGCGTCCTGCGCGACGGGCCTCCCCGCGGGTGGCACCGGCGGTGCCGACAGCGCCTGCAGCACCGGCAGTACCGGCGGCGCCCGAGGGTCCCCGGCTCAGATCTCCAGGTTCGCGAACAGGACGCTCGCGAGCGCGAGCCCCACCACGAGGTTGAAGACCGCGGCCGACCCGAACACCACGACCGGCTTCCACCCGGCCTCCCGGACCGCCGTCACGTTGAACTCCAGCCCGATCGACACGAACGCGACGATGAAGAACACCGTGCTCAGCGACTTGAGGATCGCGATGTCGGGCGCGGCCGCGTCCGCGCCCACGGAGCTCACGTAGAGCGTCGCGACGACGGAGGCGAGCAGGAACCCGAGCACGAACTTCGGGAAACGTGTCCACAGCTCGCTCCACCGGGGCGCGGCCGCCCCCGCGACCCGGTCCACCCGGAACGCGAAGTACGCCGTGAGGGCGATCGCGACGACGCCGATCAGGGCGTTCTGGGTGGTCTTGACGATCGCGGCGACCTGCAGCGCCTCGTCCCCGGCCAGCGCCCCCGCAGCGGTCACGGCGGCCGTGGTGTCGATGTTCCCGCCGATCCAGGCCCCCGCGACCGCGGGCGACAGGCCCAGCGCCTCGGACAGCGCGGGCAGGACGAAGATCGACGGCAGGGCGAACAGGATGACGAGGCTCGCCGCGTACGCGAGCTGCTCCTTCTTGGCCTGGACCGCGCCCGCAGCGCTGATCGCGGCGCTCACACCGCAGACCGACACGGCGCTCGCGAGCAGCGCCCGGAGCCTGTCGTCGATCCCGAGCCGCCCACCCAGCCACCACGTGAACCCGAAGACGAGCGTGATGAGCAGGACGGCCTGCGCGATGGCCGGACCGGCGGCCGAGACGATGAGCGACAGGTTGACCGTGGCCCCGAGCAGCACGAGACCGGTCTTGATGAAGAACTCGGTGCGGAAGGCCGCCGCCAGCCGGGAGCGCAGGCCCGCGGCCGACAGCACGGCGTTGCCGAGCAGCCCGAGCGCGATCGCGTACACGGGGTACTCGACGGACTTCGCGATCCCGCCGAGCGGAGTGCCGGCCAGCCACTCCGGGACGCTCTGCTCCAGGAACCGGGCCGACCAGGCGAGCCCGAGGAGGACCACGAAGCCCGCCACCAGGTACAGGCCGCCCGGCGAGCGCCCGTCCTGGACGACCGAGTCCTCGAGCGTCGCCCGGGGCGCCTCGCCGACGGGCGCCTCGCGGAAGGGCGCCCCGTCGACGGGCGCCCCGCCTGCCGCCGTCTCGGGGGAGCGGGCCTCACCCGTGGGCGGCTCGGGACGGATGGTGGTGCCCGTGTCAGGGGTCGTGCCGCTCATCAGGGCACCAGCCCTTCGGGGATCAGGCCCAGGAGGCCGACGGCGACGATCGCCAGGCCGACGACGGTCGCCAGCCAGTCCTCCGAGACGTGGACGCGTCGGACGGCGTCGACCGTCACGGGCCGGGCGGCGGTGGCCGTGGCGGGGTCGCCGGGTTCGACCGGCGGTGCGGCGTCCTCCGTCCTGGCGGGTGGGACGGTGTTCTTGCGAGCGGGCATGGCAGGTCCTCCGGGGCTTCCGGCGTCGGGTGGGCGCGGCGAGGGCGACGGCCGGCGCAGGGCAGCGCGGCGCCGTCGCCCTACGGACACCCCTGCGACGCACGGAAGATCTGCATGGCCGACAGGGTGGCGTTCGCTGCCGGCCGGGACAAGGGGGCGTCCACGCTTCGGGAGGACGTGACGCCGCGTTACACGGTCGGGCGCTCGTCGTCCGCGGCGAGCGCTTCCTCGAAGGCCCGGAGCAGCCGGTCGCCGAACAGCACGAAGCGCACGTCCCCCACGCCCCGGTCGCCGCCGTCGCCCCACGCGCGGACCGCCGCCACGGCGACCCGCGCGACCTCGTCGCCGTCCCAGCCGTAGACCCCTGCGCTCACGGCGGGGAACGCGACGGACGTCGCGCCGAGGTCCGCGGAGACGTCGAGCGAGCGTGTGAAGCACGAGGCGAGCAGCGCGGGGTCGGTCTGGCCGCGGTGGCGGTTCGGCCCGACCGTGTGGACGACCCACCGCGCCGGCAGGTCGAATCCGGGCGTCGCGACGGCCTCGCCGACCGGGAGCCCGTCCGGCAGGGTGGTCCGCCGCAGCTCGCGGCACGCGTCGAGCAGCCGGGGACCGGCCGCGGCGTGGATCGCGCCGTCGACCCCACCACCCCCGAGCAGCGACGAGTTCGCAGCGTTGACGATCACGTCGGCGTCGACGGTCGTGAGGTCCCCGAGCTCCGCGGTCAGGTGCATCCGTCCATCCTCGCGCGTGGCACGCCCGGGCGCGTCCCGTCGCCGAGCGTGACGTTCGGGCTGTTCCCGGGCTCGCGGGCGCACTCGGACGTCACGCTCGACGTGCGGCGCGCGGACCACACGCAGAAGGCGGCCCGACGACGTCACGCACGTGACGCCGTCGGGCCGCCTTCTCGAGGTGAGCCGGTCAGGTCACCAGACCTTGTCGCCCCGGATGACCACGTCCGAACCGCCGTCGACGAAGACGACCTGTCCGCACATGTGGCTGTTCTCCGGGGAGACGAGGAAACGCAGGAGGTTCGCGGGGACCTCGGGACCCATGATCCCGCCGAGCGGCATGGGGACGTGGGACTCGACGGCCCTGGTCGACTCCTCGGTCGCGAGCATCTCGGCCGTCATGCCCGTCTGGACGATGCCCGGGCCGATCGCGTTGAGGGGGATCCCGGCGCCGGCCCAGTCGGCGCTCGGCGCGACGCGGCGCAGCCAGTGCGCGACCGCTGCCTTGCTGCTGCCGTAGATGATGTCGCCCGTCCCGGCGGCGGCGAGCTCGGCCGCGCGGGCCAGCGCGGCGGGCTCGTCGCCCGCGAGGGTGAGGTCGACGAGCTCGTCGTCGACCGGCAGGAGGCTCGCCATGGAGCACGTCACTGCCGCGCGCGGGGCGGGCGACCCCGCCAGGAGCGGGCGCAGGCCCTCGAGCGTCGCGAGGGCGCCGAAGTAGTTGACCGCGAGGGTCGCCGGGCTGCCGTTCGACAGGCCCGCGTTGGCGACGACCGCGTCGACCGTGCCGCCGCTGAGCGCGGTGACCTGCTCGACGAGCCCGGTGCGGCCCGCGTCGGTCGTGAGGTCGACCGTGACGTCGGCGTCGCGCAGGTCGACGCCGATGACGCGGTGGCCGTCGGCCTCCAGCATCCCCTTGAGGGCCTTGCCGATGCCCGAGGCGGTTCCGGTGACGACGACGGTGCGCATGATGCCCTCCAGAGCAGCAGGTGCGGCCAGCTCGTCCTGGCCGTCCCCTTCAGGCTAGGCCTCGAAACTGCTGAGAACGGGCGCCCGGGACCTCCGACGCGGTGATCGTGACGAAGGTCCCTGCGGCCCGTGCGGTCCGCAGCAGCCGGGCGGCCGCCTACCAGCCGCCCTGCGCGAGCACCTTCCGGATGCGCTTCTCGCTCACGGGGCCGTCGGTGCCGAGCTGCTGCGCGAACAGCGACACCCGGAACTCCTCGATGAGCCAGCGGGCCTCGTCGAGCTCGGCGAGGCGCGCCGGGTCGGCGGGGCCGGCCGCGTAGGCGGCGCGCGCCTTGGCGTACGCCTCCTCGACGTCGTGCACGCGCCAGGCGAGCTCGGCGTCGCGGTTCGGGTTGGTCGCGGCCTTCTCGATCCGGTACGACGCCGCCCGCAGGTAGCGGGTCAGGTGCGGCAGGCGGTGGGCCGGGGTGCGGGACACGAAGCCCACGCCCACGAGCCCGGCGACCTGGTCGCGGACGTCCTGGAGCGTGTTGAGCAGCGCGAGGCTGTTGGCCGAGCGGATCTCGCCGTCCAGGGTCCGCGCGGCCGTGAGCGCGGCGACGACGTGCCCGACGATCTGGTGCACCTCGTTCTCGAGGTGCCGCTTCACGAGGTCCCGCGCGGCGACGTACGAATCAGCGCTCCGGATCTGTACAGCATCGGGCAGCGGCCCGTACTGCGAGGACCTGGCCCCGGACGTGAGCGCGATGACGGCCGCGAGCTGGAGGTCGGCGACGAGCGCCTCGGTGTTCCGGTACGGGCTCGCGGCCATGGTCAGGGACTGCGTCCCCGTCCAGCGGCTCGTGACCCGCGCGGTCTGCAGGGCGGTCTCGCCGAGCAGCAGGCGTCGGACGCCGCGCGCGTGCTCACGGTCCTGCCTCGAGCGGTCGGCCAGGACGCGGAGCGCGACCGACGGCTTGCCCTTGGCGTCGACCTCCTCGACGAGCGCGGGGTACCCGCGCACGACCATGCCGGCCCCGGCGGGCGTCGACACGACCTCGGGCAGCACACCGTCGGGGAGGCCCGTGGGCCACGTGGTGAGCCCGGTCGCCTCGGCGACGACGACGGACGGGGCGCCGCCGTCGGGCACACCCGAAGCACCAGCACCCCCTGAGCCCTCACCAGGTCGCCCTGCGGAAGGTGCGCCGGACGCGGTCGCGGGGAGGGGGGCGGTGGCGCCGGAGGGCGTGGAGGGGCTGGCGGGAGCGTCGCGAGGAACGAGCGACGCGGATGGTAGCCCGAGGCCCTCCGCCCCCCTCCCCGCGGCCTCCGCCCCAGCCGCAGCCTCACGCAGCGCCGCGCCGACCGCCCCCTTGACCGCCGCCCGCACCGCCGCCTGCGCCTGGGGCGCGAGGCGTCGCTGGAGCGAGACGAGGTCCTTGGACTCGTCGAGAACGACCTCGCCGCCGCGACGCTCCTCGACGACGCGGAAGGTCATGCGCAGGTGGGCGGGGAGGCGTTCGGTGCGGGCGTCGTCCCAGGCGTCTTCGGGGATGACGACGTCGCGCAGGGCGCGGACGGCACGCGTGAACGCGACGTGGAAGGGTTCGGCCATGTCGCCCGCGCGGGTCACGTCCTCCCACGCGGGGGTGTTCTCGCGGAGCCAGGCGACGACGTCGCGCGCGACGTCGGGGGCGGGGACGAGCTGGACGCGCACGGGCTTGGGCAGCGAGCGGATGGTGGCGGTCGCGAGCTCGTCGAGGAGGCCGGGGACCATCCAGTCGAAGCCGTCGGGGACGACGCGGTTCAGCACGCTGATGGGGACGTGCACGGTCACGCCGTCAGCGTCCGTACCGGGCTGGAACTGGTACGTCAGGGGGAGAGTGAGGTCGCCCTGGACCCAGGTCTCGGGGAACAGCGAGGTGTCGACGGACTCGGCGTCGGGCACGAGCTGTTCGAGCGTGAAGGTGAGCAGGTCGGGGTCGCGGCGCCTGGCGGACTTCCACCAGGTGTCGAAATGGCGGGCGGACACGACGTCGTCGGGGATGCGCTCGTCGTAGAACGCGAACAGGACGTCGTCGTCGACCACGAGGCCGCGCTGTCGCGAGCGGGCCTCGAGCTCCTCGGCCTCCTCGAGGAGGCGGCGGTTCTCGTGGAAGAACTGGTGGTGCGTGGTCCACTCGCCCTGGACGAGCGCGTGGCGGACGAACATCTCGCGCGCGGCCTCGGGGTCGACCTTTCCGTAGAGCACGGTGCGGTCCGCGACGATCGGCACGCCGTAGAGCAGGACCTTCTCCTTGGCCTGCGCGGCACCCTGCTTGGTGGACCAGTGCGGCTCGGAGTAGGTGCGCTTGACCAGGTGCGTCGCGAGCTCCTCGGCCCACTCGGGCTGGATCTTGGCGACGTCGCGGCCCCACAGGCGGCTCGTCTCGACGAGCTCGCCCGCCATGACCCACACGGGGGGCTTCTTCGACAGGGGCGAGCCGGGGAAGATCGCGAAGCGCGCGCCGCGCGCCCCGAGGTACTCGTTGCGGGCCTGCTTCTTGGCCCGCTTCATGGCGAGCTCCTTCTGCGGGCCGCGCAGGTGCGCGACGGACGACGCCTTGACCTCGGTCGCCTCCTGCATGCCGATCTGCGAGAGCAGCCCCGCGAGGAGCGACTGGTGGATGGTGTCGTCGTCCCAGTTGAGGCGGCGCTCGACGGGCTGGTCGGTCGCCTCGGCGATCGTGGTGCCCGACGACGGCGCTCCCGGGCTCGCGTCGCCCCGGGTGCGGGGCGTGTAGGACATGTCGATCCCGAGGGGCTTGCTCATCTCGCGGAGCTGCGCGACGACGTCCTGCCACTCGCGCACGCGCAGGAAGTTGATGTACTCGGCCTTGCACAAGCGCCGGAACGCCGACGACGACAGCTCGTGCTGCTGCTCGCGCACGTACTCCCACAGGTTGAGGTACGTGAGGAAGTCGGAGCGGGGGTCGGCGAAGCGGGCGTGGAGCTGGTCGGCCTGGGCGCGGTACTCGGCGGGTCGCTCGCGCGGGTCCTGGATGGACATGACGGCCGCGATGATCGCGACCTCGCGAGCCACGCCGCGACGCGAGCCCTCCCAGATCATGCGGGCCAGGCGCGGGTCCATGGGGAGCTGGGCGAGGACCCGGCCGATCTCGGTGAGGCGCGTGACGGCGCGACCGGGCTGGGCGTCCGTGCCCGCACCACCGCGGCCGGCAGGCTCTGCCACGGTCTCGAGCGCTCCGAGCTCCGACAGGAGCTGCACGCCGTCGCGGATCGAGCGCGTGTCCGGGGGCTCGACGAACGGGAAGCGCGCGACGTCGTCGGGCGAGGAGACCACGCCCACCGAGATCATCTGCAGCAGGACCGACGCGAGCGACGTGCGCAGGATCTCCGGCTCGGTGAACTCGGGGCGGGAGAGGAAGTCCTCCTCGGAGTACAGGCGGATCGCGATGCCGTCCGCGACACGCCCCGAACGCCCCGAGCGCTGGTTGGCGCTGGCCTGCGCGATCGGCTCGATCGGCAGCCGCTGCACCTTGGTCGCCTTCGAGTAGCGCGAGATGCGGGCCGTGCCGGGGTCGACGACGTAGTGGATGCCCGGGACCGTCAGCGACGTCTCGGCGACGTTGGTCGCGAGCACGACGCGGCGCGAGGAGTGCGCCTGGAACACGCGGTGCTGCTCGGCCGACGACAGGCGCGCGTAGAGCGGCAGGATCTCGACGAAGTCGGGGCGCTTGGCGTCGCGCGTGCGCTCGCCCAGGCGGGACTCGAGCGCGTCGGCCGTGTCGTGGATCTCGCGCTCGCCCGACAGGAACACCAGGACGTCGCCCGGGCCCTCGGCCATGAGCTCGGTGACCGCGTCGACGATGCCCGTGACGAGGTCCTTCTCCTGCGCGCCCTTCGCCGGGCCCTTGGTCTGGCCGCCCCGCTGGACCTTGCCCGTCTCGGGGTCGACGTCGGGGCTCAGGGGGCGGTAGCGGATCTCGACGGGGTACGTGCGGCCCGTGACCTCGATGACGGGAGCCGTCTCGGGAAGGTGCGCGGCGCCGTCGGGCCCCTCGCTCGCGTCGGAAGCAGCCGGAGCGCTCGCCGGGTCCGGCGACCCGGCCGCCGACTCCGCAGCGAGCAGCTCGTCCGCGGTGAGCGGCGGCAGCGGGCCGCCCGGCGCGAAGTGCCGCGCGAACCGCTGCGAGTCGATCGTCGCCGACGTGATGACGACCTTGAGGTCGGGGCGCTGCGGCAGGAGCCGCGTGAGGTACCCGAGCAGGAAGTCGATGTTGAGCGAGCGCTCGTGCGCCTCGTCGATGATGAGCGTGTCGTACGCGAGGAGCTGCGGGTCGCGCTGGATCTGCGCGAGCAGGATGCCGTCGGTCATGACCTTGACGAGCGTCTGGTCGCTCGACTGGTCGGTGAACCGGACCTGGTAGCCGACGATCTCGCCCAGCGGCGTGCCGATCTCCTCGGCTATGCGCTCCGCGACCGTGCGCGCCGCGATCCGTCGGGGCTGCGTGTGCCCGATCTGGCCCTTCCGGCCCCGGCCGAGCTCGAGCGCGATCTTGGGGAGCTGCGTCGTCTTGCCCGAGCCCGTCTCGCCCGCGACGATCACGACCTGGTTCTCCGCGATCGCCTTCGCGATGTCCTCGCGCCGCGCCGAGACGGGCAGCTGCTCGGGGTAGGTGATGGGCGGCACGACGACCTGCGCACGCCGCTCGGCGGCCTTGGCGAGCCGCGTCGGGTCGACCTGCTTCGGGCGTCCGCCGCGGCGGTCGCCACGCGTCGAGGAGCGCTGCTCCCTGCCCGACGGCGGACGCTCGCCCCGGGCGTTCCTGTCGCCCTCGGGCGTCTTCTCGGCGCGGCCGCGGCCGGCGTTCCGGCGGGGGGCGGAGCCCTGGCGGCCGGCGGTCTCGTCGGCCTGCTCACGGTCGGTCCCGCCGGACTGCCCGGGGGTGCCGTCCTGCCCGTCGACCTGGGACTTCACCCGCCCACGCCCCCCACGACGACGCTGGCCCGTACCCTCGCGCGGCTTCCCGGCCGGAGTCCTGTCCAGGGGACTGTCCAGGTCGGGCCGGGCGGGGCCGTGCGGTTCGGTGCTCACGACCAACCATTCTCTCAAGCGGCCGCAACTTCAATTGCGGTGGTGTCGGTGTCGGCGGTGTCGGCGACGTCGCGGTCCGGTCCGTGGCGGGCGGCGCTGCGGCGGGCGGTGGGCGGCAGGCGCGCCGGGTGTCGCGTCCGACGCTACGGTGACGACGTGAACACCGTGGCCGAGGTCGTCGGCGCAGCGCTCCCCCTCGCGGTCGCCGTCGCGCTCAGCCCGCTGCCGATCATCGCGCTCGCGCTGCTCCTGACCTCGCACCGCGGCAGGTCGTCGGCCGTGCTGTTCGTCGCGGCACGGCTCGTGACGCTCGGTGTCCTGCTCGGTGTCGTCGTGGCGGCGTCCGACTACGTCGAGCACCTGCTGGGGTCGAGCGGGCTGCCTGCCGGGGTGCGGCTCGTCCTCGGTCTGTCGCTCATGGCGCTCGGGCTGACCCGGTGGCGGCCGCGCCCCGAGGGGAAGGACGCGGACCTGCCCGGCTGGCTCGCCTCGATCGCCGACGCGTCGCCGTCGCGCAGCCTCGTCCTCGGCGCCCTGGTCACGGTCGCCAACCCCAAGGAGCTCGCGTTCGTGCTCGCCGCGGGCATCACCCTAGGTGGGGCCTCGCTCGGGGTCGCCCAGGAGGTCGTGGTGGTGCTGGCGTTCGTGGCGGTGGGCGGGCTGACGGTGCTGCTCCCTCTGCTCGCGGCGCTCGTCGCTCCCGAGCGTGTCGGGCCGTCGCTCGACCGGCTCCGCGAGTGGCTGACCGTCAACATGAAGCTCGTCATGGGCGTGCTGCTGCTCGTCATCGGGGCGACGGTCGCGGGCGGCGCGATCGGGGACCTGTAGGTCGCCCGTCGACACCGTCGTCTCCTCGGGCCTTGCGGCCACCACGCACCGGGCGCACCCTGAGGGCATGGCCACGTCATGGGTCGACCGCTGGCGGCTGGAGCTCGATCAGCTGCGATGGTTCCCCGCGGCCCAGGAGATCCGGGCGGTGCGGCGGGAGGAGCCGGAGGACGTCGTGATCCGCTCGACGTCGGCCCGTCTCGTCTGGGAGCCGTGGCGGCTGCTGCCGGTCTACGCGGTCCCCGCGGCGGACGTGCACGCGCCCCTCGTCGAGGGCGAGCACCAGGGCGGGCAGGTGCGGCACGGCCTGATCCCGCACCCGCTGCACTTCGAACGACACACCTGCCCGGGGACCGAGCTGTGGCCCGACGGCGCGGACGAGGTCGAGGGCGGTGCGGCCGCCCCGTTCTTCCGTCCCGACGACAAGGACCTCTCCGGGCACGTCCTGGTCGACTTCCAGGCGTTCGACTGGTTCGCCGAGGACCAACCCCTGGCAGCCCACCCCCGCGACCCCTTCAAGCGGGTCGACGTCGTGCCCAGCTCGCGCCACGTCGTCGTCTCCCTGGGCGGCGCGGTGCTCGCCGACAGCGACCGGGCCATGGCGCTCACCGAGACGTACCTGCCGCTGCGGTGGTACGTCCCGCGCGAGGACGTGCGCTGGGAGGCCCTGACACCGAGCCCGACCACGAGCGACTGCGCCTACAAGGGGCACGCCCGCTACTGGTCGCTCGCGTCGGGCGACCCCGACGGCGCGGACATCGGCTGGAGCTACGAGGACCCGTTGTCCGACGGCGAGAGGGTGCGCGGGTACGTCGCGTTCTGGTGCGAGCGCACCGACCTCACGCTCGACGGCGTGGAGATGCCGCGGCCCGAGAGCCTGTTCTTCCCCCGAGGGCGACGCTGACCGGAGCGGCCCCGGCACCTCCCACTCCCACTCCCGGTGCCGAGGGCGCCCGGTGCCGAGCATGCGGTTGTCGTCGCGAATGCCCCGGATACGGACGCCAACCGCATGCTCGCCTGACGCCAACCGCATGTTCGGCGAGCCGGGGCCACCGGCGGGGCGGCAGGCCCGCCCGACCTCAGCCCACGCGGACGCTCAGCACGAGCTGCTCGCCGACGTCGAGCCGGACGTCCGAGAGCGTGACGCCCGGCGGCAGCGAGGACGCGAGGTCGATCCGCTTGCCGTCGACCTCCTCGAGCTTCCCGCGCACGGCCAGGAGGAGCGCCGCGACGACCGGGTTGCGGCTCGTCGCGCCGATGTTGCTCAGGGTGAGGACCATGGCCTGGTCGATCTCGGCGGTCGCGGTGATCTGGGCGCTCGCGGACAGGAAGCCCTTGCGGATCTTCGCGGACGCCACGATCGACGCCGCCCGGGGGCCGCGGGACGTCAGGTCCACGTCGAGCGACGTGAGGGTGAAGCCCTGGTCCGCGAGGGCCTTGGTCGCGAGCTCGCGGACCGTGGTGACGAGCGCGTCGCGGCTCGCCGCTGCGCGCAGGTGGCCGCTCACGGGGTGCTCGGTGCTCTGCCCGGACTCCTCGATCGAGAGCGACCCGTCGGCTCCCTCGACCCAGGTGAAGCGCAGGTCGCGGATCTCGGCGTCGAGGTCGACCGCGACACCGGCGAGCGTGACCGGGTGGCCCTGGGCCCGGATCGTCCGGGCGACCGCCTCCTCGCGCGCGGTCACGTGCTCGACGTTCTCGGCCGGGTCGGGGGCGTCGGCGGCACCCATCGCGCGGACGACGAGCCCGGTCACGTCGACGTCGAGGCTCTGGACGTCGGGGCTGCCGGGGACCGTCGCGGCGTCGATGCGGACGCGGTCGAGGCCTGTGGCGTGGTCGCCCAGGTTCCTGGTCATGACCTCGCGCAGCCGGTCGGCGAGCGCGGGGCCGGTGTCCGGGCGTGGGGCACGGCCGAACGGGAGGACGTCGTGGGCGGGGCTCTGGTCGTCGGACATGCGGTGAGCCTACGACGAGGGCGACGGACACGACTGCCGAGGGTGACGCAGATGCCCGCCGAGGGTGACGTGCGTGCAGGCCGAGGGTGACGCTCGTACCCACCGAGGGTGACGCTCGTACCCGTCGAGGGTGACCGAGCGATCCCCCTCGACGTGCCATCTGGTCACCATCGGCAAGCAGTGGCGTCACCCTCGGCAGGGAGGACGGTCACCGTCGGCGTCCGGCAAGGTCACCCTCGGCGGGGAGGACGGTCACCATCGGCAAGCAGTTGCGTCACCCTCGGCGGGGAGGACGGTCGCCGTCGGCGTCCGGCGAGGTCACCCTCGGCGAGCAGTGACCTCCGCGAACGCCCGCACCGGGAACGTCCCGAACCCCTCCACCTTGGGCGGCACGGCCGTGAAGCGTGCACCTCGCGGCGGCACGTCGCCCAGGTTCGTCAGGTGCTCGACGACGTGGATCCCCGCCGCGAGGAGCAGCGAGTGCGCGGGGCGTGCCCCGCCGGACGTCACGGGGTCGGTGTCGTCGATGTTCAACGAGTCGATCCCGACGAGCACCACGCCCGCGTCGACGAGGTGCTGCGCACCGGCCTCCGTGAGGAACGGCGCGGGCTCGCCGTAGGCGGGAGTGCCGAAGTGCCTGTCCCACCCGGTCTGGAGCAGGACCGCGCTCCCGGCGAGGTCGCGGTCGAGGAAGACCTCGGCGCCGATGCCGCGAGCACCGCCCCGCGAGGGGTCGACGACCTCGCTCAGCCGGAAGACCTCGGCGGGCAGCCCGACGAGGGTCTCGAGCTCGAGCCCGGACAGGTCGGTCCCGCCGTCGTACCGGTGGAAGGGGCTGTCGAGGTAGGTCCCGGTGTTGCCGATCATCGTCAGCACGTCCATCGCGAACTGCGTCCCGGGCGCGTACCTCGCGACGGAGTCGGAGCGCGTCAGGAAGGGCGTGATGGTCGGTGCAGGCAGGCCAGGGTAGGTCACGAGGCCCTCTCGCACGGTGTGGCTCAGGTCGACGAGCCGCACCGCGCGGGGAGTGCCGTCGCCCTCGGCACCAGCGCGGTCACCCTCGGCGTCCACGGCACCACCCACCCCGCGGCTCCCCACGTGCGCTTCCTCGACGATCGTCAGCCCCGTGATCTCGACCGACCCGACCAGCGCGAGGCCGAGGTGGCGGACGAGGAGGCGAGCGACGTCGTCGGGCTGGAGATCACCCGACGGGACGTCGAGGCGGAAACCCTCCGTGCGGAGGCTGCCGCCGTTGGCGAAGGTCACGTGGGCGTCGAAGTGCGCGCGCTGCTCGGTCATCACCGGAGTCTCGCACCGCGCGCGGGCCCTCGGGAAGACGCAGCGAGGCCGCCGCCCCCCGGAGGGGTCGACGGCCTCGTGGCGACGGGAGGTCAGTACGTGCTGAGCTCGCCCGACGAGGCCACGACGACGATCAGGACGATGTAGAGGATCCAGCCGATCGTGCCGATCACCGTGAAGATGATGCTCAGGATGAGGCCCCACTTGGCGAGCTGGTTGTCGAAGCCGGCCTCGCGGGACTTCTTCCGGGCGATCGCGCTGACGACGATGCCTGCGACCGCGAAGACGAAGGCAAGCACGAAGCCGACGATGCCGAGCGTCTTGCCCGGGTCCTCGACAGGGGCGCCGTAGTACTGCGGGGCGGGAGCGGACTGCGGTGCCTGCGGGGCGCCGTAGGGGGTGGTCATGGGGGTTTCTCGTTTCTCTCGCGCGCCCGGCCGTTGTCGGGTGCGTGGGGGCCGTGGCGGCGGGCGCCACGAAGTGCGGTGCTCATTCTGGAGGAGAACGGCACCGTTGCCCAGGGGGATTTCTCCCCGTGCGGGTGAAAAACGAGACCCAGCTCCCCGGGGACGGGGAACGGGGCAGGCGGTCAGGACGCGGCGCGGCTCGTCTCGCCCCGGAGGTGGTCGATGGTGTTCTGCACGTCGCGCAGCGTCGAGCCGACGTCGGCGCCCTGTGCCACGGTCTTGTCGGCGACGTAGCGGAGCTGGGCCGAGGCTGCGTCGAGCGCGACCTGGGCGTCGGTGAGGGCGAGGGCGGCGCGTCCGTCGCCGTACTCGTCGGTCGCGGCCTGGGCGAGCGCGGCGTTGGCCTCGTCGGTCGCGGCCTGAGCGTTCCCGACGGCGTCCTCGACCTCGCTGCGCAGACCGGCCGGCAGGGTGGAGAGCTGGGTGGTGGCCTTCTCGAGGTCCAGGCCGATCGAGTCGACCTGACACTGGGTGTCCTCGAGGAACTGGGTGACCTCTGCGGCCGATGCGGTCGCGCTCAGCGGCAGCATCATCGCCAGGGCGAGGAAGCTGGCGGCGGCGAGCCGGGCGGCTGGTCCTGATGTCTTCGGCGACGTCATGTCGAGAAGTCTGCACGGCGAACCTGGGAAAAGACAGGGAGGACATGGACAGCTGGTGGAGATTTCGCCCACAGTCGTGGGGGCGGGGCGCACGGGCCGTGCCGGCCGTGACGGCGCGTCCGCCCGGGTAGCGTTGCCGTCGTGCCCCACCCCGCAGCCCCCGCCCTCGAGGCGACCCGATGATCCGCCGCGCCCTGGCGCGCGCCTACTGGGCCGTGAGCCGGTGGACCTTGCGCACCGAGCAGCCTCCGACCGACCGGCCCGGCATCCTCATCGGCGCCCCGCACACGTCCAACTGGGACTTCGTGCTCATGCTCGCGATCTCGACGAGCGTGGGTGTCAGGGTCCGCTGGCTCGGCAAGCACACCCTGTTCAAGGGCGTCATGGGGCCGTTCGCGCGGGCCCTGGGCGGCATCCCGGTGGACCGGTCGGACCCCAGCCGAGTCGTCGACGACATCGTGTCGCGCGTGCGCAGGGGCCAGGTGTTCTCGCTCGTCATCACGCCCGAGGGGACGCGCAGCAAGGGTGAGTACTGGAAGTCGGGCTTCTACCGGATCGCGCGTGAGACGAGCATGCCCGTAACGCTCGGCTACGTGGACCGCACGACCATGACCGCGGGGCTCGGCCCCACGCTCGAGCTCACGGGAGACGTGCGCGCCGACATGGACGTGGTCCGCGCGTTCTACGCGGACAAGGCCGGGTTCGACCCGTCGCGGCGCACCGAGCCGCGCCTGCGCGAGGAGGACCGGCCGGCGCCGGACGCGACCACCGGAGAGGTCGGCCCGACCGTCTGACGGACGCGGCGCCGTCGGGCCTGCTGGTCGCCTGCCCGACGGCGCAGCGCACGTCGCGTGCACCAGCGCGCCTCGCGTCGCCCTCAGCCGGCCGCCCTCAGCCCGCCGCAGGGTCGGTCGGCGCATAGACACGCAGGCCGCCGGGCACCATGGTGAGCGTCGCGTCGGTGACCCTGCCCCCGTCGAGCTCGAGCGTCTCGCCGTCGTGCGCGAGGATCACCGCGTCGTGGGGGGTGCCGTCGCCCAGGCGCAGCGAGAGGTCGGGCGTGGTCCAGGCGTCGAGCGCCAGGTGACGTTCGAGGGGCCGCACCCGCTCGGCCACCGAGGACGCGCCGCCGCCCGCGACCGTCTCCAGGAACAGGCGCGCCCTGCTGTACCGCTTCTCGGCGCGGCCCGTGCGGACGTCGAGCACACCGTCGTCGAGCCGGACGCGCTCGACCGGCGCGAGGTTCTGCGGGACGTACCGGTTGACCCCCGCGAAGAAGGACCAGTAGGACCCGACGACCCCGTCGACCGACACCTTCAGCGGGGCCGCGGCCCGCAGCACGCGCGCCGTGGCCCAGACCGTCGCCGGCCACTTCCCGAGCCGCTTCTCGGCACGTTCGCGCTGCGACACGAGCTCGGGGTAGATGCCGAGCGAGAACGTGTTGAGGACCGTGACCGGGTCGCGCCCGTCGACGCGGAGCTCGGCGACGTCGACGCTCACGCCGGACCCGGTCCGGACGGCCTCGACCGTCGCGGACATCGACGTGAGGTCGGCCGCCTTGGCGAAGTGGTTGAGCGTCCCGCCGGGGAGGACCACGAGCGGGAGGTCGTGGTCGCGCGCGGCGCCCGCGGCGGTCGCGACGGTCCCGTCGCCGCCGCTGATCCCGAGGGCGAGCGCCGGGCGGGTCGCACCGGACCCGCCGGACTCCCGGGACCCGCCGGCGTCCTCGCCGCGTGCCGCCCGGTCGTAGATCTCGCGCAGGTCGTCGCCCTCGGCGAGCACGTGCACCCGGGCCTTCGGGAGGTCTCGGCCGAGGACCTCGAGCGGGTCCTCCTTGAGGATCCGTCCGGACCCGGCAGAGGTGTTGACGACGACGAACAGGCCCTCGCCGTCGGGGAGCGCGGGCACGTCGGCGCGCGGCCCTGCGGGCACGTCGGGCCCGGGACCCGGTGGGGAGGGGACGAGCCACCGACCGAGCACCGCGAGCCCGACCCCGAGCGCCGCGCCCCCGACGACGTCCGAGAGCCAGTGCGCGCCCACGTGCAGCCGCGAGTACATGACGGCCCCCGCGACGGGAGCCACGACCAGGCCGGCCGCGGGCCACTCCAGGGCCACGCCCGCGGCGAACGCCCCCGCGGTGGCCGAGTGGCCCGACGGGAACGACGGCGTCGTCGGGTAGCGGCGCAGGCGCCGCACGAGGGGAAGCGGGTCGGCCGAGGGGCGGTCGCCCCCGAACAGCCCCTTGCCGAGCAGGTTCGCGGTCGCGCTCGCGGCGGCGACGCTCACGAGCCCCCGCACCGCGGCCCGGCGTCCGCGCGCACCGGTCGCGGCCAGCCCCGCACCGAGCCCCATCCACAGGACGCTGTGGTTCGCGGCGGTCGTGAGACGCACGAGCGCCGCGTCGGCACGGGGCCCGAGCTGCCGCCGGTACGTCCGGTCGTTCATGCGGCGGTCGAGGCGGGCGACGGCCGGGAACGCCTCGTGGGGCTTGACGAGCCCCGTGAAGCGCGGCTTCCGTCGCGGGGTCTGGGGTGGCGGGACGGGAGCGGACGACATCCAGCCACGGTAGGACGGTCGCGCCCCGCGCGCCCACCCACGCCGTGCCGAGGGACCCCGCGCACCCGGGGGAGCGGCGCCGTCGGGCATCTTCGTGCGGCCCGGCACCCTCGTTCTGACACAACTCCGATAAGTTCTCCCTATGGGCACCACCCCCGACCCGATCCGGGTCTTCCTGCTCGACGACCACGAGGTCGTCCGCCGCGGCGTCGCCGCCCTCCTCGAGGCCGAGGACGACATCACCGTGGTCGGCGAGGCCGGTACCGCCGCCTCGGCGCTGACGCGGATCCGCGCCGTCCGGCCCGACGTGGCCGTGCTCGACGTGCGCCTGCCCGACGGTTCGGGCGTCGAGGTCTGCCGCGACGTGCGCTCGGAGATGCCGGAGATCGGCTGCCTCATGCTCACGTCGTTCGCGGACGACGAGGCGCTGTTCCAGGCGGTCCTCGCGGGCGCCTCGGGCTACGTCCTCAAGCAGATCCACGGCTCGGACCTCGTGGGGGCCGTGCGGACCATCGCGGGCGGCGGCTCGCTGCTCGACCCGGTCAGCACCGCGCGCATCCTCGACCGGCTGCGCACGCCGCAGGCCCAGGAGGTCGACCGTCTCGAGGGGTTGTCGCCACAGGAGCGCCAGATCGTCGACCTCATCGGCGAGGGGCTCACGAACCGGCAGATCGGCGAGCGCCTGTTCCTCGCGGAGAAGACCGTCAAGAACTACGTGTCGCACATCCTCGCGACGCTCGGGCTGCAGCGCCGTACGCAGGTCGCGGTCCTGGCGACCGAGCTGCGCACGGAGGACCGCCCGCGCGGCTGAGCCCGCACGGTTGAGCCCGCACGGGCCGCAGGGCAGCGCCCGACGGCGGGGCGTGCGCGGGTGCGCGGGTCGCCGTGGGCGCGAGCGCGTCACCGTCGGTGACGTGGTCCGTCACCCTCGGCGGTCTGGGTGGTCACCCTCGGTCGTGAGGGCCTCAGGCGTTCGGGATCCGCCACACGAGCGCTGTACCGCGTCCGGCCGGCTCGGCTTCCGCCGGCCCCACGGCGAGCGTCCCGCGCAGCGCCTCGGCGCGCGTCGCGAGGTTGTGCAGGCCACCGCGGTGGTCGCCCGCGTCGACCCCCTCGCACCCGATCCCGTCGTCGACCACGGACAGCGTGATGGCGTCGTCGGTCACGCGCAGCCGCACGTCGACGCGCGACGCGCGCGCGTGGCGGGCCACGTTGGTCAGGGCCTCGCCGACGACGACCACGAGCTGGTCCGCGACCTCGGCGGGCACGAGCGACGAGTCGTCGCTCTCGATGATGATCGACGGCGAGAACCCGAGCGCGGACGTCACGGCACCCGCGGCCGCGGTCAGTCGCTCCTGGAGGCTCGCCTCGGGGGGAGTGGTGGCCTGGAGCGCGAAGATCGTCGAGCGGATCTCGCGGATCGTGTCGTCGAGGTCGTTGACGGCCTCCTCGACGCGCGAGCGCACGAGCTCGTTCTCGATGTGCTTGGTCGTGCTCATGAGGGTCATCGCGGACGCGAAGATGCGCTGGATGACGACGTCGTGCAGGTCGCGCGCGATGCGCTCGCGGTCCTCGAGCACGGCGACGCGGCGCCCGTCCTCGTACAGGCGGGCGTTGTCGACGGCCACGCCCGCGGCGGCCGCCAGGGCTCGGACGGCGGCCTCGTCGTCGCGCGTGAAGGGTGAGCCGTCGCGCTTGTCGGTCAGGTACAGGTTGCCGTACACGGAGTCGCGGACCTGGATGGGGACCCCGAGGAACGTGTGCATGGGCGGGTGTCCGGCGGGGTATCCGGACGCGGCCGGGTAGCCCTCGATCTTGTCGACGCGCAGCGGGTGCGGGTTGCGGATGACCTCGCCCAGCAGGCCGTGCCCGTGGGGCCAGTGGTCGATCGCCTCGACCTCGGAGTCCTTCATGCCGACGGGGACGAACCGTCCGAGCCGGTCCCCGTCGCGCACGCCGAGCGCCCCGTACCGGGCCCCGGTGAGGTCCATCGCGGCCTCGACGATGCGGCGGAGCACGGTGTCGAGGTCGAGGTTGCTCGTGATGGCGACGACGGCGTCGAGCACGCGGTGCGCGACGGCAGAAGGAAGGGACTCGGTCACCCACATGAGTCTGTCAGACGTTCGGGCCGGAGCGGGCCTCGGCAGGACCGGCACGACGCCCTGGTGCGCGTCGTAGGTCTTCAGGTAGTCCAAGACAACCCCCTCGATCTCCGTGAGCTCCGGGTGTGTCCCCGGCCGGCCGGCGGGTGGCCGGCCGGCCGGGGAAAGAGCGACGGCCCTCCGGGAGGTGACCGGGAGGGCCGTCGGGCGGGGCAGGGTCTCGCGTTCCCTGTGGTTCCCCGCGTCTTCCTGGGTGTATCGCCGTGGCGAGCGGATCGCGTCGCCGAACCGGGATCAGACCAACCAGGAGTTCTTGCGGACGAGCGGCAGGCTCTTCCACTGTCGGCCGAGGCCGAGGGTGTCACCGGCGCCGATCATGGCCAGCGAGATGATCGCGAGGGCCTCGACGACGTGGCTGTCGATGATCGGGTTGGTGGTCAGGGGCAGGGAGGCCAGGTACATGAAGCCGAGGAGGACGGTCCCGGCGATCGCCGCGACCCGCATCCCGATCCCGAGCATCAGGGCGAGCCCGATGCCGAGGAGGCCTGCCATGAAGAGCCAGTCGGCCCAGGCGGCACCGGCCATCCCGTTGAAGAGTCCGGCGAACGGTCCCTGGACGCCTCCGAGGAAGCCGGCCGTGGGGCTGCCGCCGTTGATCCAGGCACGCTCCGAGGGGGTCGAGAACCCGAGCCCGAAGGTCTTGTCGAGGAAGGCCCACACGAAGTAGAAGCCCATGACGATCCGGAAGATCCCCAGGACGATCTGGGTCGGGAGGGTTCCGCGGACCGCGAGGCTCGCGGTCGTGGTGGCTCCCGTGACCTCGTGAGGGACGGCACGCACTGCTCGGGCCGAGCGGGCCGAGCCGGCCGGACGTTCGATCGTTGCACTCATGTCGTCTGTCTTCCTCTCCAGGACCGGATCCCCATCCGGTGCGTTGACTCCATTCCACCGGAGCGGGAGGTTCCGTACCCGGGGCGAAGGTCGAGGAACGCGGGGGACCTAGGTCCTCTCCCGCCGGGACCAGCGGGGCGTCAGGGGAACGCGGGATACCCGCCCGACGGCGTGGGTCCCCATTCGCGCTCGGCCCACGCGACGGCGTCGGACAGGACGGTCGCGATGCTCGGGGCGACGTCGCGCAGGTGCTCGGCGCCCCACCTCCAGCGGGACGTCACGAGCTGCCGGTACGACGGCGACCTCCCCTCGGGCCCGACGTGCGGGCGGTCCGCGACCGCACCCTCGAGCAGCCAGCCCGTCATGGCGAGGATCCAGCCGGCGCACGCGAGCAGGACGTCGCGGGTCCAGGCGGGCTCGACGACGGCGTCGGGCCGGTGCCTGCCCAGGCCCGTGGTGAATGCGGCGAGGAGCCCGTCGGTCAGACCGGGGGGTGGGTCGAACACGCACCAGCACGTCGAGAACGGCATGAGCGCGTACGCGGCGTCGAGCGCGGGGTGGTGGACGTTCGTGTCCTCCAGGTCGAGGAACACCCACCCGGCGGGCGTACGGACGGCGTTGTCGGGGCACGTGTCGCCGGGGGAGACGACGGCGGCGCTCCCCTCGGCGCGCAGGCTCGCGACGGCCTCGAGGTCGTCGTGCACGAACGCGAGCATCGCGTCGAGCGGTTCGCGCACGAGACCCGTGGGGGTGGGCAGGGCCTCGACGAGCCGGTGCACCCCGGCGCGGGCGTCCGCGTCGAGGTCCCACCCCTTGACGACACCGCGGGCCGCGAGCTCGGCCGAGAACCGCTCGACGTGCCGCCCGGACGCCCCTGCGAGCTCGCCGAGCGCTGTCGCCCACTCGTGCGCGCCCTGCCAGGCCGCGTCGCGGTCGTCGCCGAGCAGGAGGTCGGCGAGCGTGGGACCGTCGCCGACGTCGCTCATGACGATCAGCCGGTGGGCCTCGTCGACGGCCAGCAGGACGGGGGTGTGGTCGAGGGTCAGGAGCCCTGCGACCTCGTGCTCGAACGGCAGGCCGTGCACGCCCGGGCCGTCGAGGAAGCGCTTGACCACGACAGAGCTGCCCGGTGCGTGCGCCGCGGCGCGGGTCGTGTCGAGGCGGTCGTCCGTGAGCCCGGCCACGACGCGGGCGCGGACGACCAGGGACCGCGCCGACCCGCCGAGGGCGTCGGGCTCGGCGAGCGCGGCGCCGAGGGCGATGCCGGCGAGCGCGAGGGTCTCGTCGAGTTCGGGCGCGGGGGGCTGCGCAGCGGCCCGCGGGGGCGTCGGTGCGGGCGCGGGCGTCGGGGCGACGGAAGGCATGCCTCAGTCTGCCCGCCGGGTGTCGCGCGGTCCACGGTTCGAGCGGCGCGAGGCGCTCAGGGTCGCGCTGCTCGTCGCGCGACGAGCGTCGACGCTCCCGCCGCGAGGCAGATCAGGGCCACCCACGCCGTTGTCAGGGAGTCGGAGCCGGTGCTCGCGAGGACGGAGGCACGGGTGCCGGTGCCTGTCCTGCCGTCACCGGGTGCCGTCTTGGCGGCGACGGTGACCTGTGCACTCGCCGTGTCGTCGCCGGGGTCGTCGTCAGGGGTGCTGGAGGTGACGGCAGCGTCGAGCGGAAGGATCGTGCCAGCAGGTGTCGCAGCGTCCACACGGAGAGAGACGGGGACGAGGACCTGGTCGCCGGGGGCGATGGTCCCGGCGGTGCACGTGACGACCGTGCCGCTCGCGGGGCACGCGGCGGCGAGCTCGATCACGGCCGCGCCCGGGCTGCCCGTCCCGCCGGCGTTGAGGAACGTCGTGCCCGGGGGGACGTGGGTCACGACCGTGACGTCCGTCATCGGGACGTCGCCGGTGTTGGTCACCGTGAGGGTGTGGTCGAGCTGCGATCCGGCGGTGACGGTGGCGGGTGCGTCGAGGGAGACGGCGAGGTTGCCCGTGGTGGGGGTGGGGCCGACGACCGGGAGCGAGGTCGCGGTCGCGGAGTCGTTCGAGGGATCGAGGTCCTGTGCGGAGGTCGTGACGACGGCGGTGTTCGAGAGGGCCGTCCCGGCCAGGGCGGGGTCGTCGACGCGCAGGACGACCGCGCCGGTCCATGTCTGGGTGGCCGTGAGGATCCCCAGGGCGCACGTGACCCGCACGGTGTCGGCAGTGCACCCGTCCGGGCCGTCGACGTAGCTCGTCCCCGGGGGCAGCGTGTCCGTGACCTCGACGTCGGTCGCGTCGTCCGGTCCTGCGTTGGTCACGGTCAGGGGCCAGGTCGTCTCCCCGCCCACCCGGGGCGGGTCCGCCGGGGCCGACTTGGTGACCTGGACGTCCGCGACCCCCAGGGTGGGGCCGGCGTCGGCGCTCGTGTGGTTGTCGTCGTAGCTCGGGTCCTGCACGTCGCCGTAGGCGCTCGCGGTGTTGGTGAGCGTCGTGCCCACGGGCGTGTCGGCCGAGACCTGGGTCCAGACCCGGACCGTGGTCGAGGCGCCGGAGCCCAGGGCGCCCAGGGTGCACTGGGCGTAGGAGTCACGCAGCTCGATGCCCGCCGGGGCAGGAAGGCCCGCGACGGATGACTCGCACGTCGCGCCCTCGACACGGTCGAGGTGCAGGTAGGCGCCGGGGAAGTCGTAGAGCCACACGGTCCCGGCGGGATCCGGTCCGGCGTTGGACACCGTGACGTCCCAGGCGATCAGGTCCCCCGCGACGACGGGGTCCGTGCCCACGAGCGCCTTCGTGACGGAGATGTCCGCGATCCGTGGCGGGGTCTGGGTCCAGCCCGCGAGGCGGAGCACGGTCGAGTCGTACGTGTACGCCTTGGGGCCGTCGGGGCCGGTCGCGGAGAAGTGCACCCAGGTGTTCGAGGCGACCGAGGGGTTCGAGGCGTTGCCCGTGTAGGTGTATCCCAGGGTGCAGGTCCCGCCCACGGGGATCGGTGCGGCGCACGTACCCGGGTCCAGCGCGAAGTCGGGGTCCTGCCCGCCGGTGTCCAGCGCGGACAGCGGGACGCTCGCGAGGTTGGTGAACGTCACGCTCTGGGGAGCGCTCGTCGTTCCTGGGGCGGCCGTGAAGCTCAGCGCACGCGGGTCCCAGTCCAGTGCCCGGACGACTGCGTTGTACGTGACGTACTGCTCGGTCGTCGCGGGCCCTGCGGCGCCCGTCGCGTCCCAGGTACGACCGCCCCAGACGCCGTTCGCGGGCGCGAGGGACACGTTCGGGTTGAACGTCACGGTCATGGTGCAGACCTGGCCCGCGGTCAGGGTCACCGTGCCGTTGAAGACCGACAGGCCGGGGCAGGCTCCGCCGCTGACCTCGCTCAGCCACCGGTCGGGTCCGGGCGTGTACCACCCGCTCGTCGACAGCGTCGTGTCCTGCACCGCGGTCAGCGTGTAGGACAGGGTGATGCTCGGGTCGCCGAACCGCACGTCCTGCCCGAAGTCTAGCGTCGTGTCGGACACCGTCACGTAGTCGGTGAACTCGGCCGCGGAGGCCGGGGGCGCGAGCATCACGGCCCCGCCCAGACCCAGCAGCACCGCCAGGCCCGCGGCGGCGGACCGCCACGCCGAACGTGCGCTCATCGTGCCCCCGGACGTTCCTGCATCGTTGGAGAGACCTGGTTCATGGTGCCATCCGGCGTCTCTGCTCGCTCTCCGGGGGCAGCGGGACCGTTCCGTGCGTCCGGCCCGGGGGCCGTCGTCGGCCCGGCCTCACAGCAGGGCGGTGAGCTCGAGGCGGGCGGGTACCTGGTCCGGGCCCAGCGCCGGGGTGATCGCCACGACCAGGCCGTCGTCGCCCGCGAGCACGTCGAGGTCGGCGGTCACGGCGTGCGCGAACCGTTCGTGCACCACGGCCACCACCACGACGGACGACGGGTGGGGCCCGCCGAGGGTGCGCGCGGCGCCTTCCGGGTCCACGAGCCGGTCGAGCACGACGACGTCGAAGCCGCGCTCGCGCAGGGCGCTCGCGACCCGCAGCGGCCCGGAGTTGCGGGTGTCGTCGACGCCCGCCTTGTAGGTCGAGCCGTAGATCACGACGCGCGGTCGCTCGTCGCGGTCGCTCACGAGCGCCTCGATGCGGGTCGCCAGACGATCGTGCTGGCGGTCGTTGGTCGCGCGTGCCGAGGCCGTCGCCGTCATGTCGACTCCGAGCCGGGCCGCCTGGTCGAGCAGGTAGTAGGGGTCGACGGCGATGCAGTGGCCACCGACCAGGCCCGGGCGGAAGTCCGCGAACGTCGGCTTGGTGCGGCACGCCGCGAGCACCTCGCGGAAGTCGATGCCCCGGGCCAGGGCGTACTCGTTCATCTCGTTCAAGAACGCGATGTTGACGTCGCGCTGGGTGTTCTCGACGATCTTGGTCAGCTCGGCCGCCTCGAGGGTCGAGACGGCCACGAGCCCTGCATCGATGAGGGGGGCGTAGAGGTCCCACGCTGCCTGGAGCGACGCCTCGTCGATCCCGCCGACGACCTTGGCGATCCGGGGGATCTCGGTCTCGCCGGGGGACACCCGTTCGGGGGAGAACGCGAGGTGGAAGTCGCGCCCGGCGACCAGGCCCGAGCCCGCCTCGAGGATCGGGGCGCACACCTCCCGGGTGGCGCCGGGATGCACGGTCGACTCGAGCGAGACGAGGTCGCCGACCCGGAGCACGTCGCCGATGTCGCGGCACGCCGCCTCGACGAAGGACAGGTCGGGTGATCGGTGGTCGTCGACGGGTGTGGGTACGGCCACGACGTACGCGTCGCAGGGCCCGGTCCGGGGCAGGGAGGCGACGACGGTGAAGGTGGCGCCGTCGGCGGCGTCGACCGACCGTGCCTCGCTCTGGGCCTGCTCGCGGCGGCCGGGGGCCACGTCGTAGCCGACGACCCGATGACCGTGGCGGTAGAGCTCCAGGGCGAGCGGGCGCCCCACGTAGCCGAGCCCGACGACGGCCACCGCGCGCAGGCGTGGTGGCCGGCCGTTCCCGGTGGCGAGGCGGTCGAGGGTCGTGGAGGACACGTGCGGCTCCCTGTGCGTCGGAGGCGACGTCCTGAGGCGTCGATGGGCAGGTCAGGACGGAAGGGGTGCGGCGCGATCGCGCACCGAGACCTCGACGCCGTCCTTGCGCGTGCCCCAGGTGCCCGAGCGCAGGGTGGCCAGGGCGTAGAGACGGAGCCAGACGAGCAGGCCGATGTGCAGGAGGCCGTACAGGGGTGCGAGCGCGAACCCGTAGAGCACCTCCCGGCGGGACTTGCGGATGCCCGTGACCTCGAAGTAGCGGGTCGAGCGGGCGTAGGCGAGCAGTGCGGTGTAGACCAGGTACGGCCCGATCAGGAGCGTCCCGGTCAGGATCGGGTTGACGACGATCGCCAGGACCAGCGCGCACGTGAACGTGAACCACGTGCCCAGCTCGATCGCGGTCAGCCAGAACGCCGGGCGGCCGCTCGGCTGGTTCAGGAGGGCCCAGACGGACTCCCGGAAGAAGGACTTGTTCCAGCGGACCTGCTGGCGGACGTAGTGGCCCAGGCGTTCGGGGACCGCGGTGAACGCGACGGCGGTCGACTGGAAGACCGACCTCCCCTCCATGAGCGCGTAGTTGGTCATCCGCCGGTCGTCGCCGAACACGGCCGGCTTTCCCAGGAAGGTCTGGTTGAGGAAGTCCTCGCGGTACTTGCGCACCACGGTCGTGCGGTAGAAGGCCAGCGAGCCGCAGGCGCACAGCACGGCGCCGAGCGACGAGTAGGCTGCCCGCTCGAACAGGAAGCCGTTCGCGTACCGCACGTCCATGAGCCGCGTGAGCACGTTGGTGTCGTGGTTGAGCGGCAGGACGAGGCCGGTCGACGCCATGACCTGCGGGTCGAGCATCGGGGTGAGGCCCTCGGCCACGGCCAGCGGGTCCAGGACGGTGTCGGAGTCGACGCCGAGCAGGACGTCGGCGTCGGGCTGGGCGTCGAAGGCCGCGATCAGGCCCTGGCGCTTGCCGCGGTTCTCGTCGAACCGCACGACCTGCATCGCGATCCCGACGTCGGCGAAGCGGTCCACCCAGCGGTCGGCCTCCTCGACGGCACGCAGGTCGGACGAGCCGTCGTCGACGACCACGACCGACTGCGGGCGCCGGGTCTGGTCGTACAGGGACTTCAGTGTGCGCGAGAGGAGCGCCGGGTCCTCGTTGAAGCTCGGGACCGCGACCCCGACGCGCAGGGCGTCGAGCTGCGCCTGGTCCTCGGGCGTGGTCACGGTCGCGTCCTTCGCACGCCAGGACAGGATCATCTTGGCGGCCAGGAGCGACATGATCGCGACGCCGTACCAGGACGGACCGCCCGCCTGCCACCACATGAACGCGGCGCTCGTGACGACGACCGCGAGCGAGAGGACGCCGAGCGGCTTCACCGTGCCTTCCGGCGGTGGATGCGCCGCGCGACGAACAGCAGCGATCCGCCGACGACGACGAACAGCGCGGCCACCCACCAGGCGTCGAAGACGATGGGACCGAGGACCATGGCGCCGAGTCCTGTCATCGCCAGCTCGTTCTCGTACATGGGGTCCCTCTCGTCCGGGCGGGGTGGTCACCCCGTCGGTGCTCGGGTCAGCAGGAGCAGGCATCGGCGCGAGACCGAGGATCGACGCCGGACCGTCGTGCCGTCGTCGGGCCGGGGACGACCGCCCCCCGTGGAGGGCCGCGACCGTGCCGCCCTCGATCTCAGCGTGCGCCGCCCGGACACCGCCCGCAACCTCTCGTGCACCCGTTGCCGGGACGGTCCGGCGCAGCTGCCGGGCTCGGTGCGCCCCGGCCGACGGTCGGGCGCTCCCTCCTTGCGGGTGCGGCGTCCGGGGTCTGGCGCGAGCATGAGGGCACCACCAGTCCTGGGAGGCGCCGTGGTGCACCCGAGGCAGACGATCCCTCCGACCAGCGCGGCCGACGACGGCCACGGCGTGTCGGCCTCGCCCGAGCAGGCCTCGCCCGAGCTGCGCGGCGCCGTCCGCGTGCGCTCGGGCGACCGCCCGGACGAGGCGCCGCGACGGGACCTGCTCCGGGCGCTGCCGACGGGGGTGCTCGGCCTCCTCTGGTTCCTCTGGGGTGCGGGGGCCCACCCGCTCCAGGGCGACGAGTACGCGACCTGGCACGCGGCATCGCTGGACGTCGACGGCCTGGGACGGCTCATCGCCCACAAGGACCTGGTGCAGGCGCCGTACTACGCCGTGATCCACGTGTGGATCGACGCCTTCGGCGACTCGGAGCTCTCGCTGCGAATGCCGTCGGTCCTCGCGCTGGCGGCAGCGACGTACCTGGTCACCGTCCTGGGCTTCCGGCTCGCGGACCGGGCGAGCGGCTACGTCGCAGCGGTGCTCTTCGTGCTGGTCCCGAGCATGACGGACCTGGCGCAGTTCGCCCGAGGCTACGCGCTGGCCGTGCTCCTGACCGTCGCTGCGACGCTGGCCTTCCTCGCGGCCCGGCGCACGGGCCGCGCGTGGCGGTGGGGCGTCTACGGCCTGCTCCTGGTCCTCCTGGCGGCCGCGCACCTCCTGGCCCTGTCCGTCGTCGTCGCGCACGCGGCCCTTCTGCTGCGTCGAGGCACTCCGCGCAGCGTGCGCCTCGCGTTCTGGACGGTGGTGGGAGCGGTCGCCGTGCTCCTGGTCCCCGCCGTGTGGTGGGCGCACGGACAGGCCGACCTCATGCTGAGCTGGAACGTCGTGACCGAGGAGTCGTTGCGCAGCTACGCCTACCAGCTCGTGCACTCCCGGGCCGCGGCGACGGGGCTCGCGGTCTTCGCCGGGATGGGGGTCCTGGTCCTCGCCAGGAGGCCGGACCGCGGGCCCCTCGTGCTGCTGCTCTCCTGGGCGCTGCTCCCGCCGGTCGTCCTGCTGCTGGCGTCGTGGAGCGCGCCGCTCTTCTACTACCGGTACCTGCAGTTCACGGTGCCGGCGATCACCCTCCTCGCGGGCATCGGGCTCGTCGGTGGCCTGCGCGAGCTGTCCGGCAGACGGACCGCCTGGGCGCTGCCGGCGGTGGCCCTCGTCCTGTGCGCCACGGCGTGGTCGGTCTGGGGGGACCAGCGGTGGGCTCGCAGTGCCGACCGGTCGGACCGGCCCGACGTGGCGGGGGCGTCCGAGGTCGTCCTGGACCGTTCGGCACCGGGCGACGTGGTCGTCTTCGGTGACCAGGGCGACCGCACCCGGACGCCCTTCGACCATGCAGCGCGGGACCGCGCCCAGCGTCCGCGCGACGTGCTGGTGGAGAGGACCGGCGCGGTGTCCGGCTGGTTCGGGGCGACCGAGTGCGGCCAGCCCGTCGAGTGCCTCGGGGACCCCGCCCGCATCTGGCTGATGAACCTCCCGGCGGCCGACGACCCCTTATCAGGGCTGGACCCGGACCTGCGCCTCCACCTGGTCGAGGGCTACCGGATCGTGCAGCGGTGGGACCTCACGGGGACCCAGGTGGTCGAGCTCGTCCCGAAGGACCCGGCCGGTGGCGCGGGGAGCGGATAGCGCCCGCGCCACCGGTGCCGGCCGTCAGGACGTCGCGCCCTCGACGTCCTGCGAGAACTTCTCGACCTCGCCGCGCAGGTCGTCGAGCGAGGTGCTGACGGCCTGGTCGGCCGACTTCACGGCCTCGGACGCCGACTGGAGCTGCGCCGACGCCTCGTCGAGCCGCGCACGGGCGTCCGCGACGCGCTGCTCGGCCTGCGCCCTGGTCTCCTCGGTCGCGGTGGCCGCTTCGTCGAGGGCGGTCTGGAGGTCCGCCGACGCGGTCTTGGCCGAGGTCACGGCCTCCTCGACCTGTGCTCGCTGGTCGGCGGGCAGCGAGCCGAGCGAGTCGACGAGCGACTGGACGTCCCCGCCGATGGCCTCGGCCTGAGCCTTGGCGTCGTCGACGAGCTGGTCGAGCTGGTCGCTCGAGATGGAGATCTCCGGGATCGTGATGCTGCCGTCCTCGCCGCACGCCCCCAGCACGGACGTGGACAGGACGAGCGCGAGACCGACGGCGGCGCTCCGGCGGGTGCGTCGGGCGCGTGCGGTGTGCTGCGTTGCGTGGTTGTCCATCACCCCATTGTGCAGACCTCCGATGAGAAGTCACCCATGAAGTTCCCAGACAAGGGTGGCGCGCACGCCCGAACTCCCTCAGGCTGGAGTCTGACCGTGTTCGCAGATACCCTCGCACGGTCGAACGTCGCAGAACGGACATGGGAGTCTCGTGGTGACCTTGCCGACGCACCGGGTGCGTTCCAGCGGCCCAGGAGGCCGGCACGGCGCGTCTCGCGCCGAGCCCGCCACCAGCGTCGTGCCCGCTACCGCTGCCGACACGGTCGTGCTCGACGACGCGGTCGAGCCCGCCCGTCCCGCGCCCGTGCCGGGGCACGACGTCGAGGCCCGTCATGCACGGCGCCCGGCGCGAGCGGTCCCCATGATCCTCTCGTCGACGCTGGTCCTCGGGTCGGCCATGACGGTCGGTTTCGTCGGGTCCTCGATCGCCCACCAGGAGGCGTGGTCGGTGCAGTACGCGGCGGAGGAGCCCGTGGCCGGCGCCGCGTTCGGCGTGCAGCCGCAGGCCTACGAGCCGCCCAGCGAGGACGTCCAGCTCGACCGTGTGGTCAAGATGCTCGACCGTTCCGACGAGGTGATCGGCGCCGATGCCGCGGTCTCGGAGACCGTTCTGCAGGCACGGTCGGAGCTCGGCATGCTGCTCGCGACCTACCAGGCGCAGCAGGCTGCGGCCGGGGGAGGTTCGCGGGGTTCGGTCGACGCCCCCGGGCCCGTCGCGCCCGGTGCCCTGCCCGGGGAGGACCTCGCGACGCCCGCGGCGCCGACCCCCCTCACCCCGACGACGCCGGAGGCCCCGGCCGCTCCGGCCGAACCGGCTCCTTCGGGCGGGTCTGCTGCGCCGGGCACCGTCGACGGGCAGACGACGGCCGTCGTCCCGGTCGGCCCGGGGGTCCAGCCCGCCGCGAACCCGGTGGACCCGCAGCCCACGACACCCGCGGAACCGGCCGACGGCGCAGCGGACGGCTTCGACCCGGAGGCCGGCTCCGCGGCGGACCCGGCCACCGACCCCGGCGACCCGGCCACCGATCCCGGGGCCCCGGGCACCGACCCCGGCGACCCGACCGACGACGAGGCCCCGTCGCACGAGGGCCTGGTGACGATCGACGACGTCGTCGTCGCCGCCACCCAGCTCGCCGAGCTCATGGGGCCCGCGTACGCGCTCGCGGCCGTGGGAGTCGTCCCGGCGGACGGCGTGGTCCCCACGGGCGGCACCCTGGCCGACCAGCTCGCCGCGGCCGTCGCGAGGTACGCGGGCAGCACGGCGCAGTACGCCAACGGTCAGCTCCCCGACTCGGCGCTGTGCCCGCTCGCCTTCGCGCCCGGGCAGAGCCTGCGCTGCGACGCCGCCGAGCAGCTCGAGGCGCTCGCGGCCGAGTACCAGAAGGCGTTCGGCAAGCCGCTGCGCATCACGGACTCGTACCGCAGCTACGACGACCAGGTCGCGGTCAAGGCGGCCAAGCCTTTCCTCGCCGCCGTCCCCGGTACGTCCCAGCACGGGTGGGGCCTCGCGATCGACGTCGGCTCCCCGGTCTCGACCGGGAAGAGCGCCGAGTACCTGTGGATGCGCCTGCACGCCCCGGACTACGGCTGGGACAACCCCACGTGGGCGCGCCCCGACGGGCGCAAGCCCGAGCCGTGGCACTTCGAGTTCTACGCGGCCGGGGCCATGCCGGACCGGTACGCACAAGGAGCCGAGGGGACACGGACGGCGCCTCCCGTGCCGACGACCCCCACCTCGCCCACAACCCCTCCACCAGCGCCCGCGCCCTCGCCGACGACCCCGGCTCCGACGCCGACCCCGACGACGCCGGTCCCGACGGACCCGCCGCCGACGCCGACCCCGACGCCGACGGAACCGACGCCCACCCCCACCCCGACGACGCCGGACCCGACTCCCACCACGCCGGTGCCGACCCCGGACCCGACGGACCCGCCGACGACCCCGACCCCGTCTCCGAGCACGCCGACACCGAGCACGCCGGCGCCGAGCGAGCCGGCCGCTCCGGCGACCTCGCCGACGAACATCCCGGCGCCGACCGCGGTGTCCTAGGCCCATGACCACCCCGGCCGTCGAACGTCCCGACGTGCGCGACCACGGGTTCCTCCGGGTGTGCGTCGACCTCGCCCGGGATGCGCTCGACGCGGGCGACGAGCCGTTCGGTTCGGTGCTCGTCGACGCCGGGGGGACGATCCTGCGGTCGGACCGCAACCGGGTCCGCGGCGGCGACGCGACCCAGCACCCCGAGCTCGCGCTCGCCCGCTGGGCGGCCGAGCACCTCGACGCCGAGCAGCGCCGGACGAGCACGGTCTACACCTCGGGCGAGCACTGCCCGATGTGCAGCGCGGCTCATGCGTGGGTCGGGCTCGGACGGATCGTGTATGCCGCGAGCAGCGCGCAGCTCACCGGGTGGCGTGCGCGGTGGGGTCTGCCACCCGGGCCCGTCGCGCCCCTGCCGATCCACGCCGTCGCGCCGGGGGTCGCGGTGTCCGGTCCGGACCCGGCCCTGGCGGACGAGGTGCGGGCGCTCCACGCGCGTCTGCTGGGCGTGGACGATCACGGGTCCACGAGCCCGTAATCGGCTCGCGGGTCGCCCGTGCGACCCCGTAGGGTGGCCCTCATGTGGATCTGAGCCTGCTCGCGAGACCCCCTTCCTCCTCGCGCTCCGACGTCGCCCCGCGACACGACGTCCTCGTCGTGCCCCGGCTGCGCTCGACGTCGGCAGGCAGCCTCCGTGCCGCCGCGGCGCCCTCTTCGTCAGGTGATCCCATGCCCCAGCCGTCCTCCGCCCTTCTCTCTGCCGTCGACCTCACCAGGTCCTACGGTGACCGCACCGTCCTCGCGGGGGTGAGTCTCGCCGTCGACCCGGGTCACCGGACCGGTCTGGTGGGCGAGAACGGCGTCGGCAAGTCGACGCTCCTGCGCCTGCTCGCGGGGGTCGAGGACCCCGACTCGGGGACGGTCACGCGGCCCCCGGACCTCGGTTACCTGCACCAGGAGCTCCCGTACGGCCCGACGACGTCGGTCGGCCAGGTCGTCGAGGACGCCCTCGCGGGGGTCCGGGAGATCGAGCGCGGGCTCGAGTCGGCGGCTGCGGCGCTCGCGTCGCTGCCTGAACCGGGGCCGGGCCCGGAAGGGCCCGGCCCCGAGAACCGGTCCGCCGACGTCGACGCCCTCACCGCGGCCTACGACCTGGCGCTCGCGCGCGCCGAGCAGTCGGACGTGTGGGGAGCTGATGCCCGTGCTGCGCGCGCCCTCGCGGGCCTGGGGCTCGACGTGATCCACCGCGACCGCCTGGTCTCGCGGCTCTCGGGCGGGCAGCGCACACGGCTGGGTCTCGCGGCGCTCCTCATCCGCCAGCCGGGCGCGCTCCTGCTCGACGAGCCGACGAACCACCTCGACGACGAGGCCGCCGAGTTCCTCGCGTCGGCCCTGCGCGCCCTGCCCGGGGCCGTGCTGCTCGCGAGCCACGACCGCGTGTTCCTCGACGAGGTCTGCACCGAGATCCTCGACCTCGACCCGTCGCAGGAGGCCAGCTCCGCAGGCCGTACGGGCGGCACCCTGTACGCGGGCAGCTACCGCGAGTACCTGCGGGCCAAGCGTGTCGAGCGCGCCCGCTGGGAGCAGCAGTTCGCGGCCGAGCAGGACGAGCTCAAGGCGCTGCGCCGGTCGGTCGCGACGACGGCCCGCAACGTCTCGCACAACCGTGAGCGCGGCAACCAGTCGAAGCTGCTCTACGACGCCAAGGGCGAGCGCGTGCAGTCGCAGGTGTCCCGGCGCGTGCGCAACGCTCAGCAGCGCCTCGACACGCTCCAGGCGGAGCAGGTGCGCAGGCCGCCCGAGCCGTTGCGTTTCGCGCCGCCGCACCTCGCGCGGGCGGCGAGCAGCTCGCCCGGGCGTTCGGGCGGGACCGACGGTCTGGCGCTGTGGGCGCGCGACGTCGTCGTGCAGGGAGGGGCGAGCGGGCACGATCCTGCCGCCCCCGGGCGTCCCCGCCTCGACCTGCGGGCGGCCGGGGTCCCCTCGATCGACCTCGCCCCGGGCGCCAAGCTGCTCGTGACCGGGGCCAACGGGTCCGGGAAGTCGACGCTGCTGCACGTGCTCGCGGGCGACCTGCTGCCCTCGTCGGGCACGGTCGGGCGCGCGCGAGGCGTCGAGGTCGCCCTGCTGGAGCAGGACGTCCGCCTGCACGACGACGCGCGCACCCCGCGCGACCTGCTCGCCCTCGTCACGGGCCAGGACCCCGCGGACCGCCCGCACGTCGACGCGCACGGGCTCGTCGCGCCCCGCGACCTGGACAGGCCCTTGGGCGTGCTGAGCGTGGGGCAGCGGCGGCGTGTGGTCCTCGCGATGCTCGTCACGCAGGCCCCCGACGTGCTGCTGCTCGACGAACCGACCAACCACGTGTCCCTCACGCTCGCGGAGGAGCTCATGGCTGCGGTCGAGACGTGGCCCGGCGCCGTGGTCGTGGCCTCGCACGACCGGTGGCTGCGGCGGACCTGGAAGGGCGACGTGGTGCACCTCGGCTGACGGGTTTCCGTCGGCACCGGTCGGCACGGTCGGCACCGTCGGCACGGTCGGTGCCGACGGAGATGCTCAGGCGGGCGCGGTGAGGCGCGCGCGGATCTCCCGCACGACCTCCTTCTGGACCTCGACGGGCGGCGACCCGTCGGGATACAGGCCCAGCAGCGTCGCGAGCCGGAGCTGCGCCTCCTGGAGGTCGGCCAGCCGACGGCTCTCGGCCCGCCCGCCCGCGCGCCGGGCAGCCTTGCGGGCCGCGCGCCGTCCGTGGACGGACCGCAGGGCCTCCGTCTCGCCGGGGGTCACGACGTCGTCGGGCTGGTCGGCGAGTGCCGCCTCGAACCAGCGGTGGTCGATGTGCCGCGCGTACCGGAACACGAGCACGAACGCGAGGACCAGGACGACGTACTTGAGGACGACCGACCCGAACGCGCCGGCCTCCGACGACGGGAAGAAGATCTCGGGGGCGTTCCACGCGAAGTGCAGCACCCAGGCGAGCGCATAGGCCGCGACCGCCGTCGTGACGCGCCGCACCGTGGACACGTGGAACGCCACGAGGGCGTAGGCGATGCCGAAGCCCGCGATCGCGCTGAACATCGCGTGCCCGCCCAGTCCGATCAGGACGCGGCTCAGGCCGACCTGGAGCGCGCCTACGGCGTCGGAGCTCGGGTCCATGAGCGCGCCCTGCACGATGTAGCTGATGTTCTCGCTGACCTCGAACCCCAGGCCCACCATGGCCCCGTAGACCAGGCCGTTGAGCGGGCGGGTCACGTGCGCGCGGCCCGCGTAGAGGACCAGCACCACGCCGAGGAGCTTGATGAGCTCCTCGTCGGTGGGGCCGACGACGGCGGCGGCCCAGGAGGCGAGGCCCGTCCGCTCGAACACGGAGACGAGGTGGTCGTTCGCGACCACGACGAGCGTCGGCGCGACGACGAAGCCCCACGCGTAGGCGGCGACGAGCATGCCGCCCGGCTCGTCCTCGAACAGGTCGAGCCGTCGCACGACGGCCGTGAGGAGCAGCGTGACGACGGCCGCGAGCAGGATCCCGATCCCGAGGCCCTCGGGGGTGAGGAGCAGGTCCTGCCGGACGGCCTGGAGCATCCCGAAGCCGGCGACGACCATGCACACCCAGTAGAGCCACGTGGCCCACTGGTAGTGCGGGAAGAGGCCGCGACGCCGCCGCCCGGGCGCGTTCGTGGGGAGGACGACGGGGACGTTGCGGAGGACCTGGTCGGTCACGAGATCGTCACCGCTTCCACCAGGGCGGCCACGGCCTCGGCCTGCGCGTGAAGGTTCGACGACGTCCCGTACGCCAGGACCGACACCCCGCCCTGGGCGTGCTGCGCCGTGACCTTGACCGTGAGCGAGGCGGCCTCGGGGCCGCCCGACCGGAAGACGCCCGAGACCTCGGCGGGGTCGCCCTCGGACACGATCTGCGCGTCGTACAGGGTCGTGCCGGTCGACAGCTCCGCGAGCCGGGCCCGCCGCGTGAAGAACACGTTCGGGTTCTCGACGCCCGAGACGACGTCGATCTGGACCTCGACGCCCGCTCGGTCGACCGTGAGGCTGCCGCCCTCGAACGTCGACCCGCTCGCGTCCCCCGACGCGCTGATGTCGGCCGTGGTGGACCATCCCTCGGGGAACCGGATCGTCGCGGTCGAGGCGCCGTCGGACACCGTCACGATCCTGCCCGCGGCGATCTCGGTCTCGGTGGGCGGGGTACCTTCGTCGACCGCCGTCGGGACGAGCCACAGGGCGACCATCGCGAGCAGGACGACGGCCGTCGCGAGGGACCCCACCCGGTCCATGCCGAAGCGTCCGCGGCGCTCGGGCCGCAGCAGCGGCGGGGGTTCGGGGCGCATCGCTCTCCTTCGGCTCGTCCGGGCCGGACGTCCCTCGATGCAAGCACCGGGACGTCGGGTCCGCGACCGGGGAGAGCGCGGACGCCGCGAGGAGGTGACGTGGACGACACGTGCCGATCCGCCCTCCGCGTGGTGAGTGTGGGCGGCGGTGCCTAGGGTCGAGGACATGAGCGAAGAGCGGGCACGCGCCGCACTCGAAGCGTCCGGGATCGACTTCACGATCACCCGTCACGGCCCGGTGGGTTCTCTCGAGGAGGCCGCTGCGGCGCGGGGGATCGACCCGGCGAACATCGTCAAGACGCTCGTGGTGCGCCGTGGTGACGACGACTACCTGTTCGTCCTGGTCCCGGGGGACCGGACCATCTCGTGGCCCAGGCTGCGGACCCTCCTGGGCGTCTCGCGCCTGTCCATGCCGGACAAGGAGGTCGCCCGCGAGGTCACGGGGTACGAGCGCGGCACGATCACCCCGTTCGGCGCGACGACCGCCTGGCCCGTGGTCGCCGACTCCCGGGTCGTCGACCGCGACGGGGCGTCGCCGCTCGTGTCGATCGGCGGGGGCGCTTTCGGGGTCGCGGCGAGCGTGGACGGTGCGAGCCTCGCGACGGCGTTGGGCGCGCAGGTCGCGGACGTGACCGAGCCGGTCTAACCTCTCAGAGTTTGACCTTCACGGATCCCGACCGCGGGAACACCGTTCATTGCCCGATCGTTGACCAGGAGGACGGTCCGCGAGGCCACCCTCACCGACTGACGGAGCACGAGAAGAGCATGACCATCCCCAGTACGTACGACTCAGGCATCAGCTACGAGGCGACCCCCGAAGGCTCGCTCATCACCCTGTGGGGAGAGATCGACGCAGCGCTGAGGGACCGCGCGAGCGACGCCATGGCGCAGGTGCTCACGCACCCCGGTCCGGTGACGATCGACGTCGGGCGCGTGACGTTCATCGACTCGTCGGGCATCGCCTTCATCCTCCAGGTCTACATGCTGGGCTCCGAGGACGGGCGCGCCGTGGTCCTGCAGGACCCGACGACCTCGCTCGAGGACCTGCTCGACATGATCGGCATGGGCGGGACCATCCCCGTCGTGCGGACCGCGACCGCGGGGTCGTAGCCCGCAGGGCCCTCCTGGCCTGCACGGGGTGACGACGAGGTCGCCCCGTGGCCGGTGGGTCTCGGGTGCGCGGGGCTGTGGGTGGCGCCCGCTACCGTTCGGGTCATGCGCATCCTGCACACCTCGGACTGGCACCTCGGTCGCACGCTGCACGGCGTCGACCTGCTGGACCACCAGGCTGCGTATCTCGACCACCTCGTGGACGTCGTCCGCTCGGAGGGCGTCGGTGCGGTCCTCGTCGCGGGTGACGTGTACGACCGCGCGATCCCGCCCGTGGACGCCGTGAACCTCCTCTCGGACACGGTCGCGAGGCTCTCCGAGCATGCGGACGTGGTGCTCACGCCGGGCAACCACGACTCGGCGATCCGGTTGGGCTTCGGGGCGTCGCTCATGCGTGCGGGCGTCCACTTCCGCACACGCGTGCCCGACGTCGGCACGCCCGTCGTCCTGGACCCCGCCTCGCGCGGTGGTTCGGGCGGGCGCGTCGCGGTCTACGCGATGCCCTACCTCGACCCGGACGCGGTGCGGTGGGAGCTCGCGGACGGCTGCTGCGACGGTGAGGCTCCCGAGGAGGGCCAGGACCCGACAGGCGCGCGGGGCCCGCTGCCGCGCTCGCACGAGGCCGTGACCGCGGCGGCCCTGCGGAGGGTCGCGGCGGACGTCGCGCGCCGCCGCGAGGAAGGCGGTGGCCGGCTGCGGAACGTGGTCGTGGCCCATGCGTTCGTCGTCGGAGGGCAGGCCTCGGAGTCCGAGCGGGACATCCGGGTGGGCGGCGTGGACTCCGTGCCCGCCGGGGTGTTCGGGGGAGCGGGGGTGGACTACGTCGCACTGGGCCACCTGCACGGCCCGCAGGTCGTCACGGTGCCCGGTGTTTCACGTGAAACCACAGGTCACGATCACGATGCGGCGACGGTCGCCCGCTACTCGGGCTCGCCCCTCGCGTACTCGTTCTCGGAGATGCACCAGAAGAAGTCGACCGTCCTCCTGGACCTCGACGCGACCGGGGACGCGCGGACCGAGCTGCTCCCGGCGCCGGTCCCGCGGCGCCTCGCGGAGGTCGCGGGCACGCTCGACGACCTCCTGGGTACGGCCGGCGAACCGCACACGGACGACTGGCTGCGCGTGTTCGTCACCGATCCCGCCAGGCCGACCGAGATGTACGCGCGCGTCCGCGCACGGTTCCCGCACGCGCTCCAGGTCCAGCACCGCCCACCGGTGACGGCCGAGCGCGAGGTGATCTCCGTCGTCGGGCAGGGGCGTGACCCGCTCGAGGTGACCCACGAGTTCGTCCAGCACGTCACGGGGGCCGGCCCCGACCAGGCCGAGGGCGACGCGCTGCGCACCGCGCTCGAACGCGCCCTCGCGAGCGAGCGGAGCGCCTGATGCACCTGCACACCCTGACCCTCCAGGCGATCGGGCCGTTCGCCGGGCGGCACGTCATCGACTTCGCCGAGCTCGCGACCTCGGGCATCTTCCTGCTCGAAGGCCCGACGGGAGCCGGGAAGTCGACCATCATCGACGCTGTCGTCTTCGCGCTGTACGGCAAGGTCGCGTCCGAGGCGGCGAGCGAGGACCGGCTCCGGTCGGCGTACGCCGCTCCCGACGTCGAGTCGTCCGTGGACCTCGTCTTCGAGACCGGGTCCGGGGTCTACCGCGTGCGACGGACCCCCGAGTTCCAGCGCGCCAAGAAGCGCGGCACCGGGACCACGACCCAGCAGGCCGGGGTCAGGCTCTGGCGGCTCGCCGGGGCGGACCAGGCCGTGCCGGCGCCGGGAGCCGACGCCGACGACGTGCCCGGTGAGCTCCTCTCGACGCGGCTCGACGAGGCCGGGCTGGAGATCCAGCGGGCGGTCGGGCTCGACCGTCGTCAGTTCGTCCAGACCATCGTGCTGCCGCAGGGCGAGTTCGCGAACTTCCTCCGGGCGGACCCCGAGCACCGTCGCAGCCTCCTCCAGAAGGTCTTCGGTACCGAGGTCTACGACCGCGTGCAGACCGAGCTCGCGGCACTGAACCGCGAGGCGCAGGGTGTGGTGTCGGTCGCCAGGGCGACCGCGACCGGGGCGGTCGAGAGCTTCGTCGGTGCCGCCGGGCTCACGAGCGACGCCGCCGCGTCCTTGCGCGAGGGAGCCCGTGACGACGTCCGGCTCGGCGGGCCGCTCGACGCGACGGAGGAGCCGGCGGGCGAGAGCGAGATCGACGGCGCGAATGCCGGTGACGGTGACGGTGACCGAGGCGCCGACGAGCCTGCCGGGGCCGGGGCCGGCGGGACCGCCCGGATCGAGCCCGCCGCGGTGGTCGCCCCGCCGTCGGTCCGGACCCTCGCCCACCGGCACGTCGCGACGATGCAGCGGACCGCCGACGAGCTCGGCGCACGCGAGATCTCGGCCAACGCCGCGCTCGTCGCGGCCCGCGACGCCTTCGAGGCGGCGCGCACGCTGAGCGCCGCGGTCGAGCGCCGCGACGGGCTGCTCGCCGAGCGGGCGGCGCTCGACGCCGCCGCGGACCAGGTGGCTACCGACCGAGAGGTCCTCGCCGCCGCGCGGCGGGCCGCCGGGGTGGAGCCCGTGGTCGCGGGCGCCCGCCGCGCCGTGACGGAGCACGCTGCCGCGCACGAGCGGCTCCTGCTCGCCCGCACCGGGGTCCCGGAGTCGCTGGCCTCGGCCGACGTCACGGCCCTCGACGTGCTGAGGTCGAGCCTCGCGGCCGCGAGCACCCGCCTGGCCCGGCTCCTGCCCGTCGGGGAGTCGCTGCCCCTCCGGGAGCGCGACCTGGTCGACGGCCGCAAGGAGGTCGAGCGTGACCGCGAGGAACGGGCACGCGTGCTCGCGGACCTCCAGGCGCGCCCTGCCGAACGCGCCGAGCGGGAGTCGCGACGCGACCAGCTCGCCGACGTCGCCGGCCGCCTCGGGGAACGGCAGGAGAAGGTGCTCGCGGCCGAGTCCGTGCTGCGTGCGGCCCGCCAGGCCGTCGAGACCGGTACCTCCCTCGACGGTGCCCGAGCCGCTCAGGAGCGGGCGGTCGCCGCCGCCCGGACTGCGTCCGACGCCGAGCACGCGCTGCGCACGGCTTGGCTCGGCGGGATCGCGGGCGAGCTCGCGGCCGGTCTCGAGCCCGGGGACGCGTGCCCGGTGTGCGGCGCGCACGAGCACCCCGCACCCGCCCGGACGAGCGACGAGCACGCGAGCCGGGACGACGTCGAGGTCGCAGAGGCCACCCGTCGGGCTGCCGAGGAGCTCGTCGCAGCGACGTCCGCCGAGGTCGCCACCCTCGCCGAACGCCTCGACGGGCTCCTGCGGGCTGCCGGAGGCGTCGTCGTCGACGAGGCACAGGAGGCGCTCGCCACGGCCAAGGAGCTCGTGTCGGCGTCGTCCGCAGCCGTGACCGACCGGGCCGAGGCCTCGACGGCCCTCTCGACCTTCGACGCCGAGACCGGTGACCTGACCACCCTGGCCTCGACCCTCGCCGAGCGGGTCGCGGGCGAGAGTGCGCGCCTCGACGCTCTCGCCGCGGGGATCGAGCAGGACCGTCGCGACATCGTCGCCGAGCTCGATGCGACCGGACCGCTCCTCGCGGACGCCGACCTCCCGGACCTGGTGGCCGACGCGGGCGCGCCCGCCAACCCCGTCGCCGTGCTCGCGGCAGCGGTCCGGCACCGCGACCTCGCCGTGAGCGCCCTGCTCGACGCCGAGGGCGCCGTCGCCCGCACGTCGGCCGCGGTCGAAGCACGGGCCGCCGAGGTCGAGGCGGTCGTCGCCGAGGCCGGTTTCGAGGACGAGCAGCAGGCGGTCGACGCGCTCCTGCCGGCCGAGCGGCGCGAGCAGCTCGAACGCAGGCTCCGTACGGTCGACGCGGACACCGAGCGCGTCCGGCGAGGGCTCGCCGAGGAGGTCGTCGCGTCCCTGCCCGCAGACATGGACGTCGACCTCGACGGGGCGCGCGACGCCGTCGGGCAGGCAGAGGCCGCCGAGCGGATGGCCGCCCTCCAGGCGAACGGCGCGTCCCGGCGCGCGACCGCAGCCGCGCACGCCGCGACGGAGATCGAGTCGACCGTGGCCGCCTGGGCCCGTGCCCGTGAGGACGCCGCGCCCGTCGCACGCATGGCCACGCTCGCCGCAGGCTCCGGCAGCGACAATGCCAAGGCGCTGTCGCTCGCGACGTTCGTGCTGGTCAGACGCTTCGAGGACGTCGTCGCGGCAGCCAACGAACGGCTCCGCGAGATGTCGGACGGACGCTACGAGCTCGAACGCTCCGACGAGAAGGAGGACGTCCGCACCCGTCGGACCGGCCTCGCGATGAAGGTCCTCGACCACCGCACCGAGCAGGCGCGCGACCCCCGCACGCTCTCGGGCGGCGAGACCTTCTACGTCTCGCTGTGCCTCGCGCTCGGCATGGCCGACGTCGTGACCGCGGAGGCCGGGGGCGTGGACCTCGGGACGCTGTTCGTCGACGAGGGCTTCGGGACGCTCGACCCGGAGACCCTCGAAGCCGTGCTCGGCGAGCTCGGAAGGCTCCGCGCGGGTGGTCGCGTCGTCGGCGTCGTGTCCCACGTCGACGCGCTCAAGCAGTCCATCGCGGAACGCGTCGAGGTGCGGCGGCTCGCGGACGGGTCGAGCACGCTCACGGTGCGGGCGTAGCGCCGTCGGAAGAGGTCGGTGGCAGCGATGTCACAGGACGGCCGTCCGACGCTCCCTCCAGGGGTCGGCATGCGCAGGGATGCTGCCGACGCGGAGGGAGAACACCATGAACGACCCACGTCTGGATCGTGAGCTGCGCCGGATGGCGGTCATCGCTCGTCTCGAGACGCTGCGGATCGTGGGCGGCGAACGCCCGCAGGTCGTCCAGCGCCGTCGCCTCGCCGTCTCGGTGCGTGCTCACGAGATGCGCCCGCGCCTGCCGTGACCCCAGGGGCCGGACCTCGGTCCGGTCCCTCATCCGTCGGCGGCGAGGTCTCGCGCCCGCAGCAGCACGGCATCGAGCATCTCGGGCGTCAAGCGACCCGTGAAGGTGTTCTGCTGGCTCACGTGGAAGCACCCGAGCAGGGTCAGGCTGCGCCCGTCGGGGTGCGTGACCCGCACCTCGGCGCCGTGTCCGAACACCGGCCGGGGCCGCGGCACCGCCCACCCCTGGTCGGTCAGCGTCGCGAGCAGCGCCTGCCACCCGAACGCCCCGAGCACCACCGCGACCCGTGGGCCGACGAGCTCGAGCTCGCGCCCCAGGTACGGCGCGCACGTGCGGCGCTCGGTCGGCGTCGGCTTGTTCGCGGGCGGGGCGCAGCGGACGGGAGCCGTGACGCGGATCCCGTCCAGGACGAGCCCGTCGTCGGCGCTCACCGACGTCGGCTGGTTCGCGAAGCCCGTGCGGAACATCGACGCGAACAGGAAGTCGCCCGACCGGTCGCCCGTGAACATGCGTCCCGTGCGGTTCGCGCCGTGCGCGGCCGGCGCCAGCCCGACGACGAGGACCCGCGCCCGCTCGTCGCCGAACCCGGGCACGGGCCGCGCCCAGTACGTCTCGCCGCGGAACGAGGCCCGCTTCTCCGTCGCGACCCGTTCGCGCCACGCGACCAGGCGCGGGCAGGCCCTGCACCCGACGAGCACCTCGTCGAGCGCCGCGATGCTCCCGGCGGAGCGCGCCTGGAGGGGGTACGTGACGTCGTCGGGCCCGACGACGGCGCTCACCTCGCGGGGCACCTCGCGACCCGAGGGGCTCACGGGCGGTGCCGGGGACGTACCGTGGGCGCCGCTGTCACGCCTGCGGGACGAGCTGCTGCAACGCCCAGGTGTTGCCGTCGGGGTCCGCGAAGTACGTGAACCGGCCCCACGGCAGGTCCTCGACAGGAGGGGCGTCGACGCCGTGGTCGAGGAGATGCTGGCGGGCCTCGTCGGCGTCGGGCACGACGATCTGCAGTCCGCGCTGAGCGCCCGACGGCATGTCCGTCATGTTGACGTCGAGCACGATCGAGCAGGCCGAGCCCGGTGGGGTGAGCTGCACGAACCGCAGGTCGTCGTTGACGGGGATGTCGTGGTCGGCATGGAACCCGACCTGGTCGACGTAGAACGCCTTGGCCCGGTCGATGTCCGACACGGGCACGGGGATGAGCTCGAGCTTCCAGTCCATGGTCGTCGCTCCTTGCTGATCGGCTGCCGATGGGCGCGGCACCGCGACAGATGTGCGGTGGGCACGTCTCCACCGTACGAAGAGAAGCGGCCACCCGCTGACCTGGACGGTCCCGCGTCGCTGCCCTCGGTGCTACCCCCTCGGTGCTACCCCCTTCGGTGCCGAGCATGCGGTTGGCGTCGCGATCCGGGGGAATACGGACGCGAACCGCATGCTCGGCGGACGCCAACCGCATGTTCGACCCGCGTCGACCGGACGCGGGGCGGCAGACGTGGTCCAAGAAGGCGCGGCGCGGCTCAGGCGCGGCGGGGTGCCGGGGTTGCGGTCGCCGACGCCTCGGCGGCCTCGACCACGGCCTCGGCTGCCGCGACGATCCCGAGCTCGGACGCGTCGGAGGCGAGCACCGGCTCGTCGGCTGCGTCGGCCGCGCCCGCTGCCGAACCGTCGTCCGCCGCGACCCGGTCGCCCGCGTCGCCGTCGTCCGTCCCGGCGACCGGAGCCGCCCTCAGCGACCGCGTCAGGCTCAGCAGCAGCAGCCCTGCGACCGAGATGACGCCGAACATGACCGCGGCCATGGTGATCGTGACGTCGCCGCCGATCAGGCCCGTGAGAGGTGCGATGCCCGCACCCACGCCGAACTGCATGGCCCCGAGCAGGGCCGCTGCGCTACCGGCGCGGTGCGCGTTGCGCTCGAGGGCGACCGCGGGGACCGACGGCATGACGAACCCGGCCGTGCCGAGCGTCAGGACGATCAGGGCGACGATCACGGGCAGGCCCGCACCGCTCAGGGTCGCGGCGAGCAACCCCGCGGAGAGGACTATCCCGACCGGCACGATCACGCGCAGGATCTGCTCGGGCGTCACGCGCCCGACGAGCGCGCCGTTGACCTGGCTGCCGATCGTCACGGACACCGCGCCCGCGCCGAAGATGATCGCGTACTGCTGGGCGCTCAGCCCGAACTGCTCCTGGAAGACGAACGTCGACGCCGAGATGTAGGTGAACATGGCGGCCATGTAGAAGCCGCCGAGCAGCGCGAGGCCGAAGAACGACCAGTCGCGCACGAGCGACCCGTACGAGCGCAACGCCGCGACAGTCCCTCCCGTCCGCCGCATCGACGTGGGCAACGACTCCTTGAGGCGCAGCGCCGCGAGGACCAGCAGCAGCACGCCGAAGACCGCGAGGGCGACGAACATCAGGCGCCACGAACCCATGCGCAGGAACTGGGCGCCGATCGTCGGGGCCAGGATCGGCGCGACGCCCACGACGAGCATGAGGCGTGCGATGACCTTGCCGACGAGGAAGCCCTCGAAGTTGTCACGCACGATCGCCATCGACAGGACCATGCCGGCCGCGGCCGTGAGGCCCTGGACGAACCGCAGCACGGTCAGCATCTCGATCGACTGGACGAACACGATCCCGACCGAGGCCAGGACGTAGACGGAGAGCGCGGACAGGAGCGGCAGTCGCCGCCCGATCGCGTCGGAGAGCGAGCCGATGAGGAGCTGGCCCAGCGCGAGGCCCGCGAGGGTCGCGGTGAGCGTGAGCTGGATGCGGGACTCGGTCGTGCCGAGCTCCGTGACGATCTGCGGGAAGGCCGACAGGTACAGGTCGATCGTGAGCGGGCCGATCGCCGTGAGGGCCGACAGGAGCAGGACGAAGCCGACGGTGATCCGGGTGGCTCGCGTGGGTGCGGAGGTTGACGACACCGACGAGGCTGACGGGTGCGGGACCGCGTCAGAGGTGGTCGACGCTGGTGGTGGGGTGGCCATGACTGCGGCAACCCCGACCACCAGGTCGTTGTTCCCGGACGGCGTACGGCATCCGAGGGGTGAGACGGGTCAGGCCCGGGCGCGCGCGTCGCGCCACGCGACCCACTGCTTCACGAGCGACAGGTCGTAGTCGGGTCCGCTGACCCCGACGGTCAGGAGCGTCGCGCCGAGGTCCACGAGCTCCTCGCCCACCTCGGCGGGCGGACGGTTGACCGCGACCGACCGCTCGACGAGCGAGGCCGTGTCCCGACCGACGGCGGCGCCGTGCTCGTCGAGGATCGCGCTCTTGCGGGCGAGCGTCGCGGCGTCACCGAACGAGTGCCAGGCCGTCGCGTGCTCGGCCACGATGCGCAGCGTCTTGCGCTCACCGCCGCCCCCGACGAGGATGGGGATCTCACGCGTGGGCGCCGGGTTGGACGCGGCCCAGCGGGCCTTGATGCGGGGGAGCGCGTCCGCGAGGTCGGCGATGCGCGAGCCCGCGGTGCCGAACTCGTAGCCGAACTGGTCGTAGTCCTTCTCGAACCAGCCCGCCCCGATCCCGAGGATCAGGCGGCCACCCGAGATGTGGTCGACCGTGCGGGCCATGTCCGCGAGGAGCTCGGGGTTCCGGTAGCTGTTGCACGTGACGAGCGCGCCGATCTCGACGCGGCTCGTCTGCTCGGCCCATGCGCCGAGCATCGTCCAGCACTCGAAGTGCTTGCCGTCGGGGTCGCCCGTGAGGGGGAAGAAGTGGTCCCAGTTGAAGATCACGTCGACCCCGGCGTCCTCGGCGCGGGCGACCGCGTCACGGATCTGAGGGTAGTCGGCATGCTGGGGCTGGAGCTGGACACCGATGCGTACGGGACGAGTCATGGAGGTCACCCTAGGCAGACACCGGGGCGTGGTGGCGACCTCTTTCCCGGGGACGCACCCAACTCCGCAGGTCACAGATGTGCAACAGCCAGGCACCGCCCAGATTCGGCACCTAGGGTGGGCGGATGAAGCGATGGTGGTGGGTGGTCGGCGGGCTCGTCGTCCTGGTGCTCGTGCTCGTGGTGGTCGACCGTGTCACGGTGCGCATCGCCGAGGGGACCGCCGTGCGCTCCATGGAGCAGGGTGACGTCGAGCTGACCGACGCGAACCTCGACATCCTGGGCTTCCCGTTCCTGACCCAGGTCGCGGGCGGCGAGCTGGACCACGTCACCGGGTCCGCCGCGACGGCGACGTTCGGCGGGTACACCGTGACCGACCTGCACCTCGACGCCCACGGCGTCTCGACGAGCGACCCGTACGTCGTGCGGTCGGGGACCGCGACGGGCTACCTCGCGCCGTCGTCGCTCGACGCGGTCGTGAGCGAGGCGGCCGGAGCGCCGGTCACGTTCGCCGCCGAGGGGGACCTGCTCGTCGCGAGCATGGACGTCCTGGGGGTGCCGTTGTCCGCACGGCTCACGCCACGCGTCGACGGCAACACGATCGCGGTCGATGTCTCCGCGCTCACCCTCGGCCCCGCGACCATCACGATCTCGGACCTCCCGGCGCCGATCGCGAAGCTCGTGACGAACCTGAAGGTCCCGCTCGACCTCCCGACCGGGGTCACGCTCACCTCCGTGGGTGTCTCGGACGGGGCGATCCGGGTCGAGCTGTCCGGGAAGGACGTCGCGCTCGCGGACCTCGCGGTCTCGTGAGCCGGGCCTGAGAGAGCGTGAGCCGGGCCCGAGAGACCAGGTGGGGGTGAGGGCATGGGTGGTGCCGGGTCGCCCGACGCGGCGAGGGTCGTCGCGACGCGCCTAGCCGCGCACCACCTGCGGGGCGCCGGTCTCGCGAGCGGGCGCGACGTCGTCGGGCACCTGGGGGCCGTCCAGTCGCAGGAGTTCCACCCGTCCCTGTGGGGGATCGCGCAGCGCGCCGGGGGGACGCCGTACGCCGCGTCCCTCCGCGAGGACTTCTCTGAGGGGGCGTTCCTGCGCACGCACGTCCTGCGCCCCACGTGGCACCACGTCCTGCCCGACGACGCCCGCTGGCTCCTGCGCCTCACCGCTCCCCGCGTGCATCGCCTCAACCGTCCGTACTACCCGGACCTGGGCGGCTCGGCGCAGGACGCCGCCGCGACCGACCTGCTCGCCGAGGCCGTCGCGGGAGGGAACCACCGCACGCGCGCCGAGCTCGCGGCGCTGCTCGCGGACCGTGGCCTGCCGTCGACCGGGCTCGGGCTCACGTACATCGTGATGCGCGCCGAGCTCGACGAGGTCCTCGTCAGCGGCGTACTTCGCGGCAAGCAGCAGACGTACGCGGCGTTCGACGAGCGCGTGCCCGCCGGGTACGGACCGCTCGGTGCGACGTACGACGACGACGCCGCGCTCGTGGAGCTGCTGCGGCGCTACCTGCGCAGCCGGGGTCTCGCGACGGTCAAGGACTTCGCAGGCTGGTCGGGCCTCACGCTCACGCGGACGCGCGAGGGGCTGGCGCTGCTGGGCGCGGACGTCGAGCAGGTCGACGGCGGGGGCGATACCGAGGGCCTGTCGTTCTGGCGGCTCGTCGACGGCCCGCCGCCCGCCGCGCAGGGCGCCACCGAGCGCGTTGTACAGGTGGACCTGCTCCAGGGGTACGACGAGTACTTCGTGTCGTACAAGGACAGCCGTGACCTGGCCCGCGACCCGCTCTCGGCCGGGGCCCCCGCCGTGCTCCCGCTGCGCCTGCCCGGCAAGGAGGAGTCGCCGTTCCTGCACGTGATCGCCGTGGGCGGCCGCGTCGTCGGGCGGTGGCGGCACGTCCTGACCGCGAAGACCCTGCGCCTCGACACCCAGCTCTTCCGGCCGCTGACCCGGGACGAGCGGCAGGGGCTCGAGGTCCAGGCGGAGCGGCTCGCGGCCCACTGGGGTGTGGCGTACGAGGCTTCCTGATCAGGTGCCGGGCCGAGGCAGGTCGGGCGGCTCGACCGAGCCGGCCGACCCACCCGACCCACCTCGGGCGCGACAGGGCTACGCGTACGCGCCCGCCTGGAGGCCGAACAGCTCCGCGTACAGGTCCCCGCGCGCCATGAGGGTCGCGTGGTCGCCGTGCTCGCGGACCTTCCCGGCGTCGAGCACGACGATCTGGTCCGCGTCGCGCACGGTCGAGAACCGGTGCGACACGAAGCACGTGATCGCGCCCCCGGCCCGCCCGGCCTCGTCGGCGGTCGCGACGAACCGCTCGAACAGCGCGTGCTCGGCCGCCGCGTCGAGCGCCGCAGCGGGCTCGTCGAGGACGAGGAGCAGCGGCCCGCGGCGCAGGAGCGTGCGCCCGAGCCCGAGCGTCTGCCACTGGCCGCCCGACAGGCCGACGCCGTTCCCGTACCCGTGGCCCAGGAGCTGGTCGAGCCCGCTCGCCTGCTTCTCGACGATGCTGCGACCGCGCGCCCGGTCGAGCGCGGCCCACAGGTCCTCGTCGACGTCGAGCGACGCGAGCCGCCCCACGCCCACGTTCTCGCGGATCGTGAGCTCGAACCGCGCGAAGTCCTGGAACAGGGTCGCGGTGCGCGCCTGCCACTCGGCGTCGTCGAGGTCGCGCAGGTCGACGCCGTCGACCAGGATCCGCCCCGACGTCGGCCGGTACAGGCCGCACAGCAGCTTGACGAGCGTGCTCTTGCCCGCGCCGTTGTCGCCCACGACCGCGAGCGTCGACCCCGCGGGCACGTCGAGGCTCACACCGTCGAGGATGAGGCGGTCCGTGTCGGGATACGTGAACGTCACGTCCTCGAAGCGCACGCCGTGCGTGAGCCGCGCGGGCACGCCGCTCGCCGGGGTCTCGTCCGCAGGTTCGCGCACGGTTCCGGCCGGCACGGCCCGGGTGCCCGACGGCGTCGCGCCCTGGTCTCCCGGCACCGGGGCGCCGGACGCACCCGGGTGCGCGGCGCCGTCGGGCACCGTGGACGCCGCGGGGGCCGCGAGACCCGCGGGGGCCGCGAGACCCGCGCCCGCCCGGGCGGGACGCGCGACCGACGCCCGCAGCTCCTCGATGTGCGACACCGTGCGCCCGACGCCCTGCAACGTGCCGAGCAGCGCGAGCGCGCCCGAGACCTGGACGCTCACCTGGACCGCGAGCGTGATGACCAGGACGACCTGGCCCACGTTCGCCGACCCCGTGACGGCCTGGCGCACGACCAGGAACACCGCGACGCCGTACGCGCACGCGAACCAAGCCTGCCCGGCCGCGCGCAACAGGGCGCTGCGGCGGTGCGCCGACCACACGCGCGCCGTCGTCGCCGACCATGCGGCACGCTGGCGCGCGACGACCGGGGCCTGCGCGCCGAACAGCCGCACCTCCTTGGCCGAGCTGCCCGTGGTCGCGAGCGAGACGAGGTGCGTCGAGAGCTGGACCTCGTGCGCGGACGCGTCGCGTGCGGAGTCGAGCACCTTCTGGGCCTTGTTGTTGAGGAGCACGGGCGGCAGCGCGGCGAGCGGTAGGAGCAGCAGCCAGGGCTCGACCATCGCCAGGATGACGGTCGTGATCGTGACCTGGAGCAGCAGCCCGCTGAGCTGGAGCGTCGCCTCGAGCGCGGACCGCACCCGCTGCAGCCCCTCCGTGACCAGGGTCAGGAGCTCGGCGAACCGGGGCCGGTCGAACTGGTCGATCTGCGGGTTGCCGTGCGCGAGCCGCGCGACCTCGTCGGTCAGCTCGAGCTGCTGCAGGTCGGCGAGCTCGAAGTAGTACAGGTGCGCGAAGTGGCCCATCATGAGCTCGAAGATCAGCAGGACCGCGACGCACACGCCCAGGCCGATCGCGAGGCTCGTCTCCTGGTCGAGGGCGGCGTTCGTCAGGGCACCCAGCGCGACGCCGACGAGCGGCCCGGCGAGGTAGCCGATCGTCATGAGGACCGCGGCCGTGAGCAGTCGGCGTCGGTCCGTGCGGTAGCCCAGGACGAGGAAGAAGCGCGCGGCTCTCAGCATGGTCCTCACGATGCGGTCTCCTTCTCTGCGGCGGGGCTGGTGGGGTCGTCGGCCTCGGCCGACGTGGTCGCGCCCACGGACGCGGTGTCGCGGAACCGCTGCGCCTGGAGCTCGAACAGGTCGGCGTACCGTCCTCCGAGGGCGACGAGCTCGACGTGGTCGCCGCACTCGACGACGCGGCCGTGCTCGATCACCGCGATCCGGTCCGCGTGGCGGACCGTCGAGAAGCGGTGCGAGATGACGACGCTCGTGATGTCCTCCGTGGTCGCGAGGAAGCGGTCGAAGAACTCGGCCTCGGCGCGCACGTCGAGCTGCGCGGTCGGCTCGTCGAGGACCAGGACGGACGAGCCACCCTGGATCGCGAGGAGCGCCCGGGCGAGCGCGACCCGCTGCCACTGCCCGCCCGACAGGTCGCGCCCGCCGGGGTAGCGACGCGACAGCGTGGTGTCGAGCCCTTCCGGCAGGCCGCTCAGGGCGTCGAGCGCCCCGGCCTGACGGGCGGCGGTCGTGATGGCGTCGCGGTCGTCGAGCAGCGCGGGCGCGCCCAGGCCGATGTTCTCCGCCGCCGTGAGCTCGTAGCGCACGTAGTCCTGGAAGATCAGCGCGAGCTGGCGCTGCCAGTCCTGCGTGTCGAGGTCGCGCAGGTCGACGCCGTCGACCAGGATCCGGCCCTCGACCGGTGGGTAGAGCCCGGCGAGGAGCTTGACGAGCGTCGTCTTGCCCGCGCCGTTGAGCCCCACGATCGCGGTGGACCGCCCGGCGCCGAGCTCGAGGTCGAGGCCGTCGAGCACCCACGGGGTGTCGTCGGTGTACCGGAAGCGCACGCCCTCGAAGCGGATGCCCTGCTCGGGGCGCCGCACGGCGACGGGGGTTGCGGGACCTGCCGGACGTGCCGAGGCGATCTGCTGCTCGAACGTCCGCAGCGCGTGGAACGAGTGCAGGCCGAACTGGGTCTGCACGTCGGCCTCGGGGAAGTACACGCCGAACCGCATGGGGATCAGCACGGCCTGGAGCGCGACGCCGAGCTGGAACAGGTTCAGCCGGCCGGACGCGGCGGCGTCCGCCAGGAGCGCGAGGACGACCGCGCCGCCCACGAGACCCACGCACGAGAGCCCGACGATCGGCCAGAGCTGAAGCTTGCGGCTCCCCGCCCACGCGGGCTCGTAGGCGGCCATCGTGTCCGCGCGCAGGCGGGCCCGCACCCAGGGGAGCAGACCCAGCAGGCGGATCTCCTTGGCTGCCCGCGCGCCCGTGGCGAGGTCGCGCAGGTAGAAGACCTTGCGCCGCGAGCCCGACAGCGCGTCCCACATGTCGGCGAACTTCCCGAGGGTCCCGCGCACCCCGAAGCGCATCGAGAGCCCGGTCGCCAGGATCACGATCCCCGCGAGGGGCGAGATGACGACGCCCACCAGCACGATCGCGCCGAGCAGCTGGACGTAGCGCGACAGGAGCGACAGCAGTGCCGCGGCCGCATCGCCCGGCGGGCGGGCCTCGCGGGCGAAGGCCGCGCGGGCGTCGGCCAGCAGGTCGAGGGCCTCGGGGCTCTCGAGCGTGCTGAGCGGTGCGTCGTGCAGCGCGGCGCTCATGAGCCGGTCGATGCAGTGCTCGTCGACGCGTCGCGCGACGACCTCGGTGACGCCCGCCTGGAACGGCGCGAGGACCTGCTGGACCACGAACACGCCGACCGCGAGGGCGAGGGTCGTGAGCAGGTCGGACCATCCCGGGGAGGCACCTGCGGGGCCCCCGTCGGCGGCGGCCGCGACCTGCGGGACGAGGTACAGGACGTAGCCGACGAGCACGATGAACGCGAGCGGCAGCAGCCCCAGCAGGACGTTGAGCAGCGCGGCCGCGGCGACGAGCGGCCTGCCCGCCTGCGGCAGGAGCTGCGCGAGGTCGATCCAGCGCGAGGCGCGGGCGGCGAGCGCGGCCTTCAGCGCGCTCGTGCGGGGAGGGTGCGCCACGCCGTCGGGAGCGTGCGCGGGCGGGTCGTCGGTCATCGATGCCTCCGGTGGGTGGGACGGGTCGGTCTGCGGGTGCGCCCGCCTGCGAGGGCGCGCGGCCCGACGGCGCCGCTCACGTCCGGGGACGGGGACGCCGACGGATGGGTCGGGCGGGGTGCGGGTGCGTCGCTGCGGCCGGCCGGGACGCATGGCTTCGCGGGTCGCGGGGACTCCGTGCGGCGGACGGACGGAGAGTGCGGGACTGCGGGAGACGGACGGGGTGGGCTCGGAACGATGCTGGTCGGCTCCGGGGAGCCTGCCGAGCGAACGTCCCGTGCCGCGTCATCCGGCGGTGACCTGGCGGGGTGTGCAGGGGGAGGGGCGCCAGCGGCGGCACGTCGGTGTGCGTGTCATGGGCGGCTCCCCTCCGGAGGCGTGCGGTCGCCGTCGGTGGCGGCCGTCTGTCGGTGCGCGCCGACAGTAGCGCAGGTGGTTGGTGAGGGTCGCTTCCTTTTCGCAGTGTGGTCGGCGCGGGGGTGGAGGAGCGCGCGTCGGTGCCCGACCGAAACCCGTCCGTGACGCGAGCGAGACGTATCGCCCCTAGAGTGACGCGCCACGACGTACCCACCCGATCGGAGCTCTCATGCGCAAGATGCCACTCCTCGTCGCGGTCGCGGCCGCTGCGACCCTGGCGCTCACGGCCTGCACGGACGCCTCGCAGCCCGCCGACTCCTCGTCCGGCGGCGCCTCGGACGAGACGGCCACGGTGACCCCCTTCGACCTCACGTCGGTGCAGAAGGACGACGCCGCGGCGGCGCTGCTGCCGGCCGAGATCGCGAGCACGGGCAAGCTCGTCGTCGCGTCGAACACCGAGTACGCGCCGGCCGAGTTCATCGCGGCGGACGGGTCGACGCCCGTCGGCTACGACATCGACATCATCTCGGCCGTGGGCGCCGTCCTGGGGCTCGAGGTCGTCGTCGAGTCGGCGGACTTCCCCGGCATCATCCCGGCGCTGGGCACCAAGTACGACGTCGGGATCTCGTCGTTCACGATCACGGCCGAGCGCATGGCCGAGGCCAACATGATCAGCTACTTCAACGCGGGCGAGGCGTTCTCGGTGCAGAAGGGCAACCCGAAGGACGTCGACCCGACGAACATCTGCGGGCTGACCGTCGCAGTCCAGACGGGCACGGTCGAGGACGACGGCGCGGCCGAGATCAGCTCGACGTGCGAGGAGGACGGCGAGCAGCCGCTCCAGATCCTGCGCTACGACAACCAGGCGGACGCCACGACCAACCTCGTCGGCGGCAAGGCCGACATCATGTACGCGGACTCGCCCATCGTGTCGTACGCGATCGAGCAGACCAAGGGTCAGATCGAGCAGATCGGGGAGGTCTTCGACTCGGCGCCCCAGGGCATCGTGACCGCGAAGGCCGACACCGCTCTCGCGGCCGCGATCCAGGCGGCGCTCACGGTCCTCATGGAGGACGGCACGTTCACGGACATCCTCGCCTCGTGGGGCAACGAGGACGGGGCTCTCGACGAGGCAGTGGTCAACCCGCCGGCGTCCTGAGGCTGCCGGTGGTGCCGTACCCGAGGATGGTCGGGCAGCCGCGCCCGGTGGCCCGACCGGCCTCGGGTACGGCGCGTCCGAGGTGCGACCGAGGTATCGCCGGGACGCCACGACGTGCCCCCGTTTTGCCAGTCCGGGCGCCCGCGCGGGAAACTGGGAGGGCAACGGTGCGGCGCCGCTCCGTGCTGCCCGCGTTGCGCGGTGCACGACCCACCCCCCTGAGGCCGGCGCCGGAGATCACCACCATGAAACGAGAGACCCCCATGCGCAGGCTGCCCGTCCTCACCGCCCTCACCGCCATCGCCGCGACGCTCGCGCTCACGGCGTGCACCGACGCCTCCTCGGGCTCGGGCTCCTCGCCCTCCGAGGGCGGCTCGTCGGCCGAGGCGTTCGACCCGTCGACCATCGCCAAGGACGACGCGATCGCAGCGATGCTCCCGGCCGACGTGGCCGAGGCTGGCACCCTGACGGTCGGTACCAACGCGACCTACGCCCCGGCCGAGTTCATCGGTGACGACGGCAAGACGATCGTCGGGTACGACGTCGACCTCGCCAAGGCGATCGGGGCGGTGCTGGGTCTCGACGTCGAGGTCACCAACGCCGACTTCGCGTCGATCATCCCGGCGATCGGCAGCAAGTACGACATCGGCGTCTCGGGCTTCACGATCACCCCGGAGCGCATGGCCGAGGTCAACATGGTCAGCTACTTCCGCGCGGGCGAGGCGTTCGCGGTGGCCAAGGGCAACCCCAAGGACGTCGACCCGTCCGACGTGTGCGGCCTGAGCATCGCCGTCCAGACCGGCACCGTCGAGGACGACGCGCTCGACGGGCTCATGGCGGACTGCGAGGCCGCGGGCAAGGCGGACATCACGCCGCTGCGCTACGCGAGCCAGGCCGACGTCACGACGAACCTCGTCGGCGGCAAGGCCGACGTCATGTACGCGGACTCGCAGGTCGTCGCGTACGCCGTGACGCAGACCGGTGGCCAGATCGAGCAGCTCGGCGACATCTTCGCCGACTCGCTGCACGGCATCGCGATCGCCAAGGACGACACCGCGCTCGCGCAGGCCGTCCAGGCCGCGGTGCAGAAGCTCATGGACGACAGCGACTACACGACGATCCTCGACACCTGGGGCAACACCTCCGGTGCGGTGACCACGGCCGAGCTCAACCCCGTGGTCTCCTGAGCTGATCCCCTGACAGAACAGAGGTAGCCATGGCCCAGCCGCCCAGCACCCCGACGCCCGACGGTCCTCCGAGCGGTGGCTCGGCGAGCCTCGGCACGGCGACCAAGCCAGTAGACCGGATACCGGACCGCATCCACGCGGTCCCGGTGCCTCGGCCGGGGCGCTGGGCGGCGGCCGTGGTCCTCCTCGTCCTCGCGGCCATGGCCGTGCACGGCCTGGTCACGAACGAGAAGTTCCGGTGGGACGTCGTCTGGCTCTACCTGCGGGACGTGCAGATCATGCGCGGTGTGGGATGGACCCTGATCCTGACGTTCTCGTCGATGGCCATAGCGGTCGTGCTCGCGGTGATCCTGGCGATCATGCGCCGCTCGGACAACCCGGTCATGCGTGCGACGAGCTGGTTCTACATCTGGTTCTTCCGCGGCACCCCGATCTACACGCAGCTCGTGTTCTGGGGACTCATCTCGGTGCTGTACCCCAAGCTCAGCCTGGGGATCCCGTTCGGGCCCGAGTGGTTCGTGTTCGACACCGCGGACCTCTTCACGGCCGCGCGCGCCGCGATCCTGGGCCTTGCGCTCAACGAGGCCGCGTACCTCGCGGAGATCGTGCGCGCCGGTCTCGGGTCGGTCGACCCGGGGCAGGCCGAGGCCGCGAAGGCCCTGGGCATGAAGGACGGCAAGATCCTGCGGCGCATCATCCTGCCGCAGGCCATGCGCGTGATCGTCCCGCCGACGGGTAACGAGACGATCTCGATGCTCAAGACCACGTCGCTGGTCCTGGCGGTGCCGTTCAGCCTGGACCTGACCTTCGCGTCCAACGCGATCGCGAACCGCATCTTCCTCCCGATCCCGCTGCTCATGGTCGCGGCGATCTGGTACCTGCTGATCACGAGCATCCTCATGGTCGGGCAGCACTTCATCGAGCAGTACTACGGGCGCGGGTTCGGTACGTCGACGGGTTCGAGCCGTCGTCGCAAGCCGGGCAAGGGCCCGACGAAGCCGAGCAAGCAGGAGGCGATAGCGGCGTCGGGCACGACCGCCAACGCCGACCCCTTCCTGGAGGTGACCCCGTGACCGCGGACGCACTCGACAGCACGTCCGGCGCTGCGGCCGCGGCGACGGGCCCGACGGCGTCGCTCGCCGACGCGTCCGTCGCGCCCATGGTGGAGATCGTCGGGGTGCACAAGGCCTTCGGTGACGTGCACGTCCTCAAGGGTGTGGACCTCGAGGTGCCGCGCGGCTCGGTGTGCGTCGTGCTGGGGCCGTCGGGCTCGGGCAAGTCCACGCTGCTGCGCTGCATCAACGAGCTCGAGGACCTCACGGCGGGACGCATCTACGTCGACGGCGACCTGATCGGCTACCGCGAGGTCGAGAACAACGGCAGGAAGCGGCTGCACCGCCTGCACCCCAAGGTCATCGCGGAGCAGCGCTCGCGCATCGGCATGGTGTTCCAGCGCTTCAACCTGTTCCCGCACATGACGGCGCTGCAGAACGTCATGGAGGCGCCGGTGCAGGTCCGTGGGCTGTCGCGGGCGAAGGCGCGCGAGCGGGCCGTGGAGCTGCTCGGACGGGTCGGCCTCGCGGACCGCATGGACCACTACCCGGCCCAGCTCTCGGGCGGCCAGCAGCAGCGTGTCGCGATCGCGCGGGCGCTCGCGATGGACCCCGAGCTCATGCTGTTCGACGAGCCGACGTCCGCGCTCGACCCCGAGCTCGTGGGCGAGGTCCTCGCGGTCATGCGCGACCTCGCCGAGAGCGGCATGACGATGATCGTCGTGACCCACGAGATCGGCTTCGCGCGCGAGGTCGGCGACCACGTCGTCTTCATGGACGACGGTGTGATCGTCGAGCAGGGCGACCCGCGCGAGGTGCTCACGAACCCGCGCGAGGAGCGGACCCGGGAGTTCCTGGCGCACGTTCTGTAGGTGCACTGGCGCGAGCGCGTGCCCGTCGAGAGTCGTGGCCCCTGGATCCGCTGATCCAGGGG
>NZ_JBHVOS010000010.1:23345-79965 GCF_042887685.1 Oerskovia sp. NPDC057915 | reverse complement strand
GGGTGCTACTGCTCGTGCGCCCCCGCGCCGCGGGCGCGCCGCCGGCCCGCCGCCCGCCCGCCCCCCTCCCCCGCCCCCCCCACGACTCGTCGTTCGGGGGGCGTCGCCCTCGGCGGGCCCGCGCGCCACTCTCGACGGGTGGTCCGGTCGCCGTCGGCGTTGCAGAGCGTCGCCCTCGGCGGGTGTCAGCGTTCGCAGGCGACCCCGTTGCCGTCCCAGTCGAGCGCCGGGTTGAAGCCGTCGTCGCCCTGCTTGAGAGGGGCCTTGCCGTCGCGCTTCACGGCGTCGCACGTCAGGTAGATGCCGTTGACCTTCCCGTTCTGCCAGCCGCCGTCGTCGTTCCCTGCGTCGGCCTCGCGCTCCGCGATCGCGGCCTCGCGCTCGTCGAGGCCGACCTGCCGTTCGTCGAGCTCGGTCTCCCGTGCGGAGACCGCGGTCTCCCGCGCGGCGACCGCCTCGGTCGAGGCCGCGATGCCCGCGAGCTGGGTGTCCAGGTCGGCGCGCTCGGCGTCGAGCTTGGCCCGTTCGACCGCCATCTGCTCGGTCGTCAGCGCCGCTGCCGCGGTCGCGTCACCGGCCTCCGACTGCGCCTTGAGCGTCACGCCCAGCCCGAGGATGAGCCCGACGGCGAGGCCCCCGACACCGATGCCCAGCGGCAGGAGCCAGCGCATGTACGGGCGCTCCTCCCGGGGCTCGTCGTCCCCCGAGAAGATGGCGAGCGGCCCGCGCGCCGACGCGGTCGGCTCGGCGGAGGGGGAGGGGAGGGGGACGGCGGGACCCGCCGCGTGCCCGGCGGTGCCGGCAGCAGCCCCGGCAGCGCCGTTGACGACCGGCAGGATCATGGTCGACGACGGCGCCTCGGCCGGTGCGCCACCGCCGACGTCGCGCAGCGAGCGGCGAGTCGGCCCCGACGGTGGGCCGGCCGGTGACGGTGCCGAGGGGGCCGTGGCCCCGTGCCCGGGCGTCACCGGCACGATCGCGGTGGGGAAGTGGAGCGGGATGCCGCCGCCCGGCGTCTGTCGTGACCAGGCCTCGGCCCCTGCCGTCGGCGGGGCGGGCGGGGGCGTCGGAGCCGCCTCGACCCAGAAGACCCAGCCCGTGGGGGCGGCCGGCCAGGCGGGGTCCGGGTGCCAGTCCGACGAAGGGGAGAAACCGGGAGGTACCAACCAGCCGGGCGGCGGGTTGAAATGTACGGCCATGGGAGCTCTCCTTCGACGGTTCCTGCGCGCTCACTATGCTGCAGAACGGCCCGATGACGCTAATTCCCTCACCTTTCGTGAGACGACGTCGCACCCTGGGCGCGACGTGACGGCACCGGGATGTGGGCGGCACCCGGTAGAAAGGAACCGGGTCGCGGCAAGCGCCGCGACCGTCGACCGACGCTCGACCGGTTCGTCGAGGATCGACGACGCGCGTGAGCGATCCCGAGGAGTCGCCGTGTTCCTGATGGACCAGCAGGACCCGACCGTCGAGCCGCTGCTCGTCTTCTCGGCGAGCGACCTCGTCGCGGCGAGCGAGTGCGAGTACCGCCTGCTGCGCACCCTCGACGAGAAGGTCGGGCGCGCCGCGCACGCCGCCGTCGAGGTCGACGACATGCTCGAGCGGACCGCGACCCTCGGCGACGTGCACGAGCAGCAGGTGCTCGCGGGCTTCGTCGACCTCGTGGGGGCCGACGCGATCCGCGAGGTCCCTGTGCCGCGCACGGTGCGGCGCGCGGACCTGGAGGCCGCGCACGCCGCGACGCTCGACGCCCTGCGCGACGGAGTCGACGTCGTCTACCAGGGCTCGTTCTTCGACGGACGCTTCCACGGGCGCGCGGACTTCCTGATCCGTACCGACAGCCGGGCGGCCCACGCCTGGCCCCACGCTGCCGGCCCGACGACGTCGGGCACCCTGGAGGTCCCGGGGGCCGGCGGCCCGGTGTACGCCGTGCACGACGCCAAGCTCGCCCGGCGTGCCAAGGTGCCCGCGCTGCTCCAGCTCGCCGCGTACGCCGACCAGCTCCTCGCCGCCGGGGTCGAGACGTCCCCGGTCCTGCACCTGATCCTCGGGACGAGGGCCGTGACCGACCACCGCCTCGCGGACGTCCTGCCCGTCTTCCGCGAGCGGCGCACCGAGCTGCTGCGGCTCCTGGACGCGCACCGTGCGAGCGGCGAGCCCGTGGCCTGGGACGCGCCCGGCCTGCGCCAGTGCGGGGCGTGCGCGTACTGCGCGCAGCAGGTCACCGACCACGACGACGTGCTGCGCGTCGCCGGCCTGCGCAGCACCCAGCGCGTCCGGCTCCGTGCGGCCGGCATCACGACCATGACGCAGCTCGCGACCGCGACCACCCCGCCCAAGGGTCTCGCGGCGCGCACGTTCGAGACCCTGCGTGTGCAGGCCAGGCTCCAGGCCGGGCTCGTCGACGTGCCGGTCGACGGGGGAGGGGTGCCCGACGTCGGGCCCGGCCCCAGCGGGTCGGTCACGTGGAGCACGCCCGCAGGCGGAGGCGACGCGGGTCCCGGCGCGGCCGAGCCCGAGCAGCACACGCTGTCCTACGTCGTCGTCGACCCCGCCCCGTTGCGCGACCTGCCGCGCCCGGACCCGGGCGACGTGTTCTTCGACTTCGAGGGCGACCCGCTGTGGTCCGCTCCCGACGCCTCGCCCGAGGGCATCGTCTGGAACATCGACTACCTGTTCGGGCTCGTCGAGCGGCCGGGCAGCCCCGGTGAGAAGCCGCCCTTCACCGCGTTCTGGGCGCACGACCTCGATCAGGAGAGGCAGGCGCTCGTCGACTTCGTCGACTACCTCGCCAAGCGCCGCGCCCAGTACCCGGGCCTGCACGTCTACCACTACGCGTCGTACGAGAAGACGCACCTGCTCTCGATCGCGGCGCGGCACGGCGTGTACGAGCAGGAGGTCGACGACCTCCTGCGCGAGGGCGTCCTGGTCGACCTCTACTCGACCGTGCGCCACTCGCTCAAGGTCTCGGCGCCGTCGTACTCGATCAAGAAGCTCGAACCCCTCTACATGGGCGACCAGCTCCGTGGCGGCGACGTCACGGACGCGGCGGCGTCCGTCGTGGCCTACGCGACGTACTGCGCGGCGCGCGACGCGGGCCGCACCGAGGACGCCGAGCGTCTGCTGCACGGCATCGCCGACTACAACGAGTACGACTGCCTCTCGACCCTGCGCCTGCACGAGTTCCTCCTGGGGCTCGCGGGTCGCGCCGCTCCCGCGACCTCTGCCCCTGGCGTGCTCGCCGCCCCCCTCGGCAACGGCTGGGAGGACGACCTGCCGCCCACGCTCGAGCTCTCGGACGCCGAGGTCGCGCGCCGCGCCAAGCGCGCCGAGGCCGAGCAGGTCGAGCTCGACGTCCGCGCGCTCGCGGGCGGCGTGGACGGTCGCTCGGGGGACGGACGGACCGACGACGAGGAGGCCGTCGCGCTCCTCGGCGCGGGCGTCGGGTACTACTGGCGCGAGGCCAAGCCGTTCTGGCAGGAGTTCTTCGCGCGCCTCAAGGATCCCGTCGACCAGTGGCAGACGCCGCGCGCCTACTTCCTCGTGGAACGCGCCGAGGTGATCGAGGACTGGGCGAAGGCTACGCCGCGCAGCAACCCGTCGCGTCGCCTGCGCCTGTACGGCGAGCTGCCGGACGGCTCGGAGCTCAAGGCCGGGTACGACGGCGCCACCGCGCTCTTCGAGGGCCCCGCACCCGAGGGGATCGAGCCCGCCCGCGGCGCGGTGCGCTGGTCGACGGGGAGCGTGCGCGTCCACGGCGTCGAGCGGGGCCGACTCGGGAACGGGCGGGAGGTCGACGTCCTCGACGTGCGTCTGCCCGTGCCCAAGGGGGTCGCGCCGCACGACGTGCTGCCCATGGCGCTCACGGTCGGGCAGGTGCTCCCGACCCCGCAGCAGGAGGCGTCGATCCGGGCGCTGGCCACGGCCGTGCAGGTGCAGAACCCCGGGGGGCCGCAGGCGCCCCTGGTGCTCCCGGACCACCCGGCGCTCGACCTGCTCCGTCGTCGCCCGCCGCGCACGGTGTCCGGTGCCTCGCTGCCCGTCCTGGGCGGTGGCCCCGAGCGGTACGTCGACGCCGTGACCGACGCCGTGCGAGACCTCGACGGCTCCTATCTCGGCGTCCAGGGGCCGCCCGGCACGGGCAAGACCCACCTCGCGTCGAAGGTCGTCGGCCGGCTCGTCGCCGAGGGGTGGCGCGTGGGCGTCGTCGCGCAGTCGCACGACGTCGTGGAGAAAGTGCTCGCGGGCGTCATCTCCAAGGGCGGCGTGCCCGCGGACCGCGTGGGCAAGAAGGCCTCGGGGCCCAAGGGGCGCGACGTGTCGACCGTCGGGCGGGACGTGGGTCCCCTGCCCGACGACGTCGCGGCGGCGGACCTGCCCGAGGGCTCGCGGCTCGTGCCCTGGCGCCTCGTCGACTCCCCGCAGACCGCGGCCTTCGTCGCCGAGGGGCCGTGCGTCGTCGGCGGGACGGCGTGGGACTTCGCGCACGCCGAACGGTTCGGCGACGGCGAGCTCGACCTGCTCGTGATCGACGAGGCCGGGCAGTTCTCGCTCGCCAACACGATCGCGGTCTCCCGTGCGGCGCGACGAATCCTGCTGCTCGGCGACCCGCAGCAGCTCCCGCAGGTCTCGCAGGGGCAGCACCCCGAGCCGGTCGACCAGTCGGCGCTCGGGTGGCTGACCCGTGCGGGCGGCGGCCACGACGTGCTGCCGCCCGAGTTCGGCTACTTCCTGGCCCGCTCGTGGCGCATGCACCCCGCGCTGTGCGACGCGGTGTCCGAGCTCGCGTACGAGGGTCTTCTGCACGCCGAGGTCGCCGCGGGCGAACGCCTCCTCGTGGGCGTCGAGCCCGGTGTGCACGTCGTCGAGGTCGAGCACGCGGGCAACGCGGTGTCCTCGGTCGAGGAGGCCCAGGAGATCGTGCGGCAGGTCAAGGCGCTGCTCGGGACGACCTGGTACCCGGGGCCCGGTGGGTCGGACGGCACCGCACGTGACTCACGAGCACTCACGGAGGACGACTTCGTCGTCGTGGCCCCCTACAACGCGCAGGCGTGGACCGTCCGCCACGCGCTCCAGGCCGCGGGTCTGGGCGACGTGCGGGTCGGTACCGTCGACAAGTTCCAGGGCAAGGAGGCGCCCGTCGCGATCGTCTCCATGACGGCCTCGGCCCGCGAGGACGTGCCCCGCGGCATGGAGTTCCTGCTCTCGCGCAACCGCGTCAACGTCGCGGTCTCGCGCGGCCAGTGGTGCGCCGTCGTGATCCGCTCGCCCCGGCTCACGGACTACCTCCCGAACCATCCCGAGGAGCTCGCCGAGCTGGGCGCGTTCATCGGGCTGTGCCAGTCGGGCGTGGCGCCGCTCCGCTGAGCCACGCCGCTCCGCTGAGTGCGGAGCAGTTGTCGTCAGATCGGGCTCTCGGGGACAACTGCTCCGCACTCAGGCTCTGCCGGATCATGCACTCAGCGGCGGTCGAGGGACTCAGAAGTCTCCGAAGCCGCCGAAGTCCCCACCACCGAAGTCGCCGAACCCGCCGAGGTCGCCGCCGAAGTCGCCGCCGGCCTCGGTGAAGTCGCCGCCCGTGTCACCGGCTCCCGGGTCCGTCTCGCCACCGGCCTCGCCGGCGCCGGCCTCGCCGCCACCGGCCTCGCCGCCACCGGCCTCGCCGCCACCGGCCTCGCCGGCACCGGCCTCGGCCGCGCCGGGGTCGCCCTCGCCCGAGGTCCCGCCGTCGCCCGCGAAGTCCGCGGTCGGGTCGCCGAACATCGGGCCGAACATCATGTTGGCGACCGAAGAGCCGATCACGACGCCCGCGATCGTGCCGAGCATGCTGGAGCCGATCATCGAGCCCATGCCCGGGCCGCCCTGCCGGCCGCCGAACGACCGCTCGAGCGTGCCGGGGTTGCGCATCTCGGCGCGCGTCGCCATGCGGGCGAGCGACTGCGGGTCGTCGGAGGTCGCGCGCTCGGGGGGTGGCACGGTCTCGCCGAGATCGGCCAGCACGCGTCGCCGCTGCTCGGGCGTCAGCCGCTCGAACGCCTCGGCGTGCGCCTGCTCGACCGCCTCGGGGGGAGCGGTGCGCAGCAGGTAGCGGTAGCGGTCGATCGCGACGTCGTCCTCGCTGCGCGCGGGGCCGGTCGGAGCGGGCGGCGGGGTGCCGTAGGCGGGCGCTCCCGGGCCCGGGCGGTCTGCCGAGCCGTACGGTGAGCGGTCGTCCTGCGGGGTGCGGCCGAGGAGGCGGTCGAGGAATCCCATGAGCGTGTCCTTCTGGTCGAACCGTGGAGGGCGGGCGCCCTCACTGGTCCAACGCGGCGCCCGGCCGACCCGTTCCGTCGGTGCACGATCCGGCAGCGAGACACCGCGGGTCGCTGCCGGACCACGCACTCAGCGGGGAGGGTGCACCGGTTCCGGGACGGGGCCCACCCCGCCGAGCAGGCGCACGTTGAGCCCGCGGCCCCCGAGCTCGAGCGCGTGGTACTGCTCGTGCACCCGCACGGTGGACCCGGGGTCGAGGTCGAGCGCCGTGTGGTGCCACACCCGGCACGCTCCCTCGCCCGTCGCGTACTCGACGACGACCTCGACGCCGCCGTCTCGCGTCCGCACCGCGAGCACGAGGCCCTCGCGCCAGCCCCAGGGCCGGTTGCGGAGCATGCGCTCGTGGACGGGGTGCAGGAGGTGCCCGGTGTCGTACCGGTCGCAGACGGCGGGCGGGGGACAGGCGACGGCCGTCGCCCGGCGGTCCATGACGCGCTCGGCCATGGTGCTCCTTCTCTCCGTGCCCGACGACGGAGCTCACCCCCGTGCGTACGCTCGCCCGGGAAGGTCCCCGGGTGAGGGGCACGAGGAGGCGCCCTACGACGTCGGGCCTCGCTCTTCCCCCGCGGTCGCGGGGGCGGGTCTTCCTCCGGGAGCACCGTGCGCGTCGCGCGGTTGCCGGACCAGCACGCCGGAGGGCGGTTCGCTGGTCCTCTGGACCGTTCTCAGTTCTACCACGGCGTCAGCGCCAGAGCACGGGGGCTCCTGGTCCTGGACGCACGAGTGCCCCCGACCGAGACGGTCGGGGGCACTCGTTCAATGATCAACTACGCCCGGAGGCGAGTGAGATCAGAGCGGGCGGATGTTCTCCGCCTGCGGGCCCTTGGGGCCCTGCGTCACGTCGAACTCGACGCGCTGGTTCTCCTCGAGCGAGCGGAAGCCCTGCGTCTGGATGGCGGAGTAGTGCGCGAACACGTCGGCGCTGCCGTCCTCAGGTGCGATGAAGCCGTAGCCCTTTTCGCCGTTGAACCACTTCACGGTTCCCAATGCCATGGGGATCTCCTTCTAGAGTTTCAAACAGCTCCATGATCTGGAGCCGAACATCACGGTGTTCGTCGTCAACTCTTGGGTAACAAGGTTCGCGGTGGCATGGGGCCGTTGCGCAAGGACAAGCGAGGCACTGCAATCTCACCGGCTACGGTACAGGGGTTACTCCGACTGTGCTAGCCCTGATGCTAACGATTGAAGTACGCGTGTCCGCCAACCAGGTCAGGGCCGAGCAAATCGGGCACCGTCACGAGCGTGTAGCCTGCCGCCCGCAGACCGTCCACGATGCCCGGGACGGCGTCCACCGTCGAGGCGTGGATGTCGTGCATCAGGAGGATCGCCCCTGGTCGGACGCCTGCCAGAGCCCGTTCGGTCGTCATGGCCGTGTCCTTGTTCTTCCAGTCCTCGGTGTCGACGTCCCACAGGATCGCCGGCTCGTTGCGCTGGGAGAGGACACTGGTCACAGTGTCGCTCGTCGCGCCGTACGGAGGGCGTACGAGCGTCGGCCGGACGCCCGACGCGGCCTCGACCGCGTCCGCCGTCGAGGTCAGCTCGTCCGTGATCTGGTCCGTGCCGAGCTTCGAGAGGTCCGGGTGGGACCAGGTGTGGTTCCCCACCGCGTGCCCCTCGGCGACCTCGCGACGGACCAGGTCGGGGTGCGTCTTGACGGAACGTCCGACGAGGAAGAACGTCGCCTTGACCTGCTTCTCGGCGAGGGTGTCGAGCAGTCGCGACGTGTGCTTGCCCGGGCCGTCGTCGAAGGTCAGGGCCACGCACCGCAGCACCGAGCAGTCGGGGGCGCCGGACGGGTCGGGCGCGACCGGCGTGGTCACGGGGGGCGGCTCGACGGGCGGCGGTGCGATGCCCGTGAACGGGGTGCCGCTCGCCGCGACGTCCGCGATCTGCTTCCCGACCGCGGACAGGACCGTCCGCGTCGCGTCCGGCTCGATGCGCACGGCCAGCTCGCCGTCCGAGCGGGCCGAGACCAGCCCGGGCGAGAAGACCAGGGTCGCGGCGCCGTCGGGACCCAGCCGCACGTCCCGGAACGTGTCCTCCGACGACGGCACCGGCTCGTCGAACCCCAGGCCGGCCTCTGCGAGCGCCGCGTCGACCCACCGTGCGGCCTGCGTGCGGCCGTCGGCCGTGAAGAGGTCCGACGACCAGGTCGTGGTCGCGCGCGGGAGGTCGGTGTAGAACGTCTGGGCGCCCGTCGTGCCGTTGGCACCTCCTGTGAAGGCGTACGTCGTGGCCCGCACACCCAGGACATCGCCCTGGGCGAGCACCAGGTCCCACCCGACGTTGAGCTCGTTGCCCACCCCGGCGGGGTCGACCGCGGCGTCGTAGTCCTTCTCGGTCGCGTCGACGAACGTGCCGAAGGCGCGCGAGAGGGAGTGCTCGCCGGGGATCGACACCGTCGAGATCGAGCGCGCGTCCCCGGCGTCGGCGGTCGACTCCTGGTGGACCGTGAGGTTCTCGACCGACGCCGGGTCCAGGACCGTCGGCGGGTCGACCCGTCCGGCGGGGACCGGAGGGGCCGTGGGGGACGGTGAACCCGTGGGGGAGGCCGCCCCGGACGGGTCCGCCGCGGCGCGCGTCAGGTAGAACGTGACCCCGGCCGCGACGACCAGGAGCGGCACGAGCACGGCGAGGACCCAGACGGCACGGTTCCGCGGGCGCGCGGGAGCGGGGCCGCCCGGCGTCAGGTCGCGGGTCGGAGGAAGGGACTGGGGCATCAGTCCACCGTGCCACCAGCACCCGGTGCGCGTCGCGACCGGCACGGCGGATGAGAGCAGTGCCACAGTCGTCTCCGGCACCCTCTCGCACGGTCGTCGCAACGGCTCCACAGGCTTCACCGACCGATCACCGACCGGCTCCCCTCCCGCGACCGTCCCGGCGCCGCCGGGACGGGTGGTGCCCCCTGCGGGGGCCAGGGTAGAAAGGGGTGATGGTCTCTCCCGCACAGGTCCCCGACGTCGTGCTCAACAACGGTGTCACCGTCCCGCAGGTCGGGCTCGGCGTCTTCAAGGTGCCCGACGACGCGACCCAGGCGAACGTCGAGCAGGCGCTCGAGGCCGGGTACCGGCACATCGACACCGCGGCCGGGTACTACAACGAGGCCGGGGTCGGCGCCGCGCTGCGCGCGAGCGGCCTGCGCCGGGACGAGATCTTCGTGACGACCAAGCTCCGCAACGGCGACCAGGGGTACGAGTCGGCGCTGCAGGCGTTCGAGGACTCGCGCGAGGAGCTCGACGTCGAGGTCGTCGACCTCTACCTCGTCCACTGGCCCGTCCCCAGCAGGGACCTCTACGTCGAGACCTGGCGGGCGTTCGAGAAGCTCTACGCCGATGGCGCGGCCCGGGCGATCGGCGTCTCCAACTTCCTGCCCGAGCACCTCGCGCGCCTGCTCGCCGAGACCGACGTGGTGCCGGCCGTCAACCAGATCGAGGTCCACCCGACCTACCAGCAGCGCGCCACGCAGGCAGCGACCCTCGCCGCGGGGATCGCCGTCGAGGCGTACTCGCCGCTCGGCCGCGGCGCCGACCTCGACCACCCCGCCGTCGCCGCGGTCGCGGACGCCCACGGCGTCACGCCCGCCCAGGCGATCCTGCGCTGGCACGTCCAGGGCGACCGGATCGTGATCCCCAAGTCGGTGGACCCCGAGCGGCTCGCGGCCAACATCGACGTGTTCGGCTTCGAGCTGTCGCCCGACGAGGTCGCCGCGATCGACGCGCTCGACTCCGACGCCCGGCTCGGCTCCGACCCCGCGACCGCGGCGTTCTCGCAGTACCCGTCCTGAGCCGGGCGGCCGGTGCGGGTCGGCGGGTGCCGGGCATCCTGAGCCGGTCGTCCGGCGCGGGTCGTCCGGCGCGGGTCGTCCGGCGCGGGTCGGTCGGCGCGGGTCGGTCGGTGCCGGGCGACCGGTGTACCGGGCCCGGCACCAGATCGAGACGTTCCCGTGACGGCGCCGTAACGAGGGACGGAGTCTCGCGTAACCGCGCCCGCGTACGTTCCAGGCACTCAGGTCGTCGGACCCGGGGCCCGGGACGTCGGGCGCCTTGTCCGGTTCGCCGGGTGTGCCTCCCCGGTTGCAATTGTGCATCTGGGGTTTCGCGCTCGTCCGACCTGTGCCATCGTCAGCACGTTATTCAGTGCTGAATATCAGGTGATCCACCGCGGGTGCGAGGTCTCTGAGCACCCTGGGTGCGATCTGGGCGCACGGAGGTTCGGAATGCAACGCACAGCACGTCGAACGACGGGTGGGCTGGCTCTCGCGCTGGCCGCCACCCTCGCCATCACCGCATGCGGTACCCAGTCTCAGGGGGACAACGGAAGCTCGACGGAGTCATCGAGCGAGTCAGGGTCGGCCGATCTGAAGATCGTGCCGTCCGTCCAGATCGACATCGACGGCAAAGAGGTCCCGGTCGAGACCTCGGGCGACCCCGTCGACCCGGCCGGCGACGGCGCGGCAGAGTGTGCCGAGGGCACCTCGATCGCCATGGCAGGCGCTCTGACCGGTCCCAACGCCGCGCTCGGGCAGAACATCCTCTACGGCGCCAAGGTCGCCGTGGACGCGTTCAACGCCGCGAACGCGGGCTGCCAGGTCACGATCAAGGAGTTCGACACCGAGGGCGACCCGCAGAAGGCGACCCAGGTCGCCCCGCAGATCGTCGGTGACGCGAGCATCATCGCTCTCCTCGGCCCGGCGTTCTCCGGCGAGACCTCCGCGACCGGCGACGTCTTCAGCCAGGCGGGCCTCCCGTCGCTGTCGGCGTCGGCCACCAACCCCGACATCACCAAGAACGGCTGGAAGACGTTCTTCCGCGGTCTCGCGAACGACGCGGTCCAGGGCCCGGCGGTCGCCAAGTACATGGTGGACACGCTCGGGTACGAGAAGGTCTGCGTGGTCCAGGACAACTCGGACTACGGCGTGGGCCTCGCGAAGGAGATCACCGCTGGTCTCGGTGACGCCGCCGACGACTCGTGCTCGGCCGAGGTCAAGGTCGGCGACAAGGACTTCGCGGCCGCGACCCAGCTCATCTCGAGCTCGGACGCCGACGCGGTCTTCTACGCGGGCTACTACGCCGAGGCCGCGCCGTTCGCGCAGCAGCTGCGTGACGCGGGCGTCGACATCCCGTTCGTGTCCGCGGACGGGACCAACGACCCGCAGTTCGTCACCCAGGCGGGAGCGGCGTCCAAGGGCGCGATCCTCTCGTGCCCGTGCGGTCCGGCTCCCGACGAGTTCGCGTCCGCGTACGAGGCGCTCAACGGCCAGGCTCCGGGCGTCTACTCGGTCGAGGGCTACGACCTGGCGACGATCATGCTCACGGGCATCGCGTCGGGTGTCACGGACCGTGCCGGGATGCTCGACTTCGTGACGAACTACGACGGTGAGGGCCTGGCCCGCACCTACAAGTGGGACGACACGGGCGAGCTCTCGTCCGCGCTGATCTGGATCTACAAGGTCCAGTAGCCGGTCGGCGCCCGCCTGTCCGGAGCGCCGCCCCCTTCCCGGTCGAGCTCGGCCGGGCCGGGGGCGGCGTCGCCTGACGGCAGCCGCCGAGCGGGTCACGGTGCGACCGCCTCCTCGCGGGGTGGGCGGACCGTGGCCGGCCGACCGCCCTCCCACCGGCTCGAAGGAGCAGCATGTCGATGCTCGTCCACGACGTCCTCGCCGCAGACCCACTCATCGGATTCGACCTCGCGGCCCTGGGCCGCAACTTCTGGGCCCTCACCGTCGACGGCCTGACCTACGGCGCGGTCTACGCGCTCGTCGCGGTGGGCTACACGCTCGTCTACGGCGTGCTGCGCCTCATCAACTTCGCCCACTCCGAGATCTTCATGCTCGGCATGTTCGGGCAGTACGCCACGCTCCTCGCCCTGGGCTTCTACCCGAGCGGTGACGCGTTCGACAAGGGCGTCCTGCTCACGGTCGTCTACCTGGGGATCGCGATGATCGGCGGCATGGTGGTCGCGGGAGGGGCCGCCGTCGGGCTCGAACGCGTGGCCTACAGACCGTTGCGCAAACGCGGGGCCCCGTCGCTCGTCTTCCTCATCACCGCGATCGGTGCCTCGTTCGTGATCCAGGAGTTCGTGCACTTCGTGCTCCCGGCCCTGACCGGCGGCGAGCTGGGCGGCGTGAACGCCGAGCAGCCGATCCGGCTGGTCGAGCCCGAGGTCCAGTTCACGCTCTTCGGCGCCAACGTCACCAACGTGACGCTCATCATCGTGCTCTCGGCGCTGATCCTGGCGCTCGCGACGGACATGTTCATCAACCGGACCAAGTTCGGCCGCGGCATCCGCGCGGTCGCGCAGGACCCTGTGACGGCGACCCTCATGGGGGTCTCGCGCGAGCGCATCATCATGCTGACGTTCCTCATCGGCGGTGTCCTGGCCGGTGCCGCGGCGCTGCTGTACACGCTGCGCGTCCCCAACGGGATCATCTACTCGGGCGGCTTCATCCTCGGGATCAAGGCGTTCTCCGCGGCGGTCCTCGGCGGGATCGGGAACCTGCGCGGGGCGCTGCTCGGCGGCCTGCTGCTGGGCGTCATGGAGAACTACGGCCAGGTCGTGTTCGGCACGGAGTGGCGCGACGTGGTCGCGTTCGTCCTGCTGATCGTGGTCCTGATGTTCCGTCCGACCGGCATCCTCGGCGAGTCCTTGGGGAGGGCGCGAGCATGACCACCAGCACTCCTGCGGAGAACGACCGCACGACGGGCGCCGGCGGCGCCGCGCAGCCCGCACGTCCTCGCCCCGAGCTCCCGCCCGCGGGTCAGACGCCGGTCGCGCAGCGGCCGCACGGCGGGGTCGGGGACCGGTTCCGGCTGTGGTGGGACGCGCTCGCTCGGCCCGCGCAGTGGGGGGTCGGGGTCCCGTTCATCCTGTTCGTGGCCCTGCTGCCGATCCTGAACATCCCGGTCCTGACCACGGTCGGCACCAACTTCGGGGCCGTCATGGCGCAGTTCGGGATGTACGCGCTCATCGCGATCGGCCTGAACGTCGTGGTGGGGCAGGCGGGTCTGCTCGACCTCGGCTACGTGGGCTTCTACGCGATCGGCGCGTACACGCTCGCGATCCTGACGAGCCCCGACAGCCCGTGGAACGTGACGCAGCCCGAGGGCTGGCTGTCCGACGACTGGGCGTGGCTCGCGATCCTGCCCGTCGCGGTCGCCATCACGGCCATGTCGGGCCTGGTGCTGGGGTCCCCGACGCTGCGGCTGCGCGGCGACTACCTCGCGATCGTGACGCTCGGCTTCGGTGAGATCGTGCGCCTGCTCGCGGACAACCTCGACGAGATCACGGGCGGTGGCCAGGGCCTGAAGTCGGTCGCCTACCCGCGGCTCGGGGTCACCGAGGAGCTGCCGAACGGCGTGTTCTCGGCGGGCAACGTCGGGACGACGCTCAGCTCGGGCGTGTGGTGGTTCTGGCTGTCCCTGGTGTTCATCATCATCTCGCTCATGCTCGTGGGGAACCTCGAGCGCTCGCGCGTGGGTCGGGCGTGGGTCGCGATCCGCGAGGACGAGGACGCGGCCGAGATCATGGGCGTGCCCACGTTCAAGTTCAAGCTGTGGGCGTTCGTCATCGGGGCGTCGATCGGCGGCGTCTCGGGCGCGATCTACGCGGGCCAGGTGCAGTTCGTCATCCCGACGAACTTCAACATCATCAACTCGGTCCTGTTCCTGTGCGCGGTCGTCCTGGGTGGTCAGGGCAACAAGCTCGGCGTGATCCTGGGGGCGTTCATCATCGTGTACCTGCCCAACTTCTTCCTGGGCCGTACGTCCCTGTTCGGCATCCCGATCGACGGCAACGAGATCGCGAACTACAAGTACCTGTTCTTCGGGGTCGCGCTCATGGTGCTCATGATCTTCCGGCCGCAGGGGCTCATACCCGTCCGGCAGAAGCTCCTCACGTACGGGCGCGAGCTGTACGTCGCCGCGCGCCGCACGCTCGCCAAGGTGCCCGACGGCGGCCCGCAGGCCGCGTACGCGACGTCCGCTCCGGCGTCGGGCACGGGGGGCAGGACCGGGAGCGGGACCGACGGGCACACCGGGAACGGTGCCGGCGAGCACGACGAGACCACCGACGGGGGGCACCGATGAGCAACGATCCTGGTGGCATGGGGGCCGGCGGCGACGTCGGCGACGCGCACCTGTCGCTGTCCGCGGAAGCGGGCGAGCCCATGGCCGAGAAGTACCTGCCCGGTGCGGGGCTCGCCGAGCCCGTGATGGTCGACGTGACCGAGGTGCGGCCCGAGCTCGCGGACTCCGCGCTCGTCGACGCGATCGTCGCGGCCGACCGCACGGTCCGCACCGAGGTGGGCGAGCCGCTGCTGCGCATGGAGGACGTGTCGGTCGTGTTCGGCGGCCTGACCGCGCTGGACTCGGTCTCGTTCGACATCCGGCGCGGGGAGATCCTGGGGCTGATCGGGCCGAACGGGGCCGGGAAGACCACGGCCTTCAACGCCATGACGGGCGTCTACCGCCCCACCAGGGGCCTCGTGCGGTTCGACGGGCAGGTCCTGGGCAAGGCCAAGCGCAACCAGATCACGCGCCTCGGCATCGCCCGGACCTTCCAGAACATCCGTCTCTTCAACGAGATGACGGCCCTGGAGAACGTGGTCGTGGGGACCGACGCGCGGCACCGGACGTCGGTGCCGGGCGCGCTGCTGCGCACCAGGCGTCACCGGCAGGAGGAGCGTGACGCGATCGACCGGTCCATGGCGATCCTCGAGTTCGTCGGGGTCGGGGCGCGCGCCACGGAGAAGGCGCGCAACCTGTCCTACGGCGAGCAGCGACGCCTGGAGATCGCGCGGGCGCTCGCGACCGAGCCCAAGCTGCTGTGCCTCGACGAGCCCGCGGCCGGCTTCAACCCGGCGGAGAAGGAGGCCCTCATGGACCTCATCCGCCACATCCGCGACGACGGGTACACGGTCCTGCTCATCGAGCACGACATGCGGCTCGTGCGGGGCGTGACGGACCGCATCGTGGTGCTCGAGTTCGGCAAGGTCATCGCCGAGGGCACCCCGGAGGACGTCACGTCCGACCCCAAGGTCATCGCCGCCTACCTGGGCGTACCCGACGAAGAGCTGCCCGAGGGAGACGCAGATGCCCCTGCTTGAGATCACCGACATGACGGTCGCCTACGGGCGGATCGAGGCCGTGCGCGGCGTCTCGATCACGGTCGAGGAGGGCGAGCTCGTGACCCTCATCGGGGCCAACGGTGCCGGGAAGACGACGACCATGCGCGCGGTCTCGGGGATCCGGCCGCTGTCGCGCGGGAAGATCGTGTTCGACGGCAAGGACATCACGCGCATGAAGCCTCACCTGCGGGTCCTGGAGGGGATCGTGCAGGCACCCGAGGGGCGGGGGATCTTCCCCGGCATGACGGTGCTGGAGAACCTGGAGATGGGCGCGTACGGGCGCACGTTCGAGAGCAAGGCCGTGCACGACGAGACGCTGGCCCGGGTCTTCGAGCTGTTCCCGCGGCTGGAGGACCGCACGTCGCAGGTGGGTGGGACCATGTCCGGCGGCGAGCAGCAGATGCTCGCGATCGGGCGCGCGCTCATGGCCCGGCCGCGGCTCATGCTGCTCGACGAGCCGTCGATGGGCCTGGCGCCCATGGTCATCCAGCAGATCTTCCGGATCGTCTCGGAGATCAACGCGCAGGGCACCACGGTGCTGCTCGTGGAGCAGAACGCGCGACAGGCGCTGTCGCGCTCGCACCGTGCGTACGTGCTCGAGACGGGGGAGGTCGTGCGGTCCGGTGGCGGCCGGGAGCTGCTCGCGGACCCGAGCATCAAGGAGGCGTACCTCGGGGTCGCGTGAGCGGTGGAGCGCCCCTGTGCACACTGTCCCCAGGTCTGTGGATAACTTTGTGGACAGACGTGGGGACAACGTGTGGAACAGGGTGTGGACAGGCGTGGACCGGTGCCGCCGACGGTCCCGTCAGGACCCCAGGCGCTCCTTCGCCGCCAGCACCCGCAGCACCGCGGCGTCGACCGTGGCGGCAAAGGCGGGGTCGGCCTGCGCGCGTCCGACGAGGGCCGTCGCCATCTCGGGGACCACGGCCGGGTCGGCCGACGCGAGCACCATGTCGCCGCCCGCAGCGATGGTCAGGACGGCCCGGTCTCCCGGTGACCACGCCTGGACCTGCTCGGCCTTCGACACGTCGTCCGTGATGACGACACCTCCGAAGCCGAGGTCGCCGCGCAGCAGCCCGTCCACGACCACGGGCGAGAACGCCGCGGGGAGGCTGCCGTCGATCTGGTCGTAGATCGCGGTCGAGGTCATGACGAACGCCGCGCCCGCCTCGATGCCGGACCGGAAGGCAGCGACCGACGGGTCGTCGCGCGTCGTCACGGCGTCGTGCACATCGGCCGTCGTGTCGGTGTTCCCGCCCACGCGACCCAGCCCCGGGAAGTGCTTGATCGCGACGTCGACGTCGTTCGCCTCCATGCCCGCACTGAATGCGTTCGCGTGCGACGTCACGGTCTCGACCCCGAACCCGTAGTTCCGCCCGAAGTACCCGATCGGTGCGTTGGTCACCGCCGTCTCCGGGCTCGTGACGACGTCCATGACGGGCGCGAGGTTGAGGTCGATCCCCGCGTCGGCGAGCTCCTTGCCCCACGTGGTGGCCTGGTCCTGGAGATCCGCGGGGGCGAGCGCGGACTGGTCCATGGCGCTCGGCATGTCGGAGAAGCCGGGCCCGCGGAGCACCTGGACCTTGCCGCCCTCCTGGTCGGTCGCGACGAACATCGGGGTCCCGTGCGTCGTCTCGTCGGACACGAGGGCCGTGAACGAGTCGACGAGGTTCTTGACCGGCACCACGCCGGCCTGGGTGCGCCCCGCGAGGAACACGTTGCCCACGTGGTGCTGGTGGATCGCGTCGTAGCTCGACTGGTCGATCTTCCCCACGTTCACCCCGACCATGAGGAGCTGGCCCACCTTCTGCTCCAGGGTCCACCCGGCGAGGGGGTCCGGGGCGTCGGTGGTCGGGTCGGGCGTGGGGGTGGGCGTCGCGGTCGCGGTGGGGCGGGGCGTGCCCGACGGCGGAGCATCCGTCGGGGAGGGCGTCCCCCCTCCCGGGGAGCACGCGGCCAGCAGCAGGACGGTGGTGAGCAGGGCGACGCTCGTGGCGCCTCGACGGGACGACCTCATGCTTCGACCCTAGGACCGTTCGCGGGGGACTCGCGTCGAGCGGAGGCGCAGGGGCGTGTTCTTCGCGTCACGGTGCTGTGGCTGCGGTGGGTGCGGTGGGTGCCGAGCACGCGGTTGGCGTCAGCCGAGCATGCGGTTGGCGTCCGGAAACCGCCGATTCCGGATGCCGACCGCATGCTCGCCGCCGGGCAGGGGGCGGGGAGAGGGAGGGCCGGAGTCGGGGTCTCAGCCGGCGAGGTGCCGGCCCACGGGGTCGGGGGTCGCGATCGGCCGGCCGACGGTCAGGGCGTCACGCATCGCCGGGTCGAGGTCGGCGAAGGCCGCGTCGGCCTGGGTTCCCGTCGCCTCGAGGACCGAGCTGAAGAAGCAGCGCGCCGACGCGGCCAGGATCACGTCGAGGATCTCGCCGTCGTCGAGGCCGAGGTCGCGCAGCTCGGTGAGGTCGGGCTCGGTCATGTCCGCGGCGCCGGCCGCGACCTTGTCGGCGAGGTCCATGACGGCCCGGTCGATCGGGGAGAGCTGGAAGGTGTCGTGCCCCTCGGCGACCTCGCGCACGGCGTCGACCCCGACGTGGTGGTCGGCGAGCACTGCGCCGTGCGCGAGCGCGCAGTACGTCGACCGGAGCCGCAGCGCCGCCGCGAGGGTCGCGAGCTCGTACCGGCGGGGCGACATGGACGCCTTGATCGCGCCGTTGAGCCCGATCCACGCGTCGAGCACCGCGGGCCGGTTCGCGAGGAGCCGCGTGAGGTTCGCGACGTACCCGCGCGACTCCTGGTCCTTCGCGAAAGCTGCTGCGACGGCGCCGCTCGGCTCGCTCTCGTCGGCCTCTCGGATCCAGCTCATGGCAGGTCTCCTTCCCGGGCGGCCGAGCGCTCGCGGTGGGGAGCGCCGCGCCCCGGGGTGTCCCTCCAGGCTGGCACGGTGCCGGCCGCACCGGAAGGTCTCCGGTGGCGCCGAGCATGCGGTTCCTGTCTCCCGAGCATGCGGTTGGCGTCCGAGATCGGCCGAAGAGCGACGCCAACCGCATGCTCGGCACCGAGAGGGGGGCAAGATCACCCTCCCGTTTCCTCGCCGAGCCGCGCCCGCGGGTCTAGCGTCGGGTACAGGTACGCCCGTCGCTCGGACCGGGGGGATCTCATGTGGGCGATCCGTGGACGCGTCATGGCACTGTCGGACGACCGGTCGGTCGCGCCGTCCGAGTCCGCGGTCTTCACGGGCCGCGTGTGGATCGACGACGACGGCCGCGTCGCCGACGTCACCCGCAGCACCCGGCCCGGTCCCGCACGCTTCGACGGCTGCCCGGTCGTCGACGTCGGCTCGTCGCTCGTCCTGCCCGGCCTGATCGACCTCCACAACCACCTGGCCTACGACACGCTGCCGCTGTGGACCGAGCCGTCGCAGGCCGTCCCGTTCGCGCACCACGACTCGTGGCCCCGCGCGAAGACCTACGCCGCGAGCACCACGTGGCCCGCGTACGCGTTCATCACCGCGAGCCCGCACGAGCTGCTCGCGTACGTCGAGACCAAGGCGATCGTGGGCGGCACGACCTCGATCCAGGGTTCCCCGCCCATGAACCGCCCGCGCGACGGGTGGCTCGTGCGCGAGATCGACGACGAGAGCTTCGGTACGGGGGACCGCAACATGGTCCTCGCGTCGGTCCTCACGGCCAAGCCCGCCGACCTCGCCGACCGCGCCAACCGCATGCGCGCCGGCTCGCTGTTCGTCTACCACTGCGCCGAGGGACAGCCCGGCAGCCTCGTCGCCCGCGAGTACACCGACGCCGAGTCGGCCGGATGCCTCCAGCCCCGTTTCGTCGCGGTCCACGCGACCGCGGTCGACGCGGCCGGCTTCGCGCGCTGGACCGACCCCGGCGCCGTCGTCTGGTCGCCCTTCTCCAACCTGTGGCTCTACGGCGCCACGACCGACGTCCCCGCGGCGAGGGACGCGGGACTCGCCGTCTGCCTCGGGGCCGACTGGGCGCCGTCGGGCTCGAAGAACGTCCTGGGCGAGCTCAAGGCCGCCCGCCTCGCCGCCGACCACGCCGGGTGGAGCCTCGGCGACGAGGACCTCGTGCGCATGGTGACCTGCGTGCCCGGGGACGTCCTCGCGCGCGGCTGGGGACGGCAGACCGGACGGCTGCAGCCGGGGGCGCTCGCGGACGTCCTCGTGCTGCGGGCCGAGCGCGGCGCCGACCCGTTCGCCACCGTCGTCGCCGCGACCGAGGAGGACGTGGACCTCGTCGTGATCGACGGCGTCGCGCGCTACGGGACGCCCGCTCTCACGGCCGCGGCGGGCGCGCCCGACCTCACGGCCCTCACGGTCGGCTCGCGCGACATGCGCCTGAGCCTCACGCACCCCGACGACGGCACGACGCCCTGGGCGTGGACCGACGTCGTCGACCGCCTCGAAGAGGTCCGCGCCGACCCGCAGACCGAGATCACCGCGGCCCAGGCGCGGGCCGCTGCATGGGCGGGGAGCATGAGCGACGAGGGTGCGCCCCTGCGTCTTGCGCTCGACATGCCCACGGGCGTCGGCCCGGTCGGCGGGCTCCCGCGCGACCTCGGGACGATCACCGTCCCACCGCTCGAGTCCCTGGTGCCCGACGACGCCTGGTTCGCCCAGGTCGTCGGGCGCGGCTTCCACGCGGGCGTGCTCGACAGCCTACGCACCTACTACTGAGCGTCGGCCGGGGACCTCGCCGCACGCCGCACGACCGCTCCACCGCAGACCGCACGACCGCTCCACCGCAGACCGCACGACCGCTCCACCGCTCCACCGCTCCACCGCTCCACCGTTGGGAGGGAACGTGACGACCACCGACCCGCGCGACGCCCGCGTCCGGCGCCTGCTCGCCGAGGCCGTCACAGCCACGCACCTCGCCGACGTCCCCCCGGCCGCTCACCTCGACGGCGGCGAACGGCTCCAGGTCGTCGACACGTTCGTCACGGTCCTGGGCGGCCTCTACTCCCACCTGCCCGCCAAGCGCGCGGCCTACGCGAGCGACCCCGTGCAGGGGCTCACGCTGCTGCGCCGACGAGCCGTCGACCTGACCGACGCCGAGTTCCACCTCGCCCTCACGGGCATCCTCACCGGGCTGCGCGACGCCCACACCCGCTACGTGGGGCCCGTCGCCGCACGCGGGCAGGTCGCGACGCTGCCGTTCCTGGTCGAGGCCTACGGCCCCGACCGCGAGCCGCACTTCCTCGTGACCACCGTCGGCCCTGGCGCCACGACCGACAGGTCATTCGTCCCGGGCATCGAGGTCCTCGCGTGGAACGGGGTACCCATCGCCCGCGCGGTCGAGGTCCACGCCGACCGCGAGACCGGCGGACGGCCCGACGCACGGCGCTCGCGGGCGCTCGAGTCCCTGACGTTCCGTGCCCTCGACTACGGCCCGCCGCCCGACGAGCACTGGGTCGTCGTCGGGTACCGGACGCGCCGGGGTGCGACCAGGGAGACACGCTTCGACTGGACCGTCGTCGCGCCCGGGCGGGCCGGGACCGCCGTGAGCCGGGCCACGCGGGCCGCGCTCAAGATCGCGGTCGACCCCGCGGCCGACGCCGTGCGCCGCGCCAAGAAGCTCACGTTCGTGCCCGAGCTGTGGGCCACCGAGGACGAGACCGAGCCCGCCGCGCCACCACCACCTCCCTCTGCCCGGGCGAGCGCGACGCCGGCGAGCGCCGCTCACGCGGGGCGAGCGACGCCGTCGGGCCGTCTCCCGACCGGGCGCGCAGGCGGGGTGAGCACGGACTGGATCCCCACCCCGCTCCAGGACGTGCTCGCCGCGCGGGCCCTCGACGCCGACCACGGCCTGCTGCGACTGTGGTCCTTCGACGTGGGCGACGACGCCGCCTACCTCGACGAGATGACCCGGCTCCTGGGGCTCCTGCCCACCGGGGGCGTCGTCGTGGACCTGCGCGGCAACCCCGGCGGGCTCGTCTGGGCCGCCGAGCGCGCGCTGCAGCTCTTCACCGACCACCCCGTCGTGCCCACGCGCTTCAGCCTCGTCGCCACGCCCCTCACCCGGCTCATGGCCGCGAGCCCGTTCAACCGGCTCGAGCTCGAGGCCTGGAACGGCTCGCTCCAGGACGCCGTGTCGACCGGCGAGCAGTACGCGCAGCCCCTGCCGCTGACCGACCCCGCCTGGTGCAACGACCGCGGGCGGGTCTACCCGGGACCCGCGGTCGCGGTCGTCGACCCGAACACGTACTCGTCGGGTGACCTGTTCGCGGCCGGGTGGGTCGACAACGACGTGGGGCCGCTCGTCGCCGTCGGGCAGGCCACCGGCGGCGGCGGGGCCAACGTCTGGACGCTGTCCCAGGTGCGCGACGCGCTCGCGGGCACCGAGCGAGCGCTACCACCCATGCCCGCCGGGACGTCGCTGACCGTCGCGGTGCGACGGACCATCCGCTCGGGCCGGGGCGACGGCATCCCGGTCGAGGACCTCGGGATCGCGGGCGTCCCGTACGACATGACGCGCGACGACCTGCTGCGGGGCAACGTCGACCTCCAGGCGTTCTGCCTGGGGCTGCTCCGCGACGGGTGACCCGGCCCGCGCGCGCCGGACGACGACGCGCCGGACGACGAGTGTCAGGGACGACGAGAGGGAGGGACGGCATGAGCACCGACCACGACCCGGGACCGCCACCCGAGATCGCCGAGATCTTCGAGCGGCTACCGGGCTACGGCGAGCACGCCGCGCTGTTCTGGCACGACTGGGGCCCCGTCTTCTACCGGGGGCGCCTCGACCGGTCCGCGCGCCTGCTCGTCATCGCGTCGGACCCCGGCCCCACCGAACGCATCGCCGGTCGGTCCCTCGTCGGCAACGCGGGCCAGCGCGTCCAGGGCTTCCTCACGAAGCTCGGGCTGACGCGCAGCTACGTGTGCCTCAACGCCTACGCGTACGCGACGCTGCCGTCGCGCGCCGACGAGGCCGCGCGCGAGATCCTCCGGGCCCCCGAGCACACACGCTGGCGCAACGAGCTGTTCGACGCCGTCACGGGGCCCGGTCTCCAGGCGGTCGTCGCGTTCGGGGCCCAGGCGCGCGACGCGCTGGCGCGCTGGGAGGGTGCCCCGAACGTCCCCGTGCACAAGGTCCCGCACCCCTCCAGCCGCGACCCCAAGGCGCTGCTCGACGCGTGGCGCGACGCGGTCGGCGACCTGCGGGGCGTCGTGACCCCGGACCCCGACGGCGACGCGACAGTCCCCACCTACGGCGCGACCTTCGAGGAGAGCGACTACGCACCGATCCCGCGCGGAGACCTGCCGTACGGGATGCCCGGGTTCTACGGGGACGACGCCTGGATCCGCGCGCTCGGCGAGAACGGAGCCGTCCAGCGGCCACGCAGCGACGCCCTCCACACGATCGAGTGGAGGGCGCCGGGAGGAGCGGTCTGACGCAGGGTCGGCTTCGGCCGGGGCCGGGGCCGGGGCCGGGGCCGGGGCCCGCCCCGCCCGCCGGGGCCACCGGGCCGGGCGGCCTGCTGGCCGGTGGCCGGGCGGCCGGGCGGCCCGGCGGGCTCAGCCCGTGACGTGCGTGGCCGGCTCGTAGGCCGCGAGGAACGCCTCGAGCTGCGAGGTGATCCCCGTCAGGGAGTAGCCCGTGCGCAGCTCGACCTGTGCGAGCTGGCCCGACGCCACGGCCGGCAGCGCCGTGAACGTCGGGGTCTCGAGCTGCGTCGCGTCCGCCCACGTCGAGGGCACCAGGATGAGGTCGGCCGGGTATGCCCCCGGCTCCTCCCAGCTGGCCGACGCCCAGAAGCCGTCCTCGCTGTCGAGCTCGGTGAACGTCACGCCCAGGTCGACGAGCGTGCTGCCCAGCGGGGTCCACGTCGGGACCGCGTAGTCGACGCTCGTCTCGAGCGGGATCGCGTAGGCGACCGCGACGTCGGTCTTGGTCGCCGCGAGGGCCTTGACCTTCTCGCTCAGCTCGGCGAGCTCGGCGCTCTCCTCGGCGTAGACGGGCGACGTCTCGGAGCCGCCCAGGCTGAGGACGACCTCCTGGAAGTCGGCGAGGGTGGCGGCCGCGCCGTCGATGATGTTGACGCCCACCATGGGCACGACGCTCTCGACGCGCTCGATGTCGTCGCCCCAGATGCTGCCGAAGTTCCCGCCGTTGTAGGAGCTCCAGATGTCGAGGACCAGGTCGGCGTCCGCCGCGAGGACCTTCTCGAGGCTGATGTCGGTGTCGGTCTCGGAGATGCGCTCGATGCCCTCGAAGTCGAACGACGCGAGCGCTTCCTCGGACAGCCGCGAGAAGCCGATGATCCCGACGGGACGGATCCCGTACTCGAGGAGCACGGGCGCGGTGTCGGCGGTCGCGATGATGCGGTCGGGGACCTCGTCGAGGCTCACGGTCTCGCCGCGCGCGTCGGTGTAGGACCAGGTGCCGGCCGCGCCCGAGGTCTCGGCGGCACCTCCGGCGTCCGAGGCGTCGGAGCCCGACGAGCAGGCGGTGAGCAGCAGCGCCGTGCCGACGGCGGTGGCCCAGACGGCGCTCGCGCGGCGGCGGTGAGGAGTGCGCTGCGGTGCGTGCTGCGGGGAGGTGGACAGGGGAGCGGTCACGGTCACGGTCTTCGCTTTCGGGGGAGCTCGTGGGCACGGCGGGGACGGCCCACGGGACGGGACTCCTCGGGGTCGGGAACGGCCCGCGCGAGGAAGTTTGGTAAGGCTTACCTTCGTGTCGTCACTCTAGGCAACGGACAACCGGCGCACAATCACGCGATCTGGTCGCCGGATGTCGCGATCCGGTCAACGCCCAGGTCGGCGGCTTCCGGCCTGTGACGAACGGGCACCCCTGGGCCCGTCCGCGAGGACCGGGGAGCGCGTCTCCGCCCGGCGAGGCGACTCGTCCGCAGACCGGGCCGCGTCCCGGAAGGCCCCGGGGGTCGTGCCCGTCTCGCGCCGGAACACCGCGACGAACGCGCTCGTCGAGGTGTACCCGACGGCGTCGGCCACGTCGCTCACCAGGGCCCCCTCGGAGAGCCGGGCCATCGCGACGTTCATCCGCAGGTGCAGCCGCCACCGCCCGAACGGCTGGCCCGACGCGCTGCGGAAGACCCGGCCCAGGGTGCTCGTGCTCAGTCCCACGTGCCGTGCCCACTGGGCCAGCGTGCGGTCGTCGCCGGGATCGTCCAGGAGGTCGTGCACGATCCGCGCGACCGGCTCGACGGTCGGGACCGTGATGCGGGTCGACGGCGTCACGGGCGCCAGGAGGTGGATCGCGACCTGCTCGGCGTGATGGCGCGCCTCGTCGGGCATGTCCTGCGACGTCAGATGCAGGACCAGCTCTGTGAAGAGGGTGCTCGCGGCGACGGTGACGGGTTCGACCCCCAGGTCGCGCGAGTGCGAAGGATCGAGGTAGACCGTGAGGAACCGGCTGTCCGGACCTGCCCGCACGGCGTGGGGGAGCCCTGCCGGGATCCACAGGCCGTGCCGCGGCGGGAGCGCCCACACGTCATCGCCCGACTGGACGGTCAGGAGCCCCGAGAGCGGGACGAGCACCTCGTGCGTCCGGTGGGCGTGCTCGAGCCACACCACCGGCTGGTGCGTCCGCGACGGGCCGCCCGCGAGGACGAAGCCCGCGTCGTCGGGCGGGTCCTCGGGGCGCACGACGAGCGCGTCCTGCGAGGGGCTGCCCCACTGGAGCCACGTCCCGGCCGGGTCGGGCGGCCCGGTGGGTGCCGGCGGCCCCGTGGGTGCCGGCGTCACCGGGCCCTCCGGGGGCCGGGGCGTCGACGTCGAGCGTCTGCCGGGGCCGCCCCCCGCGTGATCCCCACTACCGGTGGTAGTGCGCGGTGGGGTGCCCGCCGACGTGGTGCACCGTGCAGGGGGTGTCGAAGATCATCGACAGGACGTCGTCCTGCATGATCTCGTCGACCGTCCCCGCCGCGGCGATCTGCCCGTCGCGCAGCGCGACGATGCGGTCCGAGTACGCCGCCGCGAAGTTGATGTCGTGGATGATGAGCACGATCGTCTTGCCCAGCTCGTCCGCGGCCCGCCGGAGCTGGCGCATCATGAGCACCGAGTGCTTCATGTCGAGGTTGTTGAGCGGCTCGTCGAGCAGGACGTAGTCCGTGTCCTGGGCGAGCACCATCGCGACGAACGCGCGCTGCTTCTGACCGCCCGAGAGCTCGTCGAGGAAGCGGCCCTGGAAGTCCTCGAGGTGGAGGAACGCGACGGCCTCGTCGATCTTGACCTGGTCCTCGGGCCCCAGGCGCCCCTTCGAGTACGGGAAGCGCCCGAACCCGACCAGGTCCCGGACCGTGAGCCGCGCCGTGAAGTGGTTCTCCTGCCGCAGGATCGACAGCCGCTTCGCGAGGACGTCGGACCTCGTGGTGTGCACGTCGAGGCCCGCGACCGAGATCTCGCCCGACGACGGCTGGAGCAGGCGGCCGATGATCGTCAGGAGCGTCGACTTCCCGGCGCCGTTGGGCCCGACGAGGGACGTGATGCCGCCCTCGGCGATCGTGCCGGAGACGGGGCCCAGGACGCGCTGGTCGAGGTAGTCCTTGGTGACGTTGGCGAACTCGATCACAGCGAGCCCCTTCGCAGGAGGAGGAACAGGAAGACGATGCCGCCGACGAACTCGATGATGACCGTCAGCAGGCCCGCGGCGTAGAACACGTGCTGCATGACGAACTGGCCGACCACGAGCGTCACCAGCCCCAGCAGGAACGCCATGGGCAGCACGAACTGGTGCTTGTGGCTGCCCGTGACCCGGTACGCGAGCGTCGCGATCACGAACCCGAAGAACGTCATCGGCCCCACGAGCGCCGTGGACATCGAGATGAGCAGCGCCACGAGCATGAGCACGATCGTCAGCTCGCGCTTGTGGTCGATCCCGAGGTTCGTCGCGGTGTCACGGCCCAGGGTGAGCGTGTCGAGCCGGAAGCGGCGGCGCCACACCACGACCCCCACCGCGACGCACACGATCGCGGCGAACGGCAGGTAGTCGGCGTCGACGTTGCTCATCCGACCGAACAGGCGCGTCGAGAGCAGGTCGTAGTCGGTCGGGGACAGCAGGCGCTGGAGGAACGTCGAGACGCTGCTGAACGCCATGCCGAACACGACGCCCACGAGCAGCAGCACGTACAGGTTCCCGAAGCGCCCCGAGAACAGCCACCGGTACAGCAGCGTCGCGAACGCGACCATGAGGAGCGTCTGCACGATCACCTTGGGCAGCCCCTCGGTGCGCGCCAGCACCTCGCCGCCGAACACGAAGACCATGAGCGTCTGCATGAGCGTGTAGAGCGAGTCGAAACCCATGATCGACGGCGTCAGGATGCGGTTGTTCGTCACGGTATGGAACAGGACCGTCGCGACTCCCTGCGTGAACGCCGCGATCACCATCGCACCCAGCATCGTGGCCCGGCGCTCGAGGACGAACTCGAACCCGCCCCGGATGAACAGGAGCAGGAAGCAGGCCGTGGCGACCACGACCACGGCCGAGACCAGGGCGAGACGGACGCCCGGGGTGAGCGGGCGCCGTCGGGCACGCCGCTTCTTCCCGCCCGACGACGACGCGGGCGCCAGGGCGTCCTGGTCGGGGAGCACGGCGGTCTCCGCGACCGTGGGCGAAGGACTAGTACGAGACATGACGACGCTGCCTGAGGACGAGGGCGATGAAGCCCACGGCGCCCACGGTGCCGAGCACCACCGAGACCGGGAGCTCCAGAGGGGCGATGACGACGCGACCGATCAGGTCGCAGGCCAGAATGAGCGCGACCGAGACCAGCGCGACCCACGGGAGGTTCTTGCGCACGTCGTCGCCGCGGACCATCGAGACCATGTTCGGGACGATGAGCCCCAGGAACGGCAGGAAGCCGACGACGACGCTCGTGACGCCCGTCGCGACCGCGACGACCAGCGTCCCGAGGAGCACGACGCGCTCGTACCGCAGGCCCACGTTGGTCGCGAGATCACGCCCCAGGCCCGCGACCGTGAGCCGGTCGGCCAGGAAGAACGTCGCGACCGTCGTGCCCGCCACGATCCACAACGGCTCGTAGCTGCCGCGCACGATGCTGCTGAAGCCGCCCGAGCGCCAGGCGTCCATCGACTGGAGCAGGTTGAACGTCGCGGCCAGGTACATCGTCACCGCGCTCACGACCGCGCCCAGCATGATGCCGATCAGCGGGACCACGATCGAGGACTGGAGCGAGACGCGGCGCACGATCGCCATGAACGCGAGCGTGCCGGCGAACGCGAACACGGTCGCGACCGTCATGCGCAGCAGGGGAGAGGCGCCCGGCACGAGGATGAGCATCACCAGGATGCCGAAACCGGCCCACTGGCTGGTGCCGATCGTCGTGGGCTCGACGAACCGGTTCTGCGTGAGGACCTGCATGATGACGCCCGAGACGCTCATCGCGACGCCCGCGAACACGAGCGCGAGCGTCCGGGGGACGCGCGAGATGAGGAACATGTTCCACGCGTCGGCCGTGAAGAGGTTGGCGAACGTGATGTCGTAGCCGCCGACCATGAGCGAGGCCACGAGCAGGGCCGCGACGACGAGGATCGTCGCGGGCATCGCGAGGCGGCGGAGCAGGACGGCGCGGCGGGGCGGGGCAGCGGGGTGCGGCGTCGCAGAGCGGCGGGGCGGGGCAGCGGGGCTCGCGACGGGGCTCGCGGCGTCGGCCGTGCCGTCGGTGTCTTCGGTGCCGTCGGTGCGGGCGCCGGGGGCGCTGGGGGTGCGGTTCATGGGACGTGCCGCCGGGGCGGCCGCGACAGGTCGCGACCGCCCCGGGCGGAGTGTCGTTCGATCAGGCCGCGAAGGCCGCGGTGATCTGGTCGTACGCCTTGGTGTAGGCGTGGATGCCCTCGGTGAGGTAGAAGGTCGGGGCGAGATAGACGACCTGGTCGTTCTTGAGGAACGTGGTCTCGGCCCAGGCGGCCTGCGACTCGAAGACGTCCTTGGCCGGGGTGAACTCCTCGTCCGAGGTCGCCGCGTCGTAGTCGAACACGATCGCCCAGTCGGGGTTGGCCTGCGCGACGGTCTCGGGGGCCAGGCCCTGGTCCGTGTGGTGCGAGCCGTCGTCGAGCGCGCCCGAGTCGACCGCGAAGACGTCCTTGAGGTTCAGGGGCTCGATGATGCGGCTGATGCGCCCGGCCGCGTTGTCGACCTTGCCGACCGAGGTCGAGGCGAGGAACACGGTCTCGCCGCCGGTGCTGTCGGCGGCCGCCTTGGTCGACTTCTCGAGGTCGGCGACCAGCTTCTCGGCCTCCTCCTCCTTGTCGAAGATCTTGCCGAGCGTGAGCGTCTGCGCCTTGAGGGCCTCGACGTAGCCGCCCTCGGAGTCGTCGGACGGTGCGATGTCGATCGTCGTCGCGATCTTGCTCAGGTCCTCGGTGTAGTCGCCGAAGCGGTACCCGCCGATGATGAGGTCCGGGGCGGCCTCGCTCACGGCCTCGAGGTTCGGCTCGCGGTGGCTGCCCGCGTCGAGGACCTCCGCGTCGTCGACCCAGGCCTCGAAGCCCGTCGAGGGCAGCAGCGGCTTGGGGGTGACGACGGGCTCGATGCCGAACGCCAGGAGGGTCTCGAACGACGTGCTGTCGAGGGCCGCGACGCGCACGGGCTGGACGGGCACCTCGACGTCGCCGTTGTTGGTCTCGACCGTGATCGTGGAGGCGGCGGGTGCCTCCTCGGCCTCGGGGGTGGAGGAGCAGCCGGTGAGCGCGAGCGCTGCGGCGATGCTGGCGCCCGTGAGGACGGTCCACCTGCGGGGGCTGGTCGTGAGCTTCAAGGCGTGTCTCCTGAGGGTGTCGGTCGTCCGGCACGGTGTGGGCGCGGTCGGCGACACGGCCAGAATGTCGCTTTCCGGCCGTGTCGTATGTCAGGTTAGCCTAACCTGACTTTCTACGGAAGTGGGACGCGGGTCCCAGGTGGCGTTTCTCGTCGAGTGTGCAGTTCGGGTCGCCGTCTCGCGCCCCTGACGACCCGAACTGCACACTCGACGGACGCCCAGGGCGAAACCATGACCCCTACGGCTCGCCGTGCGGGATCAGCACCCGCACCTCGCGCCGTTCCAGGACGGTCGTGGTCGTCTCGTCGAGGGTCCGCACGGTCGCCGCGTCGAACCCGTTGCCCACCGAACGTGCCAGGATCGTCGCCGACCCCGACGTCAGGTAGCGCAACGCCTCGCGCTGCCACGCGGCGTTCTGGTCGCGCGGCACGGGGCGCCCCTCGGCGTCCTTCGCCCCGACGTCGTACGCGTACCCCGACAGGTCCACGGGCAGCTCGCAGCCACGCGCCAGGTCGCGGCTCATGACGTCGGTCAGGGCGAGCAGCACAGGGGAGTCCGCACGGACGCAGCCCTCGTCCGGCAGGTGGGAGCGAACCTCGGCGGCGGGGAACGGGACCGTGCGCGGCGTCGCCGTCACCCCCGCACCGAGGGTGAAGCCCACGCACACGAGCGCCGTGACCGGCTCCCGCCAGCGCGCCGGCACGAGCGAGATCGCGGCCGCGACGACGAGGACCAGCGCCGGGACCACGAACGCCGCGTACTGCTGGTACGCCGACGGCGACGCCACCAGCACCACGGTCTGCACGACGAGCAGCGCGACCCACAGACGACCGCGACGACCGACCCAGGCGGCGACCGCCGTCACGAGCACCACGGACAGCACGGCCACGACCAGGGCGACCTCCGCCGTCGGGGTGCGGACCCACTCGGCGTTCCCCGAGCCCGCGATCCAGGCGAGCCGCGGCATGACCCCCGTGTCGGTCTCGCGCGGTCGCCCCAGCTGGTCGAGCACGACCATGCGGAACATGTCCGTGCCCGCGGCCAGCGCGAACGGCGCCACCACGACCACGACCGCCCCGACGGCCCCCGCGCCCGCCCGCACCGCGACCCGCCACCCCGCCGTCACGAGCAACCAGACGACCACGACCGCGAGCGGCACGACACCCCAGATCTTGACCGTCACGCCGAGCCCCAGGACCGCGCCGCCCGCCCACAGCCAGCCGTCCCTGGAGCCGGTCGCGGGGTGCCGGTCCGCGTCGAGGCCGCGCAGCAACAGCACGACCCCGCCCAGCAGGCACAGGGACCCCAGCGGTTCGAGCAGGGTCACGCGCTCGGCCCACGCCGCGGCGAACGACACGGCGTACAGGACTCCGCCCACGACCATCGCGGGCGTGCCCCACCGGCGCGCGACCCGCGTCACCAGCACGGCGTTCGCCGCCCCGACGAGCAGGAAGCCCGCACGCGCGGCGACCAGGGCGTCGCTGTCGCTCGTCCACGCGGTGAGCGCCGCGAAGGGCGTCAGTGCGAGCATCGAGCCGGGCGGGTGCAGGAGCAGGAAGTCGCGATAGGGCAGGAGGCCGTGCACGAACGCCACGGCCGACGAGAAGTACACGCCGTCGTCGTAGCCGTGATACCCGCGCAGGCCGACCGTCCCGCCGACGAGGTGCCACCGCACGAGGAACGCGAGCGCCCCGACCCCTGCGGCGACCGTCCAGCCCAGCGCACGGCTCGGCCGACGGTCCGGACGAGGGGCGCGGGGTGCGGGGCTCACTTCTTCGAGTCTGCCGGGCGCGGCGCCGGGCCGCGCGGGGAGCACCAGCCGGGCCGCGCGGGAGCGCCCGACGGCGGAGCGCGCCGTGGTCGGTCGGCCGCGGCCAGGGCGGGACGGACGGAGGGGCCCCTGAGTGCGGAGTACTTGTCGCCGCGGCGGCCGATCGACGACAACTACTCCGCACTCAGCGGGAGCGTGGTGCCAGCGGGCAGCCCGTGCAGGCCGACGGGAGGCGGCGGCCGGCGACCGGCGCGGCACCCGGGGTGCCTGGAGCACCAAGAGCACCCGGGGTGCCAGGGGTGCCCGGCGCACCAAGAGCACCCCGGGTGCCCGGCGTGCCCGGGCAGCCCGAGCAGGCGCCTCCGGCCCGCGGGGGACCCGCGACCTGCACGAGCCCCAGCCGGACGAGCTGCGCCACGGTCGCGTCGACCAGCCCGGGGTCGAGGCCGAGCGCGGCCGCGGCCTCGTCGGTCGTGTCGCCCGCGCGGAGCCTCGCCAGCACCGGGCGCGCCAGGGTGCGGTGCTGTGCGGGGGCGTACGCCGTCGGGCTCACCAGACGAGCCGCAGCAGCTGGAACGTCGCGACCGACAGGACCCACGCGACCGTGAGCTGGGCCACGACCGCCCCGAGCGTCCAGCGCCAGCCGAACAGGCGCTTCTGCTCGGCGACCGTCGCGAGGCACGGCGTGTAGGCGAGCACGAAGACCATGAACGCGAGCGCGGCGGCCGGGGCGTGCCCGCCCGAGGTCTTGTCGAGCGTGGCGCGCAGCTGCTCGCCGAGCTCGCCCGGCGACGACCCGGTCGGCTCGTCCACTGCGTACGCCTGCGCGAGCGCCCCGACGGCGACCTCCTTGGCCACGAACCCCGTGACCAGGGCCGACGTCGTGCGCCAGTCGCCGTAGCCCGCAGGGGCGAACACGGGGGCGACCTGGTCGGTCAGGCGGCCGTACGCCGAGTCGTGCACGGGGACCTCGCCGAACGTGTGGCCCGCGGTGACGGGGATCGCGAGCAGCAGCCACACGGCGACGAGGACCGCGACGATGATCGTGCCCGCGCCGCGCAGGAACGCGAGCACGCGACGGCCCGTGGTCGTCAGGAGCGGGCCGAGGCGCGGCACGTGGTACGCCGGGAGGACCAGTGCGAGGGGCTCCCGGTCCAGGTCGCGGAACAGCGTGCCGCGCAGGGCGAGCGCCCCGCCGAGCACGAGCAGCACGCTCAGCACGTACATGGCGAGCACCACGAGGCCCGTGTGCCGGGGGAAGAACGTCCCGGCGAGCAGGACGTACACGGTCAGCCTCGCGGGGCACGACGCGTAGGGGACGAGCAGTCCCGTGAGCAGGCGCTGCCGGGCGTGCGGGAGCGTCTTGGTGGCCGCGAGGGCGGGCAGGTTGCAGCCGAACCCCACGATGAGCGGCATGATGACGCGGCCGTCGAGCCCGACCGAGCGCATGAGCCGGTCCGCGAGCACCGCGACCCGTGCGACGTAGCCCGAGTCCTCGAGCAGCCCGATCGCGAGGAACATCATGGCCATGAGCGGCGCGAACGCGACGACGACGCCGACACCTGCGACGACCCCGTCGACCAGCAGTCCCTCGAACCACCCGCCGCCCAGGCCCAGGCCGGCGAGCGCCCACGAGACGACGCCCGCGACGGGGCCGGTGACGAGCGCCTCGGCGGCGCCCATGATCGGCGCCGCTGCCCACGTGGCGAGCTGGAACAGCGCCCACAGGGTCAGGACGAACACGGGCAGCCCGACCCACGGGTTGAGCAGCCACCGGTCGATCCGGTCGGCCCGGCTCCCGGTCGCGACGTGGTGGGCGCCGACCGCCTCGACGACGTCGTCGGCCCATCCGAGCAGCGCGTCGATCCGGTCGAGGTCGGCGTCGGCCTCCGGGGCCATGGGCACCCTGGTACCCGCGACGGAAGGGAGCCCGACGACGCCGCGCGCCTCGTGCGCGACCGCCCGGACCGCGTCGGCCAGCTCCTCGGTGCCGCGGCCCGTGCGGGGATCGACGTCGACGACGGGGACACCGAGCCGCTCGGAGAGCCGCGCCGGGTCGACGGCGAGGCCGTCGACCGTGGCGACGTCGGTCATCGTCAGGGCGACCACGACACGGTCGGTCAGGGCGGCGACCTGCCCGAGGAGGAACAGCGCGCTGTGGAGCTCGGCGGCGTTGGCGACGAGCACGCAGACGGCGGTCTCGCCCGCTGCGCCCACCGTTCCCGCCGCGCCCGGGGTACCCGCCGTGCCCGCCGAGCCCGCTGTGCCCGCCGTGCCCACCGTTCCCGCCGCGCCCGGGGTACCCGCCGTGCCCGCCGAGCTGCGGGCGACCTCCGCCGCGGTCACGGCCTCGTCGGGGGAGACGGGGGTCAGCGAGTAGGTGCCCGGCAGGTCCACGATCGCGAGGGTCGGTGGGGCTGCGAGGGCGGTCCGGGCTGTGCCCGGGGTGCCCGGGGTGCCCGCGGTGCCAGGTGCCCCGGCGCCTTCTCGACCTCCGGGCCCGGGCCGCCAGGTCCCGCGCGCGAGCTCGACCGTCGTCCCCGGAGCGTTCCGCGTGGTCTGGCGGGCGCCGGTGAGACGGTTGAAGAGCGTCGACTTCCCGGAGTTGGGCGTCCCGACGAGCAGGATCCGCGCGGCGTGGTGGTCGGTCGCGTCGAGCGGCGCACCCGGGCCGGTCCCGCGTCGGCGACCTTGCGCGGGCAGGTGAGCGGCGCCGTCGGGCCTCTTGTCGTGTGCTGGGCCCCCCTCGCAGTGCGGGCAGCTCACGACGCGATCTCGAGCCTGCGGACCGTCGCGGCGTCGAGCGCGATGCGGCGGCGGCCGACGAGCACGACGCGCCCGCCGAACGGGGTCCGCAGCGCCACGGTCATCCCGGCACCCGGGCGAAGTCCCAGCTCGCGCAGACGGACCCCGGCGCCGGGCGAGGTGGCGGCGTCCTCGCGGACCGACGACAGGACGACGTGCGCCCCCGGGGGGACCTCAGCCAGGTTCATGCTTCCGACGCTAGACGTGAGGTGAGCCTCACCTCACGTGCTGGAGGTCCCGGGCGGCCCGGGCCGTAGGTCCCGTCAGAGGTTGAGGAGCGCTCCGGCGCCGATGCCCGCGAGGATGCCCAGGGCCATGGTCGTGACCGTGAGGGCGACGGGGTGCGTGGGCGTGGTGTGCAGGCGCTGCCAGAGGCTCGGGGCAGGGGACGAGGTCTGGGCGTGGTGGATCTCGCGGCGCGAGAGCCCGGCCGTGACGGGGGCGGGCTCGGTGGCGTGCTGGGTGCTCATGGTGCGTCCTCCGGGGTTGTGCGTTCACCACGGTAGACACGCGCGCAGGCCCGACGTGACGCGAGATGCGCGTGAGGAGCCTCACGCCGGCCCCCGGTGGCGGGATCGCCGGCCCCGGGGTACCGGGGTACCGGGGCCTAGCGGGCCGCCGTGCTCCCGCGCACTACGAGGCTCGTCGCGAGGTCCATGCGCGTGTTCGTGACGTCGCCGTCGCGCGCCTTGAGGACGAGCCGCGCCGCCTCCTGCCCCATCTCCTGGAGCGGCTGGTGGACCGTGGTCAGCGCGGGGCTGGACCAGCGGGCCACGGGGACGTCGTCGTACCCGACGATCGAGAGGTCGTCGGGGACGCGCAGCCCGTGGCGGCGCGCGGCCTCGAGCACGCCGAGGGCCTGGAGGTCCGAGCCCGCGAAGATCGCGGTGGGAGGCTCGGGCAGGCTCAGGAGCTCCTCGGCGCGGTCGGTGCCGCCCTGCGGGTGGAAGTCGCCGAAGCGCACCAGGTCGGGGTCCGCCGCGATCCCGGCCGTACCGAGCGCCGACCGGTAGCCGTCGAGGCGGGCGAGCGAGCACATCATGTCCTCGGGGCCCGTGATGACGCCGATGCGACGGTGGCCGAGCTCGATGAGGTGGCGCGTGGCCATGAGCCCGCCCTGCCAGTTCGCGGAGCCGACCGACGGGACGTCGGGCTCGGGGTCCCCGGCGGGGTCGATGACCGCGAACGGGATGGCACGGGACCGGAGCTGTTCCTTGACGGCCGCGGGCAGCGTCGAGAAGACGAGCACGACGCCGAGCGGGCGGCGGGCGAGGACGCCCTCGATCCACTCGGGCCCGGGGGCGTGCCGGGTGCCCGACTCGGTCAGGACGACGCTCGCGCCGTGCTCGCGCGCGACGTCCTCGACGCCGCGGATGAGCTCCATGGCCCAGATGCTCTCGAGCTCGTGGAACACGATCTCGATGAGGGGGGCCGAGGCGGTGGGGCTCTTGCGGCGCCGGTAGCCGTGCTGGACGAGCAGCGCCTCGACCCGGTCGCGGGTCCCTGCGGACACGTCGGTGCGCCCGTTGAGCACCTTGGACACGGTCGAGAGGGACACCTGGGCCTCGGCCGCCACGGCGGCGAGCGTGACCCGGCCGGGAAGAACGTCGTCGGTCATGCGGGTCAGCGTAGCGCTTCGGACGGAAAGTTTCGACGGGTGATCTTCGGGGTCTCGATGAGCAGTTCTCAGGCTTCTCGCAGGAGATAACGGTTCAGACTCGGTGTTGACCGCGGCGGATTCGCGACTTAGAGTCCAGGGCAACCGAGTACTTTCGGCGCAGACGCCGAAACTTTCGAAAGGGTTCGATGATGAACACAAGAACGCGGAAGTCGCTCACGGCCGCGGCCGTGGCGTCGGCGCTGGTCCTCCCGCTCGCAGCGTGCGCGAGCGGGGACTCCGGTGGGTCGAGCCGCCCCGAGAACGAGATCCACGTCATGGTCTACGGGGACGCGACCAACAAGGTCGAGCAGCAGATGGTCGACACGTTCAACAAGACCTCGGACGTCAAGGTCGTCCTCGACACCATCCCCGGCGCCGACTACCAGCAGAAGCTCCAGACGATCATCGACACCAACGCGGCGCCGGATGTCTTCTTCAACTGGGGCGGCGGCTCGATCGAGCCCTTCGTCGACGCCGACCTCCTGCTCCCCCTCGACGACTTCATCGCCGAGGACCCCCAGCTCAAGGACGCGTTCCTGCCCGCGGTGTTCAACTCGGCCGTGATCGACGGCACGCCCTACGGCATCCCCATGCGCGGCACGCAGCCCGTCATGCTGTTCCACAACAAGCAGGTCCTCGCGGACGCCGGCATCGAGGCCCCCGAGACCTGGGACGAGCTCCTCGCCGCGGTCGAGACGCTCAAGGCCAAGGGCGTGACCCCGATCGCCCTCGGCGGCGCCGACCAGTGGCCGACCCTCATGTGGTACCAGTACGCGTTCGACCGCGTCGCAGGCCCCGAGCTCTTCGAGAAGGCCCTCGCGGGCGAGACCGACGTGTGGGACTCGGCCGAGAGCCACGAGGCGCTCGACAAGCTGTCCGAGCTCATCGACGCCGGCGCGTTCGGCACCAACTTCGACTCGGTGAAGTTCACCGACGGCGGCTCGCCCGCGCTCCTGCGCACGGGCAAGGCGGCGTTCGAGCTCATGGGCTCGTGGAACTACTCGACGCACTACGACGTGGACCCCGCGTGGACCGACGCCAACCTCGGCTACACGGCCTTCCCCGCGATCGACGGCGGCAAGGGCGACGCGGCCAACATCACCGGCAACACCAACAACTTCTACTCGGTGCTCGCCAAGACCCGCTACCCGGACGCCGTGCGCGACTTCCTCAAGCTCATGTACTCGGACGAGTTCGTCGAGGCGCAGCTCGCGATCGGCAACCTGCCGACCACGACCAACACCGAGCAGTTCCTGGACCAGGCCGCGAGCCCCGAGTACGCCGCCTTCCAGTTCGACCTCGTGAAGAACGCGCCGCACTTCCAGATGTCCTGGGACCAGGCCTTCCCCCCGGCTGCCGGCACCCCGCTCAAGATCGCGGTCCAGCAGTTCTTCAGCGGCCAGATCGACGCCGACGGCTTCATCGCTGCGATGAAGTCCCTGCCGGCCTCGCGCTGACCCGGTCCCCCGGACGGAGATCGTCATGACCACCCGCGCACCCCAGGGGCGCACGCGCCCGGGCGCCGCCGACCTCCAGGTCGGTCGCCCGGGCGTGGTCTGGGCCCTGCCCGCCGCCCTGTTCTTCGGGCTCTTCGCCCTCCTGCCCATGGTCCTCGTGCTCGTGCTGTCGTTCACGCAGTGGAGCGGCCTGGGCAGCCCCGAGTTCGTCGGGACCGAGAACTGGTCCCGTCTCCTCGACGACCCCGTGATGCTCAAGAGCATCGGGCTCTCGCTCGTGCTGACGGCGCTCGGCGTCGTGACCCAGACCCCGGTCGCGATGCTGCTGGGCGTGTGGGCCGCGGGCCACCAGTGGAACCGCGCGGTGCTCTCGGCGATCTTCTTCGTGCCGCTGCTGCTGTCGGCGGCCGCGGTGTCGGTCCTGTGGCGCGCGGTGCTCGACCCGAACTTCGGCGTCCCGGCCCAGATGGAGTGGCTCTTCGGCGACGGCAACCTGTTCGGCAACCAGTCGACCGCGATCGCGGTCCTGGTGTTCGTGAGCCTGTGGCAGTTCACGCCGCTGCACGCCCTGATCTACCAGGGCGCGGCGAAGGCCGTGCCGCCCATGCTCTACGAGGCGGCCGAGATCGACGGCGCCGGGCGCGTGCGCTCGTTCTTCGCGATTACGTTCCCGCAGCTGCGCAACACCATGATCACGTCGGTCATCCTCATGGTCGTCGGCGGCCTCACGACGTTCGACACCGTCCTCATCCTGACCAACGGCGGGCCCGGGACGGACACGACCATCACGGCCTTCTACATGTACCAGAAGGCGTTCCGCGGCTTCGACTTCGGGCTCGCGTCGGCGATCGCCGTGGTCCTGGTCGTCGCGGCGACCGCGATCTCCCTGGTCATGGTCCGCCTGTCCGGGTACGACAAGATGCGCAGCGAGCTGGAGGGCGTGTGATGAGCAACGACCTGAGCGTCACCCCCGCGGAGCAGGTCTCCGGCCCGACGACGTCGCCCACCCCGGGTGGTGCGTCCCGCCCGGGCGCGACGAGCGCGGGCGTCCCACTGCGGCGTCGGGCAGGGAAGGGCAGCCGCAACCGGCCCAACTGGGGCGCGGGCGTCGCGGTCACGATCTGGCTCCTGATCGTCGCGATCCCCCTCTACGTGCTCGTCACCGCGTCGTTCCAGACGCAGGCCGGGTACGCCGAGGGCGGCCCCCTGTCCCTGCCGACCACGTTCACGCTGGACAACTTCACCAACGCGTTCGACCAGGGCTTCGGCCGCTACTTCCTCAACACGCTCGTCGTGACGGTCGCCGTGGTCGGGATCGTGGTGCTGCTCGTGCCGCCGCTGTCGTACGCGATCGTGCGCAACCGGTCGCGCGCCACCACCGGCATCTTCCGGATGTTCCTGCTGGGCCTCGCGGTCCCGGCGAGCGCCGTGATCGTCCCGATCTTCTACGTGATCTCGGTCGTGGGCCTGTACGACAACCTGATCGGCGTGATCCTGCCGACCGCCGCGTTCTGCCTGCCGATCTGCACGATCATCCTCAGCGGCTCGATGCGCGACATCACCAACGAGCTCTACGAGGCCATGGCCCTCGACGGGGCGTCGCCCAAGCGGGTGTTCATGCAGCTCGTCCTGCCGCTGTCCAAGGGCGGCGTCGCGACGATCGTCGTGTACTCGGCGCTGCAGGCGTGGAACGGGTTCCTCTTCCCCCTGATCCTCACCCAGTCCGAGTCGACCAAGGTCATCACGCTCGGCCTCTTCAACTTCCAGACGCAGTACGGCGTCAACATCCCCGGCCTCCTCGCGGCGGTCGTCATGTCGATGATCCCGATCCTGCTCGTGTACCTGTTCGCCCGGCGTGCCCTGGTCCAGGGCCTCATGGGCGTCGGCGGAAAGTAGCCCCACGATGACTCTTCAGACGAACCTGCCGTCCTCCACCATGCCCGGCTCCGGCGGGGAGACCCTCCCCGTGTGGTCCGACCCGTCGGTCGGCACGGCGACCCGCGTCAAGGCCCTCATGGCGGAGATGACGCTGCGCGAGAAGGTGGCCCAGCTTTTCGGGGTGTGGGTCGGCGCGTCGGCCGAGGGCGGCGAGGTCGCCCCCCACCAGCACGACATGGAGGACGGCGTCGACCTCGACGCGATCCTGCCCGACGGGCTGGGGCAGCTCACCAGGCCCTTCGGGACCAACCCTGTCGACCCGGCGCTGGGCGCGCTGTCGCTGCTGCGCACCCAGGAGCGCGTGCGCTCCGCGAACCGCTTCGGCATCCCCGCCCTCGCGCACGAGGAGTGCCTCGCCGGCTTCTCGGCCTGGGGCGCGACGGCCTACCCCGTGCCGCTGTCCTGGGGTGCGTCGTTCGACCCCGCGCTCGTGCGCCGCATGGCAGCCGCGATCGGTCGCGACATGCGGTCGGTCGGCGTGCACCAGGGCCTGGCCCCCGTGCTCGACGTCGTGCGCGACGCCCGCTGGGGCCGCGTCGAGGAGACCATCGGCGAGGACCCGTACCTCGTCGGGACCGTCGCCACGGCCTACGTCCAGGGTCTGGAGTCCGCAGGCATCGTCGCGACGCTCAAGCACTTCGCCGGGTACTCGGCCTCGCGCGGCGGCCGCAACCACGCGCCCGTCTCGATGGGGGCGCGCGAGCGTGCCGACGTCATCCTGCCGCCGTTCGAGATGGCCGTGCGCGAGGGCGGCGTGCGCTCGGTCATGCACGCCTACACCGACACCGACGGCATCCCCTCGGCCGCCGACCGCGAGCTCCTCACCGGTCTGCTGCGCGACACGTGGGGCTTCGACGGGACCGTCGTCGCCGACTACTTCGGGATCGCGTTCCTCAAGATCATGCACGGCGTGGCGGGCGACTGGGCCGAGGCCGCCGCCGCGGCGCTCGCAGCCGGGGTCGACGTCGAGCTGCCGACCGTCAAGACGTTCGGCGAGCCGCTCGTCGCTGCCCTCGAGGCCGGGGACGTCGACGTCGCGCTCGTGGACCGCGCGCTCGAGCGCGTCCTGCGCCAGAAGGTCGAGCTCGGCCTGCTCGACGCCGACTGGGACCCCGTCCCGGCCGTGCTGCGCGACGTGCCCGGGGAGGTGCTCGCGGCAGTCGCCGGGGCGGGTGACGAGGTCGCGGTCGCCGCGCTGCGCGGGACCGTCGACCTCGACACCCCCGCCAACCGGGCGCTCGCACGCGAGGTCGCCGAGCAGGCCGTGGTCCTGCTCGCGAACGACGGCGTGCTGCCGCTCGGCCCGGGCGTCGGTCGCATCGCGCTCGTCGGCCCGACGGCCGAGGACCCCATGGCCGTGCTCGGCTGCTACTCGTTCCCCGCGCACGTGGGCCTGGCCCACCCCGAGATCCCGCTCGGGATCTCGCTGCCCACGCTCGCCGCGTCGCTGCGCGCCGAGCTGCCGGGAGTCGCTCTCGACGTGCTGCCCGCGATCACGCTCGACGGCACGGCCGACCCGTCCTCGGCCGGGGCCGTGAGCACGGCCGAGGTCGCGGCGGCCGACCGCGCGGGTATCGCGGCGGCGGTCGAGCTCGCCCGCGAGGCCGACGTCGTCGTGGTCGCCCTGGGTGACCGGGCCGGCCTGTTCGGTCGCGGCACGAGCGGCGAGGGCTGCGACGCCGAGTCGCTGCGCCTGCCCGGCGCCCAGCAGGACCTGCTCGACGCGCTCCTCGCCACGGGCCGTCCCGTGGTCGCGACGATCCTCTCGGGTCGTCCCTACGCGCTCGGCGCGGCCGCGACCACCGCACCGGGCGAGCCCGGCGCCGCGGCGATCGTGCAGGCGTTCTTCGCGGGCGAGGAGGGGACCCCCGCGGTCGCGGGCGTCCTGTCGGGGCGCGTGGCGCCGTCGGGCCGGCTGCCCGTGAGCGTGCCCGGGACCGAGGGCGCTCAGCCCACGTCCTACCTGGCCGCGACGCTCGCGCAGGCGACCGACGTGTCGAACATCGACCCGACCGCGGCCTTCGCGTTCGGCCACGGCCTCACCTACACGACCTTCGAGTGGTCGGACCTCGTGGTGAGCGTGGCCGAGGCCGCGACCGACGGGTCCTTCGAGGCGTCGTTCGTCGTGCGCAACACGGGTGGGCGCGACGGCGTCGAGGTCGTGCAGCTCTACGCGCACGACCCCGTGGCCTCGGTCGTGCGACCCGTGCAGCGGCTCGTCGGGTACCTGCGCGTGCCCCTCGCCGCGGGCGCCTCGGCACGCGTGAGCGCGACCGTGCCCGCCGACGTCCTGTCCTTCACGGGGCGCGACGGGCGGCGGATCGTCGAGCCGGGTGCGATCGAGCTGCGGTTCGGGGCGTCGAGCGCCGACGTCCGGCTCGTGGCGCCGGTGTCCCTCGTGGGCGACGTACGGGTGGTCGACCACACGCGCGAGCTGCACGCGCCGCTCGTGGTGGGCTGACGTGGTACCGGACCCGAGGTCGGTCGGCAGGCCGACCCCCGTCGCCCTGCCGACCTCGGGTCCGGCGGCCGCGACCTTCGCGAACCCCGTCCTGCCCGGGACGCACCCCGACCCGAGCATCTGCCGGGTCCCCGGCTCGGGCGGAGCGCCCGACGACTACTACCTCGTCACGTCGACGTTCGAGTACTTCCCGGGCCTGCCCGTCTTCCACAGCCACGACCTCGTGACGTGGACGCAGGTGGGCCACGCGATCCACCGGGCCGACCAGGTGGACCTGTCGAGCGTGCCGTCGTCGGGCGGGCTGTACGCCGCCACGATCCGCCACCACGCCGGGACGTTCTACGTCGTCACGACGCTCGTCCACACGCAGGGCCGGGGCGGGCACCTCCTCGTCACCGCGACCGACCCCGCCGGGCCGTGGTCCGACCCCGTGTGGCTCGAGGGCGAGGGGATCGACCCGTCGCTGTTCTTCGACGCTGTTGGTCAGGACGACGCTGCCGGTCAGGACGGCGCTGCCGGTCCCGGCGACGCTGCCGGTCCCGGCGACGCAGCCGGTCCCGGCGGCGGAACGCGCGTGTGGCTCACCGCGGCGCGCCTGGCCGACCCGGGGGAGTGGGAGGGCCAGACCGAGGTGTGGCTGCGCGAGCTCGACCTCGCCGCCGGGACGCTCGTCGGCCCCGAGCACGTCCTGTGGCGCGGCGCGCTCCACGGCGCGGTCTGGGCCGAGGGCCCGCACCTGTACCGGGTCGGCGGCCACTACTACCTGCTCGCCTCCGAGGGCGGCACCGAGCACCGGCACGCGGTCTCGGTCGCGCGCGCCGACACCGTGACCGGCCCGTACACGGGCAACCCCGCGAACCCGGTCCTCACGCACCGCCACCTGGGCCGGGACTTCCCCGTGGTCGGCGTCGGGCACGCGGACCTCGTCGAGACCGCCGCAGGCGAGTGGTGGATGGTCCTGCTCGGCAGCCGCCCCTACGGCGGCTACTACCCCAACCTCGGGCGGGAGACGTTCCTCGCGCCCGTGGTCTGGGAGGACGGGTGGCCCGTGGTCGCCCCGGGCGTCGGCCACGTCGCGGGGACCTTCCCCCTGCCCGACGTCGGAGCGCGGCTCCCGGGGGCGGGTTCGGCCGTGCGGTCGGGGCTCTCCGCGGAGGTGGGACCTCCTGCGGTGGAGGGCCGGCTCGACGAAGCAGGAGCGCCGGCCGAGGCTGGCCGGCCTGCCGGGGCGGGCGCCGTCGTCGTGCACGAGACGTTCGACGGGCCCGGCGAGGAGCTCCCTCCGGTGTGGAACCAGGTACGGACCGGGGACCGGTTCTGGTCCCTGACCGAGCGGCCCTGGCACCTGCGGCTCCCGCTGCTGCCCGCGACGCTGTCCGACGTGGCGACCCCCGCGTTCCTGGGGCGCCGCCAGCAGCACACGGACATGGACCTGACCGTGCGCGTCGACGTCGACCCCGCCGGGCCCGACGAGTGGGCCGGGCTCGCGGTGCGCCAGTCCGAGGAAGCATGGATCGCGGCGGTCGTGACACGGGCGGCTGTTGCCGCTCCAGGCGGGGCAGCCGGTGCGGCTCGGCGGCTGGGCGCGGTGTCCGGTTCCGCGCCGGGCACCGTGCCGAGCCCGGAGGCCGGCGGGCGCGAGGTGCTCGTGGTCGAACGCCTCGGCGGCGAGGAGGTCGTCGCGGGACGCGCCGCACTCGGGCCGCTGGGCCTGTCCGAGGGACCCGTGGACGTGGTGCTGCACGCCGTCGGGCAGGAGTACGCGCTCGGGGTCCGGACCCTGCGGGGCTTCCACGCCGTCGCGACCGTGCACGGCGGCCGGCTCAGCTCGCCCGAGGCAGGCGGTTTCCTGGGCGTGTGGGTCGGCCCGTACGCGACGGGCCGCGGGACGACGACCGCGACGGTCGCGGACGTCGAGTGTGTGGAGTACCGGGGGCGCTGAGCGACAAACGCACCGCACTTCGAGTCGCGCGATTCCTCGAGGAATAGTTGGCCACTGGGGGCGAGCCGATACCGCGGCCGATGTTGGGTGCCGCAATCACGGGTCAGATAACCGTTGCGCCGGATGTTCCCCTGCTGGCCCGGCGACAAGGTGCACAGGCTGTGATGCGACTAGCGAGGCGAACCCAAGAAGACTCTCCGGAGAACTGGTACACGCCGTCGACCGCGCTGAGGACAGCGGGCTCCGGTGTCAGCGCCCGGTCTGGGGCGCCAGTACCCGCGCGCTACGACACGCCGAGAGGGCAAGAAACTTGGCGGAGCCTCAACTGCAATGTACGGTAGCAGATGCATCTCGGAGGGCAGCGTGTCCACCGAGCAATAGGCGCTGGATCGGGAGAGTACGCCGCAATGAGCAGCATGGCTGACATCATGCAGTCTGCTCGCGCTGCTACGCGCGAGCCAAGCATCGACGCTCTCGCGGGTGCCCTTATAAGCGTGGGGTGGCCTTCCAGCTCCCTGGAGAGGGACACTAAGCGTGACGGGGTCGTGATCGCGCAACTCGGTGGTCAGCCGAAAATACTGATTGTCGGTGGCGACGCGCCGCAAGTCCACGCCGGAGATGCTGGCGCCGTGATGGGCCCCATGAGCATGGGATATAGCAGCGAGGCCCCGTACACATTGATTTGGACGCCCGAGCGCGTGCAACTGCATCAGACGACCTATTGGACGTCGCTCCCTGGCGACTCCCCGCTGGTGCAAGAGAGCAGCAGTAATCTGGCGGCGACCGCAAATCTATTGGAACTGCTCTCCCCGTCAAGTATCGTCAACGATGAGCCAGTGAGCTTTCGAACTGGACTGGGCAAGCAGCAGCCGGACCTCGCGCAGAATTTGGGACAAGCGCTTGCTCGGTTGCGCGCCGCCGTCGTCTCTGAGCGCGCCATTGAGAGTGATGGTAGTGCGGACGATCTAAGGGTGATGCGCCTGTTCCACCAGTTGCTATTCATCCGCTTTATCGAAGACCGCCATCCCGACGAAAGCCTAGCCCGTGTTTCGACCGTGCTTGAGGCTTCTGACCTGCAAGAGTCTCTTGCGAGAATAGTTCGGCACTATTCAAGGACGCTGCGTTCGGAACTGTTCACGCGGGAAGCTCTGCCAATCGAGGTAATACCTCCTGCGGCCCTGCGTGCCACCATTGAGGCGCTCACGGAACCCTGGCAGCGACTGCATCTCGATTTTCAACTGACACCGAACGACGTATCGGGCCGCCTGTACGAGTCCTATCTCGGAAAGAGACCAGCCATTGATCACGACGAAGGGACTCTTTTCCCTGTCGTCAACGAGACTGACGACCGCAGTCAGCGCGCCTCTTTCTACACCCCCACTGCGATCGCAATGGAGTTGGCCCGAGCGACTCTGGAACCGTGGCTTGAGGAAAATGCGCCAGAAAGTCCGTCGCAGGTAAGGGTGTTGGACCCCGCGTGCGGTTCGGGCGCCTTTTTATTGGCGTCGTACCGTGTGTTGCGCGAGTACTTCGGGGCGAGAAAGGGCAGTGCGCTGTCGCAGGGAGAGCGCCGCGAGCTCTTGGCCTGCAGCATATTCGGCGCCGATCAAGATGAATCAGCGCTCATGCTTGCTCAGGTTGCGCTTTACGAAGAGGCCGACCTAGGGGGTGACAGCAGCCTTCCTGCCATGGGCAGCAATCTTCTCCTTGGCGACTCGCTACTTTCGCCTCCGGGCGCCCCGTTGGTTGGAGGTGTCCCATGGGCTGAGGTGATCCGAGAAGGTCGATTCCAAGTTATCCTGGCGAACCCTCCTTTCGGTGCACAAAAGACCCGAGCTTCCCGTTCGACGGCACAGTATCGTCAGGGTGTACGCGCAGAGTTCTCTCAAACGCATGAATGGGGCGCCGATCTTGCCTACTACTTTGTTGAACTTTCCGCGCGCCTTCTGGATGATGGAGGAATGGCCGGATTCGTTTTGCCTCGGAAGGCCCTAACTGGTCTTACCGGATCGGCTGTTCGTCGCCTTATGACCATCCGCGGTCTTCGCACCCTCCAGGACTACCGTGGTGCACGCTTGTTCCCGAGCGTCTCTGCTTACGTCGCCCTGGTAACTTTCGGCGGTCAGCCCAAACCTATTGTCCATGTGGAAGACGTGCGGGACTCTCGGGTGGATGCATCGCTTCTGCTTGATCCGGAGACCCGTAGACAGATAACCCGTCAATCGATCGTGGCGAGAGAGGTTCTGGATAACGCGCCGTCGTGGTCTGCTTTTGAACTACGTTGGAACAGTTTGCAATCTCACATTGGCGCCCGATGGTGCGAATTGGGAGCCGTCGAAGGCATCACGATCGCGTCCGGCATCCAGTCGGGTGCGAACAAGCGATTCGTAGTTGAGCCAGAGCGTCTGAACCGGCGGTCAGCGGTCGTTCGCGGCTACCGAATCCCGCTTGATGTGCTGCCGAAGTTTGTCAAAGGGCCCGACGTGTTGCCATTCCGTGTCGCTGCCGATGTCGAGCGTCGTATCGTCGTCCCATTTCCGGCCAATTCAGTGCGTGGGCGGGCGCTGGATGGTGTTATTGCGGCGCTTGGTGGGCGTCCCGCGAATACGCAACTCGGAAAGATCGACACGTGGCTGGGGCCCAAGGTTCTGGTTCGGGCGTTCGGGCTAGAGCCATGCGCTGCTTCGGACCCGGTGGGTGACGTGGTTGCGCCAAAGGGTACGGCTGGTGCGTTCGCGGTCGCAGTTGGTGACCCCACGATTGAGAAGTTGCTTGGAATGGTCGCATACTTTAATAGCGCATTCGCTCAGTGGTGGCTGCGGGGGGCTGGCGAGCCAAGAGCAGATGAGACTGTGGAGATCCTTGAAGGCCATTTGCGGCGCCTCCCATGGCCGGATTTGGACAATGTCGGCTGGCAGAGTCTCGCTCGTGCGGCTGATGCGGTCCTGCTCACGTTGTCTTTGGAAGGTGCCGTCGAACGGGCGCAGGCATGGTGGTCTGCACGGCGTGCTGTTGACGACTTGGTTTTCGACATTCTTGAGATTAGTAGCGATCTTCGTTCGATCGTTGTCGATGAAGTCGTTCGGCGCGCTTGATGGGAAAGATCTCGGGCGTTGAGAAGGCTGCGGAGGACCAGCGCCGGGCAGTCCGCCAGTCGCTCCAAGCGTTGGAGATCTGGAACGCTCGCGTACAGATCAAGCATCCACACGGTTCAGAGCCGTTCGCGGCGGCATATATCGATCAGGTAAATTTTGAATGCGCCCTTGAGGGCGATTGGTTTCTGACCGGGTACTGGAGATACCATTCTGACCCGATCGATCCCTCTCGGTACGTTCACTTCGAGAGCTCTGCCGGATTGAATGTTGGTAATGACCCATACTCTTTGTGTTTGGATGCCGGGAAGGACGCGGTCTGCGTAGCGCGATACGATTATGACACGAGACAATCCCCAGCTCTGCACCTGAACGTCTACCAGCCGTCCCCTTTGCGTGATCGTATTCATTGGCGTCTTCCGTTAGGGTTGGAGCCCGATGGCTGGGACGCTGGTCGCGTCTTGAAGTATCTTGTTGGTGACACGGTTACCGAACTTGAAAAGGCCGGTTGGCCGCGGGCGAGTTAGTGATTTTTCCTGTTCTTTTTGGGTGCTGATTGCTTTGGCTGTGGGGTGTCGCAGGTTTGTGGCCGGATCGGTGATCCCGGGTTCGACGAGCAGAACGCCCGGTCCGGCCTTGTGCGACGACGCTGTTGTTCTGGAGCAGTTCGCTCCGATGGACTAGCGCGCTCTGCGCAACCTGTTCCAGCACGGGGGCTTTTCTCGTTCCTTCGCTCCCGGGTCCGACCGTGGTGCGAGGCGGAACTCATCGCCGCGTGGCACACCGCTCGCAGGCGACGGGGCCAAGACGGCAGGAGTGGCCTCTCGGACCCGCCAGGCCCGGAGCCTCACGCCGACGTGGGCCGGGCCTCACGCAGCAGGGCGAGATCTCGTCGGACGTAGCGCAGGTGCGCCCATTCCTCCTCCAGGATCACGCGCACGCAGTCCCCGACGCTGGGGTGCCAGTCCTCGCCGCCCCACGGGTCGTCGCGCTCCTCCGCGAGCAGCTCGGGGGTGGCCGTGGCGAGGAACTCGGTCACCAGTCCTTGTCGCTCGGCCCGCACGGCGAGGATCTCCTCGTACTCGGGTGGCTGCGCGCGGAAGATCGACATGTCGAAGCCCATCCGGTCGGCGCCGGTGAAGATCTGCCCGATCTCGTGGAACGGCTGCCCCATCCGCAGGATCCCGCCGCGGAGCCAGGCGTCGGTCGCCAGGACGAGGTGCCGCAGGGTCTGGGCTATGGACCATTCGTCCTCGACGTGGGCGTCGACCAGGTCCGGCGGCGTGCCGTCGACGGTCTCCTGCCACGCGGCCTGCACGGCGACCCACCCCTCGCGCAGCCCGTCGACGGTCTGCGCCTTCTGCAGCTCGCGGCCGGGGAACTGCCGGTTGAGCTCGGCGTCCACGTACGGCACCACGTCGATCCCGTTGACGACCAGGCTGCCGAAGAACAGGTCGTGGCTGTCGATGTCGAGCCCGTCCACGTCGACGGCGCGCATCGTCACGCCGCTCACGTCGGAGAACCGCAGGGTGGCGCCCTTGAAGCTGGCCCTGACGAAGGTCGCGCCCTCGAACTCCTTCGTCCCGGAATACGTCGTCATCGCTCCACCATGACGGACCTCGGGCAGTCCCGCCCGGCGACGGCCAGGTCACCCGGCGACGGCCAGGTCACCCGACGGCCAGGTCACCCGACGACCAGGTCACCCGACGACCAGGTCACCCGACGACCAGGTCGGCCGACGACCAGGTCACCCGATCACCAGCCGCAACCGGTCCTCCCCGACGCGCACCGCGATCTCCTGGCCCCAGGTCGCGACGAGCCGGTCCGACTCGACGCCGTCGCCGAAGACCACGAGCTGGTCCGACTCGACCGTGAGCCGGAGCTCGCCGCTCGCGTCGAGCAGCCCCTCGGTCAGGTCCGCGCCCGTCGCGGGCGACGGCCACGCCTCGCGCACGAACCAGGCGAGGAGGGGGTCCGTGGGCGCGGGGAGACGTCGCCCGCCGCGCTCGCGCGCGATCGACGCGCACCAGCCCGTGGCCCCGGCCCCGGTCGCGACGATCACGCCCGATGACGACTGCCGCTCCCTCCGGACGGACCCGGGCACCGACCCGCGACCACCCACCGCACCTCGCTCGTCGCGGCCCCCGCGCTCCCCGCCTGCGCCTCGGCCACCGCCCGGCCCGTCGGCAGCGATCCGGTACCGCGCCGACTGGTGCGACGGGTGCCCCACGAAGACCTCGTTGAGCGCGGACAGGTGCTGCCCGTCGTCGAGGTGCGCCACGACCGTCGTGAGGTCCTCGGTCCGCCAGCCGAGGTCGTCGAGGGGCGTGGCGCCGTCGGGCCTGGGGTTGCCAGGGCCTGTGCCGCCGGGCGTGCTCCCGACCCTCCCCGCCCGGGTCAGGAGACGCACGGCCGCGGTGACGTCGAGCCGGACGAGCGCGCCCGCGTTGGTGCCCGGCTCGGGGTCGACGCCCAGCACGGGCTGGTGCGTGAGGTACTTCGCGACGTTCGCGACGAGCCCGTCCTGACCGACCACGACCACGACGTCCTCGGGGGCGACGAGGAACCGGCCGAGGTCGGCGCGCTCGACGTCGGCCCGCCGCCACCCCTCGGGGATCGCGGAGGCGACCCGGGCGCGGGCCTCGCTCACGGCGTCGTGCCGCTCCTGGACCGCCGCGAGCGTGCGGCCCCGCGTGCGGAGGAAGAACTCGGCCTGACCTCTGGTCGCGTGCCGGTCGAGGAGCTCGTCGAGCTCGGTCCGCCGGTGCACGACGACCACGCGTCGCTGGAGGGGCACGTCAGGCTCCCCGGCTGGGGGCGGTCGCCCCGGTGACCGGGCCGCCCACGGCCCCCGCTCCGGTGAACGCGGCGAGCGCTCCGCTGAGCAGGTCCGGCGTGATGGTCAGGCTGCCGATTTTGGGCAGAGCCCCGGCGAGGTCGCGCATCGCGACCGCGAGGATCGTCGACCGGTCCATGCCCTCGTACACGTCCATGACGGTCCGGAACTTCGCGTTGTTCGCCTCGCCGAGCCGGCGGATCTCCTCGGCCTGCGCGGCCGACGTGAGGTCCCGCCGCTCGGCCGCGGCCCTGGCCTCGACGAGCGCCGCCGCGGCGGTCTCCTCGGCCTCGCGCCGGAGGTTGGCGCCCTCCTGCGCGACGAGCCGCTCCCGACGGGTCGCGAGCTCGATCTGGCTCGCGAGCTCGTTCTCCGAGATGGTGCGCTCGCGCTCGACGGCCAGCGCCCGCCGCTCGTACGTCGACCGGTCGGCCTCCGCCTGGACGTGCTCGCGCAGCGGGGTCTGGAGGGCGCGCTCGACGTCGCCGTCGGGTCGGACGGCGAGCACGTGGACCCCGAGGACCTCGATGCCGGTCGAGGCCAGCCGCGCGTCCGACCCGAGCGCCCCCACGAGCTGCGCCCGGACCTGGCTCACGCCCTGCTCGAGAGCGGTCGTCAGGGGGACTGCGGCGAGGTGGTCGATCGCGTGGCTCTGCGCGAGCTGGCCGATGATCGTCGCGACCTGGTCGCGACCCGTGGTCGTGGCGGCCCCGGTGTCGGGGTCGATCCCGAAGTCGAGCCGCTGCGAGACGACGGCCGGGTCCGCGAACCGGTAGGTCACGTTGACCTGGACCGTGACGTCCTGGTGGTCGCGCGTCGTGGCGTGGAAGAGGACGGGCAGCTCCTGGTCGTCGACCGGGACCTCGCTGAGGACCGAGGTGCCGGGGCGGAACCAGAACGCCTGGCCGATCCCGTGGTGCGCGACGTGTCCCGCCCTGAGGTGGATCACGGCGCCCGTGGGGCTGCCGAGGAAGTGTCGCAGCCAGGGGTAGCGCTTGATGGTGGCCATGGGAGGCTCCGTCCGTCGTGGTCGTTTATGTCACTCTGACGATAAGCCTGGACCATCTTTAGCGTCAACCTGACGATAAGGGGGTAGGGTGGGGGCATGAGCGAGCACCTGGAGACCCCGCCCTCGGCCGCCCGGATCCCCGTCACGGTCGACGTCGTCGCGCTCACCGTCCGCGACGGCACCCTCCAGGCCCTGCTCGTGACCCGGCTCCTCGACCCCTTCCAGGACCGGCTCGCACTCCCGGGCGGGTTCGTCCTGCCCGACGAGTCCCTGCCGCAGGCCGCAGCCCGCGAGCTCGCCGAGGAGACCGGCGTCGCGGTCCCCGGCCATCTCGAACAGCTCCGCACCTACGGCCCGCTCGGCCGCGACCCGCGCGGCCCCGTGCTGACCGTCGCGCACCTCCTGCTCGCACCCACCTACGGCCTGCCCACCGCAGGCAGCGACGCCGCGCAGGTCGGCTGGTACCCGGTCGAGGAGGTGCTCGCGGACACGGACGGCCTCGCGTTCGACCACCACCGCATCCTGCGCGACGGCGTCGAGCGCGCCCGCGCCAAGCTCGAGTACTCGACGCTCGCGACCGCCTTCTGCGGCCCCGAGTTCACGATCGCGCAGCTCCGCGCGGTCTACGAGGCCGTGTGGGGCACCCGCCTCGACCCCCGCAACTTCCACCGCAAGGCGGTCGGCACCCCGGGGTTCCTCGTCGAGACGGGAGAGTCGACCTCGGGCGGGACGGGCCGACCCGCCGCGCTCTACCGGCTCGCGCCCGAGGCGCGGCACCCTTTCGAGGCGCGCGACGCCGTCGGGCAGGACGAGGCGCCCGCATCCGTGCCCGCCGTGCTCAACCCGCCCCTCATGCGGCCCGCGGGGTAGCCGACTACGGCGCGCCGGCACCGCCCGACGGTTCGCGCGCTCCTGCCGCGTAGAGGTCGGCGAGGCGGCGCAGCACCTCGCGCAGCTCGGGCGGGTCGAGCACCTCGAACGGGGCGTCGACCGTCGCGAGGAAGCCCGCGACGTCGAGCAGCGAGTCCGAGCCGGTCTCCAGGACGCACGTGCCGTCGTCGGACCCTGTGAGGATGCCCGCGGTCGGGGTGACGCGCGCCGCGATCTCCGTCGCGGGCGCGAGGAAACGGATGCGCGGCCGGTGGCGCCACGCGGTCGACCCGACGCCGCGCACGACGTGCCGTGCGACGTCGGGCTCGGGAGGCTCGCGCGGGGCGAAGCGTGGCCCGCCCGGCGTGCGCGGGCTCATGCGGTCGGCGCGGAACGTCCGCCAGTCCTCGCGCGCGGTGTCCCACGCGAGCAGGTACCAGCGGCGGCCCGTGTAGACGAGGCGGTGCGGCTCGACGTCGCGCAGGGTCGCCGAGCCGTCGCGCCCGACGTAGTCGAAGCGGAGGCGCTCGCTGCGAGCGATCGCGGTCGAGGCCGTGGTGAGGACCTCGGCGTCGACCGTCGGGCCGCCCGCCGCGGCCGACACGGTCGCCCGGCGCAGCGCGTCGACGCGGTGCCGCAACCGCGACGGCATCGACTGCTCGAGCTTGGCCAGAGCCCGCACCGACGTCTCCTCGATGCCCGTGACCGACCCCGCGGCCGCCGCCTGGAGGCCGACGGCGACCGCGACGGCCTCGTCGTCGTCGAGCAGGAGCGGCGGCAGCTCGGAGCCCGCCGCGAGGCGGTAGCCGCCCGCGGGCCCGGTGCGCGAGCGCACCTCGTAGCCGAGCAGGCGCAGGCGCTCGACGTCGTTGCGCACAGTGCGCGTCGTGACGTCGAGGCGCGCCGCGAGGTCGGCGCCCGACCACTCGCGCCGCACCTGCAGCAGCGACAGCAGCCGCAGGAGCCGTACCGAGGTGTCCAGCATCCCTCGATCCTCGCAGGCGTCGAGGAATCGCACGTTCCACAATCCTCCGTAGCGTGGGAGGCATCAGCACGAACCGCTGCTGGACCGCACGGCACGAGGAGCACGACGATGAGCGACACGACCGGCACGACCCCGAGCGCGACCACCGCCCGCACCGCCGCCACGACCCCGCGCGGCCTGACGACCGTGAGCTTCTGGTCCGACGACGTCCCCGCGGCGGTCGCCTGGTACACCGAGGTGCTCGGCGTCGACCCGTACTACGTCATGCCGCCCGCGCCGGCCCCGGCCGCGTACGTCGAGTTCCGGGTGGGCGACTACCAGCACGAGCTCGGGATCATCGACCGCTCGTACGCGCCCGCGGGAGCCGCCACGGCGCCCGGCGGAGCGGTCGTCTACTGGCACGTCGACGACGTCCGCGCCACGTACGCGCGGCTGCTCGCGCTCGGCGGCACCGAGTACCAGTCCGTCACCCCGCAGGGCGACGGCGGGTTCGTGACCGCGGCCGTCGTCGACCCGTTCGGGAACGTGCTCGGCGTCATGGAGAACCCGCACTACCTCGCGGTCCTGGAGGGGCGCGAGGGGTGAGCGGGCGGGCCTCGCTACGATGCCGCCATGTCCTCGTCAGTGCCGCCGCGTCCGACGGCAGGTGTCCGGGAGACGGCCCCGGAGCCCGACGGCGAGGCCCGCCACGTCGCGCAGCCGAGCGCCTGGCGCGGCAGCTTCCTCCTCACGACCCGGCGGTACACCACGCTGACCGAACGGTCGTGGCGGGACGCGACCCATGCTGACGACGAGCTCGTCTGGTCCGACGGCGGCGTCCTGCGCGTCTCGGCCGACGGCGGCCACTGGACGGTCCCCGCGCACCTGGGGGTGTGGATCCCCGCGGGGACCGTCCACACCCTCCACGTGTCGGCGGACTCGACCGTGCTCGGCACGTACTTCCGGCACGACGCGGCCCCGCACCTGCCGCGGGCAGTCGTCGCGGTCGACCTGCATCCGGCGGCTCGCGAGTTGCTGCACTACAACGCCGCGACGGTCATGCCCGACGAGCAGCGGCAGCGGCTGCAACGCGTGCTCGTCGACACGCTCCATCCCGTCAGCACCGCGCAGGTCGACCTCCGGATGCCCGTGAGCCCACGGCTCCTGGTCGTCGCCCAGGCGATCGTCGACGACCCGGCCGACGACCTCTCGACCGAGCGCTGGGCCGAGCGGGTCGGGACGAGCCCGCGTCGGCTCTCGCGCGACTTCGTCGCCGAGACCGGGTCGAGCCTCACGCAGTGGCGCATCAACGCCAGGGTGCGGGCGTCCTTGGTCCTCCTGGGCTCGGGCGTCCCCGTGACGGCGGTGGCCCGGCGTCTGGGGTACGCGAGCCCGAGCACCTTCATCGGGCACTTCCGGTCCCTCGTCGGGCAGACGCCCGGCGCGTACTTCCGGTCCGAGCGGCCGTAGCCCGCGGGCGCCCCGGGCCTCGTCGGCCGGGGCGTCCTTCGGATCGGCCACGCGTGACAGAAACCGTCACAGAGCGACAACATATCGCTGTCCGGCATCGGTAGGTTGAAGTAAGGCAAGGCTTCCCTCATCAATTGGCCGTGCTGTCGACCTCCCGAAAGGACCTCCATGCGCATCTCCGCGCCCCGCGTCTCCGGCCCCGTCGGCCCCGACGCCCCGACCGCACCGGACGGCTCGCGCGCTCGCTCGACCCGTCGCACCGTCGGGTCCGGCGTCGCCGCCGCGCTCGCGCTCGTGCTGGCCCTCGCGGCCTGCTCGAGCCCCGACGGCGACGCGACCCCCGACACCGTGCCCGGCGAGACGCGCACCGTCCAGGACGCCCTCGGGGCCGTCGAGGTGCCGGTCGACCCGCAGCGCATCGTCTCGACCGACTTCTTCTCGTCGAGCGTCCTGGTGGACGTCGGGATCGTCCCCGTCGGCGTCATGTCCGGGATCGACGAGCCCAACCCGGCCGCGCGCCCGAACAGGTACTTCGACGCGCTCGGCGACGTCCCGGCGGTCAGCACGTACGCCGAGATCAACGTCGAGAAGGTGCTCGACCTGGCGCCCGACCTCATCATCGTGGACTCGCAGTTCTCCGACCCCGAGACGATCGAGCGCCTGGCCACGATCGCGCCGATCTTCAACGTCGACCTGTCCGGCTCGTGGTCCGAGCGGGCCCTGAGCATCGCCGACGCCGCGAACAGGCTCGACGAGGTGACGGCCCAGAAGGCCGACTACGACGCACGGGTGGCCGAGATCTCCACCGCCTACCGCGACGTCCTCGACGGGCGCCGGTTCGCGGTCCTCGCGCTCCACCCGACCGAGGCCACATGGTCGGCCTACCTGCCGGGGTCGTGGCCCACCCCGGTCTGGGTCGACCTCGGTGCGACGTTCCGTGAGACCACGGACGGCGAGTCCACCGACGACTCGTTCGTCTGGCTCCCCGACGAGCAGCTCGAGAAGCTCTCGAACGCCGACGTCGTGCTGGTCGTGGACACCGAGCAGCTCCCACGCATGGAGGCCAACGGGCTGTGGACGTCGCTCCCGGCCGTGACGGACGGGCTCGCGCTGCCCAACGTGAAGGCTTCCGCGACGTCGTCGTTCCTGTGGGGCCTCGACAACCTCGACGACGCCGAGGAGATCCTGCAGAAGGTGCAGGCCACGGCCTGATCGTGGCTGTCGAACCCGAGGTCGGCCAGGCTGCCGGCCCTCGTCGCCTCGCGGCCTCGGGTTCGACGCCGACGGCCCGCAGGGTCGACGACGAGGGCCAGGAACCGTCCGGATGTCGAGCCGTTCCTGCCCGCCAGGCGGCGCCCGCAGAGCACTTTCGAAGGGCCTTCGAACGTCAGATGAACACCAGGTGAACAGTCGCCGAAAAGTCGCCGACTTGGTTCAGACCGCTGTCACCCAGCGTCCACCATGGAGTACGTGACCGAGACGATCCTGCTCGCGCTCGTGGTGGTGACGGCCCTGGCCTTCGACTTCACGAACGGCTTCCACGACACCGGCAACGCGATGGCCACGTCCATCGCCACACGTGCCCTCAAGCCCAAGACCGCCGTCGCGCTGTCTGCAGTCCTCAACCTCGTCGGGGCGTTCCTGTCCCTGGCCGTGGCGGCGACCATCGCCAAGGGGATCGTGGACGCGAACGTCATCACCCTCGAGGTGGTGCTCGCCGGCCTGGTGGGCGGTATCACCTGGAACCTGCTGACCTGGTTGCTGGGTATCCCGTCGAGCTCGTCGCACGCCCTCATCGGCGGCGTCGTGGGCTCGGTCCTGGCTGCGGTCGGGACGAGCGGGGTCCTGTGGACCGGTGTCCTGTCCAAGGTGATGATCCCCGCCCTGCTCGCTCCCGTGATCGCGATCGGGGTCGCCGCTCTCGGCACCTTCCTGGTCGCGCGCATCACGAAGGACCTGCCGCAGGACACGACGAGCCGCGGGTTCCGCTGGGGCCAGATCGGCTCCGCCTCGCTCGTCTCGCTCGCGCACGGCACCAACGACGCGCAGAAGTCGATGGGCATCATCCTGCTCGCGCTCATCGCGGGCGGCGCCGTCCCGTCCGACTCCGGCGTCCCGTTCTGGGTCGTCCTGTCCTGCGCCTTCTTCATGGCGCTGGGCACCTACCTGGGCGGCTGGCGCGTCATCCGCACGCTCGGCAAGGGCCTGGTCGAGATCGACTCGCGCCAGGGCATGGCCGCCGAGACCTCCTCGGCCGCGGTCATCCTCCTCTCGAGCCACTTCGGCTTCTCGCTGTCGACGACGCACGTCGCGACCGGCTCGATCCTCGGCTCGGGCGTCGGCATGCCGGGCGCGAAGGTCCGCTGGGGCGTCGCGGGCAAGATGCTCGCTGCCTGGGGCCTGACGCTGCCGGCCGCAGGCATCGTCGGCGCGCTGTGCTTCTGGCTGCAGGACGTCATCGGCGGCGTCGGTGGGACCGTCGCGGTCTTCACGATCCTCATCGGCGTCTCGACCGCGATCTGGGTCGCCTCGCGCCGCAAGCCGGTCGACGCGTCGAACGTCAACGACGAGTGGGACGGCGAGGGCGAGACCGCTGTGGTCGACGCCGCCGAGTCCTTCACGGCCGTCGCCGTCGAGGTCACGGCCGAGGCCGAGGCCACGATCGCCGCGACCACGGCCGCGAACGCCGCCGCCCCGACCACCACCGCCCGTGAGGGAGTCCACGCATGAGCGAGTTCATCCACTTCGACGCCCTGCTCCAGGTCGTGGTCGCCGGGGCGATCGTCGGTGCGGGCCTGCCTGCGCTGTTCGCGCTGGGCGTCCGCCTGCTCTCCCCGTCGCAGGGTGCGGCGCTCGCGGTGGAGGGTGCGCCGTCGGGCACGGAGACCGGCCCGACGACGGCGCGCCCCACGGGCCTGCGTCTCGCGGGTGCGGTGGTCTGCTTCGGCGCGGTGCTCGCCGCGTGCGCGGTCGGTATCTGGTTCCTCGCGTCCGGCGGGCACTGAGCCCCCGTACGACCCCCCACAGGAGGCCGCCCCGTCGTTCGACGACGGGGCGGGCGCCAGTCGTCCCCCGGGCTCTCAGGGGGCGGGGGGGGGACGGGGCGCCCGGGCCCGCAGGGGCGGCGCGGGGGGGCCGTCGCCCACGCGCA
>NZ_JBHVOS010000010.1:0-23335 GCF_042887685.1 Oerskovia sp. NPDC057915 | reverse complement strand
ACCACCCCCACCCCGCAATCCCCCAGGCAAGATGGTCTGGTGGGCTCGTTTTTGTTTATAAGACACCCCCCTTACCACCCCCCACTGGTGGCCGCCCCGTCGTTCGACGAGGGGGCGGCCTCCTGTCGTCCACGGTGCTCTCAGGGCTCGGTGAGGAGACGGGCCGCCAGGTCCAGCAGGTCCTGCTCGGGGATGCCGTCGCCGACGAGCTGGACCACCCCTGCGGGGGTCGCGTCGATCGTGACGGTGGTGCCTGTCGGTGCCCAGGTCGTCGGCCCGACGGAGACGGGGAAGGTCCCCGAGAGCTCGGGGACCTCGCGCCACCCCTCGGTCAGGGCTGTCGGTCCGTTCCGTCCGGAGAGGACGCGCAGCGCCGGTCCTTGCTCCTGTGGTTCGCCGTTCACGTAGAGGGTGCTCGTCGATCCCGGCACGTCGCGCTCCATGGCGCTGTCGTAGAAGAAGCCCGCGGGGAGCGTGGAGGCGTCGAGCACCTCGGTGGCGCGCTGGACGAAGGCCTCGGCGGGTGTGCGGCTCGGCGTCGGCACCGGGTCGGGCCCGGGCAGGCCCACCCCCTGCGCCTCGGTCGGTCCGGGTGCGGGCTCACGTTCGGGGGGCGCGTCGGTGCACCCGCCGAGGGCGAGGCCTGCGAGGAACAGGCCGAGCACGAGGGGTATGAGCCGTCTCTCCGCGGTGCGCATACCGGATGCTCCCAGAAGGTGGGTGGATCGTGCACGTTCGTCCTGAGAGGGCGGTTCTGTCCGACAGTGTGAGGTACGCCTACTGAGGCGAACACCACATCCGGGCGACCGCGGCCGAATTACCACGGTCGTCCCGTCTTGTCCCGCATTTCGAGGCGCCGAAGTGCGGTCGTGTCGCGAGATGTGACCGGGGGCACGGGAATCTCCCGTCATACCGCGCGCGGGGTCTGGTCTTCTGGGTAGTTGGACGTCTGTTCCAGTCACCTGAAGGAGCGTCATGAGCACCCCCCACCGGGCTCGTCGAGCGGGTACCCCGTTCGGTAGGGCCGTCGCTGCCGCCACCGCCGCGGTCCTCGCCCTGACGGGAGCGGTCGCGCTCGGCGCGGGGCCGCTCGCGGCACCCGCGACCGCCGCGCCCAAGGCGCAGCTCCCGCAGTGCCCGGCACCGGGAGACATGCCCAACGTCTCCACCGGGGTCCCGATCTTCACCGACAGCAACGTGGCGGTCTGGGTCGGGGGCAGCTACTCGGCCCTCCACAGCGCCGCGGAGTCGGAGGGCGTCCTGGTCGTCGAGGGCGACGCGATCTTCGACGGCCCCGGGAACTTCAGCATCGGTGCCGTCGGGGCGGGGTCGCAGATCGCGCCGCCCGACGGGTCGACCATGCTGCACGTGGGCGGCTCCATGACCGTGGGCTCGGAGACCGGCATCACGGTCGGATCGACGCAGCCGAACGGCGGCGGGGTGAACGTCGGCGGCACGCTGACGATCGACGGCTCGCTCAGCACGACCGGGTCCGCGGCCAGCGCCCCGGTCCAGCAGGGGATCGGGGCTCCGGCCGCGCTCGCGCCCTGGGCCGACTTCCGCACAGTCGTCGAGGACACCTCGGCCACGATCGCCTCGTGGGGCGGGACGGCCGTGACGCGTTCGGGCAACCAGCTCACCTTCACGGGGTCCGGCACGGACGACCCGCAGGTGTTCACGATCCCCGCGACGATGCTCGACGGCGCCAAGGAGATGTACTTCGTCGGGATCCCCGACAAGGTCTCGATCGCGATCAACGTGACCGGCACCGAGCCCGTCGACATCGCGCCGAACTACTGGTCCGGCAACGGGACGGGGTTCATCAACGACTTCAACACGCCCGGGTTCGGCAACTGGGCCGCGCGCACGCTCTGGAACTTCGCCGACACCCCGAGCCTGAGCATCGGGCGCGGCGACCAGTTCCTCGGCACGATCCTCGCGCCGAAGGCCGACGCCACCATCTCGACCGCGACGAACGGGCGCGTGATCGTCGGCGGTGACCTCGACTTCGGCATCGACGGGCTCACCACCGGGCTCGAGATGCACAGCTACCCGTGGACCGGCCCCGGCCCGTTCACGTGCCTCACGACCGAGCCCGGCGGGTTCACGGTCGCCAAGAGCGTGGTCGGCGACGGTGCGGACCTCGTGCCGGCCGGCACCGAGTTCACCGTCGCCTACTCGTACACCGCGAACGGGACGCCCGTCACGGGCACCCTCACCGTGAAGGCCGACGGCACGGTCGTGGACGGCCCGGCCGACCTTCCGTCCGGGACCGTCGTCACGCTCTCCGAGCCCGACCTGCCCGACGTCCCCGGCGTCGCGTGGGGCACCCCGTCGTTCTCCCCGTCGGACACCGTCACGATCGGTGAGTCCGGGAAGATCGCCGTGCGGCTCACCAACACCGCGGCGGCGCAGGTAGGCGGGTTCTCCCTCGCCAAGGCCCTGACCGGGCTCGCGGCGAGCCAGGTGCCCGCGAGCACCGAGTTCACCGTCGCCTACACCGTGACCGTCGACGGCGCCACGACCCAGGGGACCGTGAAGATCCTCGCCGACGGCACCGTGGTCGACGGTCCGCAGGACCTCCCGGCCGGCGCGGTCGTGACGTTCACCGAGATCGACCTGCCGGTCGTCCCGGGCGTGGTGTGGGGCGCGCCGTCGTTCTCGCCCGCTTCCGTGACGGTCGCCGACGGCGAGAACACCCTGGTCACGCTGACCAACACGGCGAACGCCGCGGTGGTCCCCGTGGGCGGCTTCGCGGTCCAGAAGGTCGTCGCGAACGCGCCCGCAGGCATGGTGCCCGCGGACACCGAGTTCACGGTCGCCTACTCCTACGAGCTCGACGGCGCGACGCTGTCGGGCACGCTGACCGTGCGCGCCGACGGCGCCGTCGTCGACGGGCCGCAGAACCTTCCGGCCGGGACCGTCGTCACGTTCGGCGAGGTGAGCCTGCCCGACGTCGACGGCGTCGTGTGGGGTGCGCCGGTGTTCAGCCCGGCGAGCCTGACGATCGTCGCGGATGAGAGCTCGACCGTCACGCTGACGAACACCGCGCAGGAGGCGCAGCGCGGTGGCTTCTCGATGAGCAAGGACGTCGTGGGCGAGGCCGCGGGGCAGGTCCCCGCCGGGACCGAGTTCACGGTGCGCTTCTCGTACGACCTCGAAGGAGTGCCGACGTCGGGCACCCTGACGGTCTCGGCCGACGGCACCGTCGTCGACGGGCCCCAGAACCTGCGCGCGGGCACGGTCGTGACGTTCGAGGAGATCGCGCTCCCCGCGATCGACGGCGTCGTGTGGGGCACCCCGGTGTTCAGCCCGGCGACGATCACGGTCGGCGCAGGAGCGAAGACTGCGGTCACGCTGACCAACACGGCTCTCGACGCGCCCGCAGGGGGCTTCTCGCTCGCCAAGGCCTTGACCGGCACCGCGCCCGACGGCGCAGTGCCGGGCGACACCGAGTTCCAGGTCCGGTACTCCTACGACCTGGGTGGGGCCACCGTCACCGGCACGCTCACCGTCCTCGCCGACGGCACGGTCGTGGACGGTCCGCAGAACCTCCCGGTCGGCACCGTCGTGACGTTCACCGAGCTCGCCCCGCCGTCGGTCGACGGCGTGGTCTGGGGGACCCCGGTGTTCAGCCCGGCGAGCATCACGGTCGCCGACGGCGAGAACTCCCTGGTGACCGTGACGAACACCGCGGACGCGGTCGTCGTCCCGCTCGGCGGCTTCTCGATGGCCAAGGCCCTCACGGGTGAGGCCGCAGGCCGCGTCCCGGCCGGCACCGAGTTCACCGCGACCTACGAGTACACGGTCGACGGCACCACGCTCGGCGGGACCCTGACCCTCCTCGCCGACGGGACCGTCGTCGACGGCCCGCAGAACCTCGTCGCGGGCACCGTGGTGACGTTCACCGAGCTCGCGCCCGCCCACGTGGTCGGCGTCGAGTGGGGCACGCCGGTCTTCAGCCCGGCGAGCGTCACGATCGGCAGCGGCGAGAACACCGCCGTCACGCTCACGAACACGGCGGACCTCGCGGTGGGGACGTTCTCGATCAAGAAGGTCGTCACAGGCCCGGCGGCCGGGCTCGTCCCGGACGGCACCGAGTTCACCGTGCAGTACTCCTACGACCTGGACGGCCACGCGACCGTCGGCACGCTCCGCGGACTGACCGACGGCACGTCCGTGCCCTTCCCGCGCGACCTCGTCGAAGGCACGGTCGTCACGTTCGAGGAGATCGCGCTGCCCGACGTCGACGGCGTCGTGTGGGGGACCCCCGTCTTCAGCCCCGAGGTCCTCACGATCGGCGCCGACGAGACCGCCGAGGTCACCCTGACCAACGCGGCGAGCACCGCGCCGGCGGGCGGCTTCTCGATGGCCAAGGCCGTCGAGGGCGAGACGGCCGACCAGGTCCCGGGCGGCACCGAGTTCTCGGTCCGCTACTCCTACGACCTGGGTGGCTCGCCGACGTCGGACACGCTCGTCGTGCGTGCTGACGGGACCGTGGTGAACGGTCCGCAGAACCTCCCGGTCGGGACCGTCGTGACGTTCGACGAGATCGACCTGCCGTCGCTCGACGGCGTGGTCTGGGGCACCCCGGTGTTCAGCCCGGCGAGCGTCACCGTCGCCGACGGCGAGAACACCGCGGTCACCCTGACCAACACGGCGAACGCCGAGCCCGCGGGCGGGTTCTCGCTCACCAAGGTCGTCGAAGGCTCCGGAGCCTCCGTCGTCCCGGCCGGCACCGAGTTCACGGCCGCCTACTCCTACGCGCTCGACGGCCAGACCGTGACGGGAACCGTGCAGGTCCTCGCCGACGGTTCGACCGTGGACGGGCCGCAGAACCTCCCGGTCGGCACGGTCGTCACGTTCACCGAGATCGACCTGCCCGCCGTCGCGGGCGTCGTCTGGGGGACCCCCGTGTTCAGCCCGGCCCAGGTCACCGTCGCCGACGGCGAGAACGTGGCGGTCACCCTGACCAACACGGCCGACGTCGTGGCCGCACAGGTCGGCGGCTTCACGATCGCCAAGGTGGTCGAGGGGAAGAACGCGGCGAAGGTCCCCGCAGACACGCAGTTCACGGTCGCGATCTCCGGGACCGTCAACGGCGAGCACACCGAGGGCACCCTGACGGTCCGCGCCGACGGCACCGTCGTCGAGGGCCCGGCGAACCTCCCCGCCGGGACGGTCGTCGACCTCGCCGAGGTCGACCTGCCGAAGGTCGCCGGCGTGACCTGGGGGACGCCGGTCTTCACGGTCGACGGTCAGAAGGTCACCTCGATCACGATCGGCGCGGGACAGACCGTCGCCGTGACGCTGACCAACACCGCGAACGCCGCGGACGGCGGTCTCGCGGCCACGGGAGCCCGCGTCGCGGGCATCGCCGCCGTCGCGCTGCTGCTGATCGGCGGAGGTGGCGCACTCCTCGTCGGGGCGCGGCGCCGTCGGGCATGAGGTCCTGACCGGACCACCGCCCGAGCGTGCCCCGGAGCGGGCGTGACCTACCCGGTCACGCCCGCTCCGGCGTTCACGCGAGCGCGCCGACCGCGGCCGCGAACGCGTCCACGTCGTCCTCCGACGTGTCCCACGAGCACATCCAGCGGACCTCGACGCGCTCGTCGCCCGTGACGGGATCGGGGGCCGCAGCCGCCCAGTCGTAGAACGCGAAGTCCGCGCGCAGAGCCTCCGCCGCTGCGCGCGGCAGCACCGCGAACACCGCGTTCGCCTGGGTGGGCTGCGTGAACACCACGCCCGACGGCGCCGCGTACGTCCCGCCGTCGGGCGCCTCTGCGGTCGACACGGGCGCGAGCGCCGCGCGCAGGCGCGCGGCCATGGCGTTGGCGTGCGCCGCGTTGGTGCGCCACAGGTCGTCCTCGAGCAGCGCCGTGAGCTGCGCCGAGACGAAACGCATCTTCGACGCGAGCTGCATGGTCATCTTGCGGACGAAGTCGACTCCCCGCGCCGCGTCCGGGTCGAGGACGACGACCGCCTCACCGAACAGCAAGCCGTTCTTGGTGCCGCCGAACGACACCACGTCCACGCCGACGTCGGTCGTGGTCGCGCGCAACGACACCCCGAGCGAGGCCGCCGCGTTCGCGAGCCGTGCCCCGTCGAGATGGACCCGCAGCCCCGCGGCGTGCGCGCGGTCGCTGATCGCGCGGATCTCGTCGGGGGAGTAGACCGTGCCCAGCTCGGTCGCCTGCGTGATCGAGACGACGAGCGGCTGCGCGCGGTGCTGGTCGCCCAGGTCACCCACGAACCGGTCGATCGCCGCAGGAGTCAGCCTCCCGTCCGGCGACGGGACCGTGAGGAGCTTGATCCCGCCGACACGCTCCGGCGCGGCGTTCTCGTCCTGGTGGATGTGCGCGTGCTCCGACGTCACGACGGCGCCCCAGCGCGGCAACATCGACGTCAGCGCGACGACGTTCGCACCCGTCCCGTTGAACACCGGGTAGGCCGTGGCCTGCTCGCCGAAGTGGTGCCGGACCGACTCCTGGAGGCGCTCGGTCCACGGGTCCGCGCCGTACGAGCCGGCATGGCCCACGTTGGCTGCGGTCAGTGACGCGAGGACCGCGGGGTGGGCCGGGGCGTAGTTGTCGGACGCGAACGAACGCTGGGTCGAAGGCACCCGGCCAGGGTAGACCCGGGCCGGGCGCCCGCCGAGGGTGACGTGCGAGCCCGCCGAGGGTGACACGCGCGGGTGCCGAGGGTGACGTGCTCGCCTGCCGATGGTGACGTGCGCCGGTGCCGAGGGTGACGTGCTCGCCCGCTGAGGGTGACGTGCGCGGGTGCCGAGGGTGGCACGCGAGCCCGCCGAGGGTGACCTCCCTGCGTCCGCCGGGACCGCGCGACAAGGACCCCCAGGAGGCGCACCCTGGAAGTGCAGGGGCGGCCGCCCCTGCACGACGCAGGGGGACGCGGCGGGCGAGCAGCCCGTCCGCCCGGGCATCGCCGCCCGGGACACGACCGACCACCCGCTCCCACGCCCCCGCCGGCACACGAGGGGGAACATCATGGCCACCGCTCCACACCCCGGCCCGCAGGCGGGTGGACCGTTCGTCCGTCAGGACGTCTGGAAGCTCTACCGGCAGGGAGCCGACGGCCGGGCCATCATCGACGCGTACGCGAAGGCCGTCGCGGTCCTCAAGGCCGGCCCGCCCACGGGAGCCCGGTCCTGGCTGCACCAGACCCAGGTCCACGGCATGAGTCCGGACCCGCACGACGGGCTGCGCAACCAGTGCCAGCACGGCACCTGGTACTTCCTGCCCTGGCACCGGCTCTACCTGGGCTACTTCGAGGCGATCTGCCGCGACATCATCCGCAGCAGGAACGACATCCCCCAGAAGGTCAAGGACACCTGGGCCCTGCCCTACTGGGACTACGACACGACCACGACCAGCACGCTGCCACCGCCCTTCCGGGACCCCGTCGGCCCCGACGGCCTCGCCAACCCGCTCTACGAGGCGCAGCGCAGGAACGGCGTGAACGCCGGGACGGCGGTCCTCACCGCCGCCGAGACCACCGCGAAGGGTTGGTTCCACCAGCCGCTCTTCACGTCGAAGATCCCGAACACGGCGACCTTCGGTGGACCCACGACCGGGTTCAGCCACCTCGGCGGCACGATCGGCGCCCTCGAAGGCACCCCGCACGGCACCGTCCACAACTTCGTGGGCGGCAAGATGGGGAGCTTCAACACCGCGGCCTCCGACGCCGTCTTCTGGCTGCACCACTCCAACATCGACCGGCTGTGGGAGGTGTGGCGGTCCCACACCGGGCAGGGGCGCGACCCCGCGAAGAACGTGTTCACCCAGAGGTTCGCGTTCCTCGACCCGTCCGGAGCCCGCAGGGAACCCGAGAGCTGGGAGGTGCTCGAGACGAGCGCGTTCGGGTACGTCTACGCGGACACCGACGTCCCGCCGTCGGCCCGCACGCTCAAGCGCGAGAGGAGGCGGCCCGTGGCCGGAATCGGAGGGGCCGAGGACGATGCCCGTCGCGAGGAGGACGTGCGGCGCCTCGAGCAGGTGCCGCCCGAGGCCGTCGCGGTCAACCGTGAACCGGTGCGCCTCGCGTCCCGGACAGCGAGCGTCGACATCGCCGTCGGGCCCGGCGCCGCGCGGGAGCTGACCGACCGGGCCGCGTCACCGACCGAGCCGGAGCGGCTGCTGCTCGTGCTCGAGCACATCACGCTGGAGGGCGACGACCAGCCGCCCACCTACGCCGTGTACGTCGGCGACACCGACGACGACGACGCGCTCGTCGGGAACCTGCCTCTCTTCGGGGTCCGCGAGTCGCAGGAGTCCGACGCCGAGCACGGGCTCTCGTACGTCTTCGACATCACCGACGTCGCGGCCGACCTCGGGGCGAAGGGAGCCTGGGACCCCGATCACCTGCACCTGACGTTCCACCCCCTCGTCCACGACGAGGAGGAGGTGCAGGCGGCGCCCGAGGTCGTCGTCCGGACCGTCCGCCTCATGGTCCAGTGACCGTCGCGGCCGGGCGTGCTCCGCGCCCGGCCACCGCGCGCGTGCCTGCGACGCGCCCCGCTGCCGCGCGCCCGTCCGACGCGCCTGGAGCCGCTCGTCGGCATCGGGTCCGTGGGCTGAACGCCCGCGGAGCGGGTGCGGAGGCGCGACGGTTCCTCGCCCGGCATCCCGAGTGGACGGTCCTGCTCGCCGCAGCCGCCGCGTGGGTGCTGCTCCTCGGCCCCTGGCTGTCGACGCCGAGCCCCGGAACCCTCGGCGTGGCGACCGCGGCACCGCACCACCAGCTCCAGGGAGGGGACGTGGGCCCAGGATGGGCCGACGCATGGCTCGATCCCGCACCTCTCGCGACGGGCTGGACGAGCATCGTCCAGGGGCCCGGGGCTTGGGGGCACTGGGGTCTCATGATCGTCGCGATGATGCTGCCCGGGCTGGTCCCGCCCGTGCGGCACGCGGCGTTCGCCTCGCCGCGCAGGCGACGGCACCGGACCACGGCGCTGTTCGTCGCCGCCTACCTCTCGCTGTGGATGGTCGTGGGCCTGGGGGTGACGTTCGCCGTCGGTGTGCTGCGCCCCGGGGTCATGGCGGCCGCCGCAGTCCTCGTCGCAGCCTCGGCGTGGGAGCTGACTCCCGTCGTCCGGCGAGCCCTGGCGCGGTGCCACCGCTCGGTCCCGCTGGGCACCGAGGGCAGCACGGCGGACGTCGCGGCCCTGCGGTTCGGATGGTTCCACGCCCGCGCGTGCGCGATCACGTGCGCGCCGTTCATGGCGGCGCTGACCGTCGCCGGGCACCCGCTGTGGCTCACGCTCGGGATCGCGACAGTGACGTGCCTCCAGAAGCTCGGAGCCGACGCCGGACGCTGGGTGCACCCGGTGGTCGTCCTCGGGGTGCTGTCTGCCGTGGTCCTGGTCGGGACGGGCTGAGGGTGACGGTCCGGCGTGCCGAGGGTGACGGGTCCGCCCGCCGAGGGTGACGGTCCGGCGTGCCGAGGGTGACGGGCAGTCGCCCTCGGCGGCAAGCTCGGTCACCCTCGCCGGCGGGGAGCGTCACCCTCGGTGCCAGAAGGTGTCACCCTCGGCGTCAGTGGTGGTCACCCTCGGCGGCAGGGGACGTCACCGTCGACACCAGGGAGCGTCACCCTCGGCGGGTCGGGGCGTCACCGTCGACGTAGTACCAGCGTCCGTCCTTGCGCACGAACGAGCTCACCTCGTGCAGCGATCCGCGCTCGCGGGTCGCCGCAGAGCGGTAGTGGGCGACGAACTCCACGACGCCCGTCCGGTCGAGCGGGCCGCCCGCGCTCGTCGCGACGACGTCCAGACGGCGCCACGTCACGTCGTCGTCGAGGTCCAGGTCCGCGGGGCGCGTCGAGGGGTGCCACGTCGCGAGCAGGTAGTCCGCGTCGCCGACCGCGAACGCCGCGTAGCGCGAACGCATGAGGGCCTCGGCCGTGCCAGCCACCTCGGCCTCGCCAGACACACCGGCCGTGCCAGCCACGTCGGTCGAGCGACCCGCGCCGAGCCCGTGGTGGTAGCGCCCGCAGCACGCCCCGTACGTCTCTCCGGACAGGCAGGGGCAGCGGGCGTCGTCGGGCAGGGGCGAGGTCGCGGTCACGCGACCATCCTTCCGTAGGGTGTGTGCCGTGCGCCTCCTCCGCTGGACCTTCGCCGCCTACCTCGCCGCCGTCCTGGTCGTGACGTGCTGGCCGTCCCCGCAGTCGACGGCCGCGCCCGGGTGGGCGCTCGCGGTCCTGGACGCGTTCCGGTCGGCGGGTCTGCCGATGTCGTACGGGTTCCTGGAGGCCGCCTCGAACGTGGTGATGTTCGTGCCGTTCGGCGTGCTGGGGCTGCTGGTGCTGTCCGGGGCGCGTCCTGCGGTTCCGCTCGGGCGGGCGGTCTCGCTGGTGGTCCTGGCAGGGTTCGTGCTGTCGCTCGCGATCGAGGTGTCGCAGCTCGTGATCCCGGGCCGGTACTCGACCGTGCAGGACGTCGTGATGAACACCACGGGGGCTGTGGTGGGTGCGGTCGTCGTGGCGGGAATTCTGGGCACTCGACGCCCGTTGACCTCAAGTTAGTGTCGCGACGACACTAAAATTCTCGCATCGTCACCCGGAGGTCCCCATGTCCACCCCTCACATCACCGGAACGCCGTCGTTCGCCGGCAAGGTCGCACTCGTCACCGCCTCCGGCGCCGGCATCGGGGAGGCGGTCGCGAAGCGGCTCGCCGCCCAGGGGGCGGCCGTCGTCGTCTCCGACGTGAACGACGAGGCCGGCGCACGGGTCGTCGCCGACATCGAGGCAGCGGGCGGACGCGCTGCGTACCGCCGCGCGAACGTCTCCGACCCGGCGGACGTGAGCGCGCTCGTCGCGTTCGCGGTCGAGACGTTCGGCGGGCTGCACCTCGCGGTCAACAACGCAGGCGTGGGAACCCGACCCTTCCGCCTCGACGAGATGCCCGAGGACGGCTGGGACCGCACGCTCGACGTCACGTTGCGCGGGACGTTCCTGTCGATGAAGGCCGAGATCGCCCACATGCTCGGGCACGGCGGCGGCAGCATCGTCAACATCGCGTCGATCGCGGGTCTCAAGGCGTCGCCCGGCCTCGCACCGTACTCGGCGGCCAAGGCGGGCGTCGTGTCGCTCACGCACGGCACCGCGATCGAGTACGTGACCGACGGCATCCGCATCAACGCCGTCGCGCCGGGAGCCATCGAGACGGCCGCGCTCGCGTCGCTGCCCGAGGAGGCGCGCGCCGGCTACGCGGCAGACGTCCCCATGAAGCGTCTGGGTCAGCCGTCCGACATCGCGGATGCCGTCGCGTTCCTGCTGTCCGACCAGGCGAGCTTCATCACCGGTGTGGTCCTGCCGGTCGACGGCGGCACCCGGGTCGCATGACCGACGCACCGCACCGCGGGGCGGGGCCGGGCGACGATCCTGCCCCGGGCGGCGACCCCGCCCCGCGGGACCGGCCGGAACCGGCCCGCGCGATGCCGTCGGGCGACGACCCCGCCGGGGCGGCCACGCCTCCGGGTGACCCGCGCGTGCCCGGGTACCGGTCCGACCTGCTCGACTCCCTGGTTCGCGTCATGGGCCTGTGGACGAGCGGCGACTTCCTCGCGGCCGTCGCGGCCCGCGAGGGGATCGACCTGGACAGCCCCGCGATCGTGGTGCTCACGGTCGTGTGGCGGCAGGGTCCGCGGCGCCCGTCGGCCATCGCCGAGCACCTGTCCACGGGGCCGTCGAACGTCAGCAAGATCCTGCGCCGCCTCGACGTCGCGGGACTCACCGAGCGTCGCGAGGACCCCGACGACGCCCGGGCCTCGCGCGTCCACCTCACCGAGGCGGGGGCCCGCGTCGCCAGGACGTTCGTCGCAGCGGGGGACGCGCTCGTGGACGAGCTGCTCGACGGGTGGTCCGCGCAGGACCGCCTCGCCTTCACCGAGCTCATGCGGCGCTTCGAAGGGGCGAGCGAGGCGTTCCTCGACCGGGGCTGACGCGCCCGCCGCCGACCCGCACCGCCGTCCGCACCGCCGTCCGCGCCTACGCCCACAGCAGGCGCCACCACGTCTCGCCCGGCGCGTCCGCGCGGTGGATCCGGTGGATGCGGTGCGGTGCGTTGAGGGCGTCGTCGAGCCCCAGCTCCTCGACCACGTAGGCCCACAGGAGCTCGCACTCGCAGTCCGGGACGTGCTGCTCGGTCACGAGCAGGTCCGCCTCGAAGCGCAGGATCGCGCCCTCGGCGACCACGCGTTCGTCGCAGCGGCCCGGTCCGACGACGAACCCGTGGAGCACGACGTCGTCGGGGTGGTCGGCGGCGGCCCGGAGCAGGCTCCCCAGGGGCGGTGAGCCGTTCGACCGGTGGACGAGCCGGGACGGGGCCAGGCGTGCGAGGAGCGCCTCGGACAGGGACCCGTCGAGGTTCGCGAAGAACGTCGGTTCGAGGGGGTCGTCGTCGGGGTGCAGGACCGGGTCCAGCAGCTCGGGCACGGCGTCGTCGAGGAGCCAGCCGTGGGTGTGCGGCCCGTGGACGTGGTGGAAGCCGTCGGGGCCGTTGGCCTCGGTGGCCTGGCGTTCCCAGAGCGCCCGGAGGGTGGGCGGTCCCAGGGGCGTGGCCGGGTGCCGGTTGGTCGCGCGTCGTCGGGGGTGGGAAGGGCGGTTGCCGTGGCTCATGCCGGTAGGGTGCCGCGCGTGCGGTCGGGCCCGCCGGGCCCAGACTGCCATCTGTGGACGAGGACGCCGAAACACGGCCTGTGGACGACGCCGGAGACCTGGACGCCCGGCGAGCCTGCCTCCGACGCGAGAGGATGCGGTCATGACCACGATCCTCGTGACGGGCGGCACCGGCACGCTCGGCACCCCCACCGTGACCTTGCTCCGCGACGCGGGGCACGTCGTCCGCGTCCTGAGCCGGTCCGCCCGGCCCGGCCCGGCCTTCGTGACCGGGGACCTCACCACGGGTGAGGGCCTGCGGGAGGCGTTCGACGGTGCGGAGACCGTCCTGCACCTCGCGACCCGCGGCCCCCGGGCCGACGTCGAGATGGGTCGCCACGTCGTGGCCGCGGCGCGTGACGCCGGGGTGGGGCACGTCGTGTTCCAGTCGATCGTGGGCGTCGACCGCATCCCGCTCGGCTACTACCAGGCGAAGGTCGAGGTCGAGGACCTGCTCGTCGCGTCGGGTCTGCCGTTCACGATCCTGCGCGCGACGCAGTTCCACGAGTTCGTCGACGACCTCTTCACGGCGCAGCGCTTCTCGCCCGTGCTGCTCACGCCCGCCCTCGAGGTCCAGCCGATCGCGGTGCCCGACGTCGCCGCGCGCCTCGTCGAGATCGTCGCCGCCGGGCCGTCGGGCCGGGTCGCGGACGTCGGCGGGCCCGAGCGCATCACGGGCCGGGAGGCCGCGCGCGCCTGGCTGCGGGCGACGGGCAGGCGCCGCGGGGTCGCCCGGGTGCGCCTGCCGGGGCGGACCTTCGGGGCGTACGCGGCGGGTCACCACATGTCGGACGAGCCCTACGGGACGGGCACGTACGGGCAGCACCTGGTCGAGCGGTACGGGCGCCCGCGCTAGCCGGTTCCCCGGTTGCCGGGGCCGGGGCCGCGCGTGATCGTGGGGAGCATGACCCGAGCCCGTGGTGCCTCGCGATCCTCGTTCGACGTCCTTGCCCGGTCGCTCGCGATCGGGGTCGCGGCGGGCAGCCGGGCGTCGCTCGGCCTGGCCCCTCCGTTGCTCACGTCGTCGCTGTCCGGGCCGTGGGGCACGGTCGCCAAGGTGGTCGGGGCGCTGGGTGTCGCGGCCGAGCTCACGGGGGACAAGCTGCCGAGCGCGGGCTCGCGGCTCGAGCAGCCGGGCCCGCCGATCCGCATGGTGTCGGGCGCGGTCGGTGCGCTCGTGCTCGCGCGCCGCGCCGAGGCCGGGGTGCTCCTCCCGGTGCTCCTCGGGGCGGCGGGTGGTGCTGCGGGCACCTGGGGCGGGGCTGCGTGGCGCGCGGCGGCGGTCGGCAGGCGCCCCGACTGGCAGGCCGCCGTCGTCGAGGACGCGGTCGCGCTCTCGCTCGCGGTGTTCGCGACGCGCCCCTGAACCGCCCGCACCACGGCCCGACGGCGCCGCGCACCTCCGAGGTGAGCGGCGCCGTCGGGCGTGGGGCGGGTGAGGGACGTCAGCCGACGCGCTCCCACGGACCCCACGCGGAGCCGTCGGGCTGCTGGTTCCTCGTCCACCAGCGTGCCGCGAACGTCGAGCCGTCAAACGTCACGCGCTCGCCCGCGACGTACACGCGGGTCGCGGCCCAGGGGCTCGTGCCGGTCTCGTCGGCCGCTGCGGCCTCCTGCCACGGACCGTCCGCCGAGGCGCCCGGCTCCTGGCCCGAGGTCCACCACGACGCGACGTACGCGCCGCCGTCGTGCAGGACGACGTCCCCGGCCGTGTAGACGGCCGACGCCGACCAGGCCGACGTGGCCCCGTCCGGCGCGAGCTCGGCCGCGACGGGCGCGAGGAGGCGGCCGTCGAGGTCGAACATCGCCTGGTTCTCCCACGCGTTGCCCGACGACGGGTCCGCCGGGTCCCAGCCGTTGCCCTCGACGGACGTCCACGCGGGCTCCCAGTACACGACCCCGAGGCCGCGCCCGCCCGGGGCCGAGGCCACGACGTCCTGGACCGCGCGCAGCGCCGCGGCCTGCCCGGCAGGCGTCGCGGGGTAGCCCGGCACGAGCTTCGCCTCGGTGTCGACCACGTTCTCCCACGCGGGCGAGCCGTCCTCGAGCGTGAACGGGTACGCAGTCTCGACGACCATGACGTCACGGTCGTAGCGCTCGGACAGCGTCCCGACCGCGTCCTGCAGGTCGCCCAGGCTGCCGTGCCAGTACCCGTAGTAGCTCAGGCCGATCACGTCGAAGTCGACCCCGCGCGACGTGACCTCGTCGAACCACCAGGTCAGGCCGCCGATCCCGTCGTTGATGTTCGTCAGGTGCAGGATCACCTGCGCCTCGGGGGTCGCGTCGCGCACCGCCCGGGAGCCCGCGCTCAGGAACGCCGCGAGCGAGTCCCACTGCGCGGTGTCGTACCCGTCGCCCGGGACGACGTCCCACGTCTGCCCGTAGGGCCACATCATGCCGGGGTTGATCTCGTTGCCGACCTGCACGTAGTCCGTGGTGACGCCCGCCTCGCGGAGGGCGACCAGGACGTCGTGCGTGTGGTCGTACACGTCCTGCGCCAGCTCCTGCGTGGTCCCGCCGACCCACGCCGCCGGGGTGCCCTGCGCGCCCGGGTCGGTCCAGCGGTCGGAGTAGTGGAAGTCGATCATGACGTCCATGCCCGCGGCCTCGATGCGCCGGGCGCTCTCCACGACGTGCGTGATCTCGTTGTACCCGTCGGCCGGGTCGACCCACACCTTGAGGCGACCCAGGTTCATGCCCGCGTCGGCGAGGATCTCGACCGGGTCGCCGGGTGTGCCGTCGGTGCTCGCGTACGTCGCCCCGAAGTCCTCGTTCTTGGCCACGCCCGACAGGTCGCCGCCGCGCACGTCGCGCACCACGCGCCCACGTTCGAGCGTCACGTCGTCGACCGAGGCCCACGCGCCGCCCGCGCCGCCCGTCACGACCGCGACCGTGCAGTCGCCACCAGTGACGTGCGCCGAGACCGACAGCCGGACCCACTGGTCGTCCTGCTCGGTGACCGGGGTCGTGGTCGCGTCGTCGACGCCGCAGCCCGTGAGCGCGAGCCGTGTCGCGTCGAGCGCGCCGCCCGACCGGACCCAGGCGCTCGCCGTCCACCAGCCCGTCGCGAGCCCCTCGACGGTCTGGGACGTGGTGACGTCGTAGGCGTCACCGGCCCAGTGCGTCAGCCGGCCCGACGACGAGCCGTGACCGACGCTCTCGACCTTCGCGGCGCCGTCGTGCCCCGTGGCGCTCGTGACGGTCCAGCCCGTGAGCCCGGCCTCGAAGCCGGGGTTCACCAGGGCGCCGACCGCCGTGGGTGCTGTGCCCGCCGCGACCGCGGGCGCGGCCCCCGCGAACGCCAGCACGGCCACCAGGACCCCCAGCGTGCTCTTCCTCGTCGATCTCATCCGTCCTCCTTGACGTGGTGCGTTGATGGTCGAGCAGGGCGCGCTGTGCGCCCCTCAGGCGAGCGGGGAGCGCAGCACGCGCACCGCCCCCGCCGCGACCGCGACGATGCCGGGCGTGGCCTCGCCGCTCACGAGGTCGGTGGCCCCGGCGGGCAGGCCGGGCAGCTTGACCTCGTGCCCGGTGTGGTTGATCGCGACGACGTACTCGGCGTCCTCGCCGCGGCGGCGCACGACCTCGAAACCCTCGACCAGGCCCGACGGCGCCAGCCCGGCGTCCGCGTAGACGGCGCCCAGGAGCGTGCCGAGGTCCGCGACGTCGAGGCGCGTCGAGACGTACCAGCCCGTGCCCTCGCCGAGCGCGTTGCGCGTGATCGCGGGGGCTCCCGGGGCCGGGCCGTCGACGTACGTGCCCACGACCTGTGCGCCCTCGAGCGCGATGTCGTCGGCCCACACGTCGCCTGCGAGCGTGCCGGTCAGGGCGGGCGCCGTCTCGCCGCCGTCGAGCGCGACGCTCAGCGACTCGCCCTCCCGCAGCGGCAGGAACTCCTCGACCGTGAGGCCGAGCGCGCGGCGCAGGGGCGCCAGGAAGCCGCCCGGGTGCACGGCGTCGTGCTCGTCGACGGCGGCCGAGAAGTACGAGACCAGCAGCGTGCCGCCGGCCTCGACGTAGCGCGTGAGGTTGTCGGCGGAGTCCCGCGTCAGCAGGTACGACGCGGGCGCGACGACCAGGCGGTACCCCGACAGGTCCTGCGCGGGGTGGGCGAAGTCCACCTGGACGCCGTCGCGCCAGAACCGGTCGTAGAACGCGTCGACGCGCTCACGGTGCTGGGCGTCGACGCTCGGGCGCCACTCCAGGTCCTGCGCCCAGAACGACTCGGGGTCCCACAGGATCGCGACGTCGGCGTGCACGCGCGACCCGCGCAGCTCGCCCACCGTGCCCAGGTCGGCGCCCAGCGCCACGACCTCGCGCCACACCCGGCTGCCCGTGCCCGCGTGCGGCAGCATCGCCGAGTGGAACTTCTCCGCGCCCGAGCGCGAGGCCCGCCACTGGAAGAACATGATCGCGTCGGCCCCGCGGCCCAGGTGGGAGAACGCGTTGCGTGCCATCTCGCCGGGGCGCTTCGCGACGTTGCGCGGCTGCCAGTTCACGCCCGACGTCGAGTGCTCCAGCAGCAGCCACGGCCTGCCGCCCGCGACCGAGCGCGTCAGGTCCGCGGCGAGCGCGAGACCCACCTCGTTGCGCGGGTCACCGGCCCGCAGGTAGTGGTCGTTCGAGACGACGTCGACCTCGCGGGCCCACGCCCACAGGTCGGTCGACGGGCACTCGCCCGCCATGAAGTTCGTCGTGACGGGCACGCTCGAGTGCGCGCGGATCGCGTCGCGCTCGGCGACGAAGCACGCCAGCAGGGCGTCGTTCGTGAAGCGCGCGAAGTCGAGGCGCTGTGCGGGGTTCACGACCGAGGCCGCGACGGCCGGCACGCCCACGTGCTCCCACTCGCCGTAGACCTGGCCCCAGAAGCGGGTGCCCCAGGCGGCGTTGAGGCCGTCGAGGTCGCCGTAGCGCCCGCGCAGCCACTCGCGGAACGCCGCGGCGCTCGCGGGGGAGTAGTCGTCCGAGACGGGGGCGCCGTACTCGTTGTGCACGTGCCACAGCGCGAGCGCGGGGTGCGTGCCGTAGCGCCTGGCGAGCTCGGTCGTGATGCGCACGCACGCGCGGCGGTACTCGGGCGAGCTGGGCGAGACCATGCCGCGCGAGCCGAACCCGAGGACCGTGCCGTCGCGGGTCACGACCCGAGAGTCGGGGTAGGCGTGGAAGAACCAGGCGGGCGGGGACGCGGTGGGGGTGCCGAGGTCGACACGGATGCCGTGGGCGTGCAGCAGGTCGATCAGGCGGTCGAGCCAGGCGAGGTCGAACTCTCCCTCGCGGGGTTCCATGAGCGCCCAGCTGAACATCCCGATGCTGACGAGGTTGACCCCGGCCTCGTGCATCAGGGCGACGTCCTGCTCCCAGACCTCCTCGGGCCACTGCTCGGGGTTGTGGTCACCGCCGTAGCAGATCGCGTCGACGCCGGGCAGCCAGCCGTCGTAGACGGGGCCGACCGGGCGGGGCTGGACGGAAGTCATGCGCTCTCCTCAACACGTCACTGTGCACGATCACAGGTGTGACCGGCGCTGCAACACCTAGGTAACAGCATGAAACACGATGTTGACAAGACCATGCTGGTCGTGACTACTGTGACCGTGCACAGCCCACACTGTCGTGAGTCGCCGTGGCCCGACGCCCTGGCGAGAAGCGCGATGGTTCCTTGACGAGGAGGACCTCATGCGCCTGTCCACAGGCACGAAGGCAGCGGCGATCATCGCCTCCGCCGCACTACTGATGACCGCCTGCAGCTCCGGCGACGGCTCGGACGCCCCGGCGGCCGACGGCCCGGTCGAGCTCACCTTCTGGACCTGGGCGCCCAACGTCGACAAGGTCGTCGAGACCTGGAACGCGGCGAACCCGGACATCCAGGTCACGGTCAACAAGCAGGACGGCGGCGACCCCGCGATCACCAAGCTGCTCACCGCGGTCAAGGCCGGCAGCGGCGCGCCCGACATCATGCAGACCGAGTACCAGAAGATCCCCACGCTCGTCTCGGCCGACGCGCTCGCCGACATCTCGGGCGAGGTCTCGGACCTGGCGGACCAGTTCCCGGAGGGCGTCTGGAACGACGTGACCCTCGGCTCGGACGCGGTGTACGCCGTGCCGCAGGACTCGGGCCCCATGCAGTTCTACTACCGCGCGGACATCTTCGAGCAGCTCGGCCTGACCGTCCCCACGACGTGGGACGAGTACGCCGCGACCGCCGCCGCCCTGCAGGCCGCGGACCCGACCAAGTACCTCGGCACGTTCTCCGCGACCGACGCGGGCTGGTTCACGGGCCTCGCGCAGCAGGCCGGCGCCTCCTGGTGGGGCATCGACGGCGACGCGTGGACCGTCGCGGTCGACGACGAGGCGACGCTCAAGGTCGCGGACTACTGGGGTGGGCTCGTCGAGTCCGGCGTGATCGACAACAAGCCCATGTACACCCCCGAGTGGAACGCCGCGCTCAACAACGGCACGCAGATCGGGTGGCTCTCGGCCATCTGGGCGCCCGGCGTCCTCGAGGGCAACGCCCCCGACACCGCGGGGCTGTGGAAGATGGCCCCCATGCCGCAGTGGGACGCCGCGAAGCCGGCCACGGGCAACTGGGGTGGTTCCGCGACGGCCGTGACGAGCCAGTCGAAGCACCCCGAGCAGGCCGCGAAGTTCATCACGTGGCTCAACGCGTCGCAGGAGGGCGTCGACCTCCTCGTCGAGCAGACCGGCGTCTACCCGGCCAACATCCCGGCGTCCGCCGAGGCGCTGTCCGAGCCGCCGACGTTCTTCGCGAACCAGCCCGACTTCTACGAGATCGCGGCCCAGACGGCCAAGACCGCGGGCAGCTTCACGTACGGCCCGAACGTCAACGTCACCTACTCGGCGTACAACGACGAGTTCGGCAAGGCCACCGAGGCGAGGTCGCAGGCCGCGTTCACCGCTGCGGTCGACGCCATGCAGAAGGTCACGCTCGACGACATGAAGAGCTCCGGCTTCACCGTCGAGGAGTAGGCCCGACGGCGGCCGCCCGGTCAGTCCGGGCGGTCGCCTTCCCCCTTCCGCACCGTGCTTGAGCCGCCGCCCCGTCCCGAGCGGCGGAGACCTTCCGAGGAGAGACCGTGACCACGACCACGCCAGCGCGGCCCACCGCGCCGCCCGCGGCGCGACGCCGCCGACCCGGTGCGTCCCGGCGCCAGGGCGCCCCCTGGGCCTTCCTCGCGCCCGCGATCGTGCTGTTCGTCCTCTTCCTCGCGCTGCCGATCGCCTACGCCGTGTACCTGAGCTTCCGCACCGAGAAGGTCAGCGGGCTGGGGCTGGGGTCCGGGTCGCGGACCGAGGTGTGGAACGGGTTCGCGAACTACGCGGCGTCGCTCGCCGACCCCGAGTTCCTCGCGTCCGTGGGACGCGTCGCGCTGTACGGCGTGATCGTCGTGCCGACCATGCTGGGCCTCGCACTGCTCTTCGCGCTGCTGCTCGACTCGCGCCGGTCGCGCGCGACGAAGTTCTCGCGGGTCTCGATCTTCCTGCCGTACGCCGTGCCCGCCGTGATCTCCTCGCTCCTGTGGGGGTTCCTCTACCTGCCCGGCGTGAGCCCCTTCTACTACGTGTTCGACCGGCTCGGCTGGGACGTCCCGTCGCTGTTCTCGTCGAACCTGGTCATCTTCGCGGTCGCGAACATCGCCGTGTGGGGCGGTGTCGGCTTCAACATGGTCGTCATCTACACGTCGCTGCGAGCGATCCCGTCGGAGCTGTACGAGGCCGCCGAGCTCGACGGCTGCACGCAGATCGGCATGGCGTGGCGGATCAAGATCCCCATCGTTGTGCCCTCGATCATCATGACGTTCGTCTTCTCGATGATCGCGACCCTGCAGGTCTTCGCCGAGCCGACGACCCTCAAGCCGCTCAGCAACACGATCTCCAGCACGTGGACCCCCCTCATGAAGGTCTACCGCGACGCGTTCATCCGCGGTGACCTGTACTCGGCGGCCGCGACCTCGGTGATCATCGCCGTCGCGACGTTCGTCCTCTCGTTCGGGTTCCTGCGCCTGGTGCAGAGCCGTGCCTTCGGTCAGGAGAAGTGACCATGACTACCGACGCCGCTGAGACCGCGCTCGTCGCCGAGACCGCCGGCTCCCGGGCAGGCTCTGTCCTGCCTCGTCCCCGGAGGGTCCCCAGGACCGGCCGCCGGTCGGTCGGCGAGCGGCCGAGCGGGGCCGCGACCGCGATCCTGCTCGTGGGCGCGCTGTACTGCCTGCTGCCCGTGCTGTGGGTCGTCGTCGCGTCGACCAAGTCCGGGAGCGAGCTGTTCTCGACGTTCACGTTCGCCCCCTCGTCGCACCTCCTGGACAACGTGTCCGACCTCAACGCCTACCGGGGCGGCCTGTTCTGGCGGTGGATGGCGAACACGGCCCTCTACGCCGGGGTGGGCGCGATGCTCTCGGTCGTCGTGTCCGCGATGGCCGGGTACGCGCTCGCGAAGTACCGGTTCCGCGGGAAGTCCGCGGTCTTCAACATGCTGCTCGCGGGCGTCCTCGTGCCGGGTGTCGTCCTCGCGATCCCGCAGTACCTGCTCCTGGCCCAGGTCGGTCTCACCAACACGTACTGGGCCGTGCTGCTGCCCAGCATCATCAGCCCCTACGGCATCTACCTGGCCCGGATCTACGCGGGCGCGTCGATCCCCGACGAGATCGTCGAGGCCGCACGGACCGACGGCGCGAGCGAGCTCCGCACGTTCGCGCAGGTCGCGATGCCCATGATGGCTCCCGGGCTCGTCACGGTCTTCCTGTTCCAGTTCGTCGCGATCTGGAACAACTTCATGCTGCCGTACATCATGCTCGGCGACGACAAGCTCTTCCCCCTGACGGTGGGGCTCTCCGGTCTGCTCAACCAGGGTGCGTCGCAGCCCGCGCTGTACACGCTCGTCATCACCGGCGCGCTCCTGTCGATCGTCCCGCTCGTCGCCCTGTTCCTGCTCCTGCAGCGCTACTGGCAGGTCGACCTGGCCGCCGGCGCGGTCAAGGCCTGAGGATGTCCCTAGACTCACGTGTCGTGGAGCAACCCGGTGAAGACGCCACCCCCGAGCAGGAGCCGGGGGGCGCGCCGCAGCCTGCCCGCGAGAGGCGCGCGGCGCCGTCGGGCAGTCCGAAGCGACGTCCCACGATCCGCGACGTCGCCGAGGTGGCGGGCGTCTCGCGCGGGACCGTGTCCCGCGTGATCAACGGGGGCCACTGGGTCTCGCCCGACGCGCTCGCGGCCGTCAACGAGGCGATCCGGACCACGGGGTACGCCGCGAACCAGCACGCTCGCAGCCTCGTGACGGGGCGGTCGAACTCGATCGCGTTCCTGCTCACCGAGCCGCAGCACCTGCTGTTCGAGGACCCCAACTTCTCGATCCTGCTGCGGGGCGCGGCCGAGGAGCTCGCCAAGCGGGAGATGCCGCTGCTGCTCATGGTCGCGGGGACCCCCGAGGAGCGTCGTCGGATCGGCGGGTACGTCGCGGCTGGCCACGTCGACGGCGTCCTGCTCATCAGCTCGCACCAGGGAAACCCCATGCTGGCCGAGCTGCTCAAGCTCAAGGTGCCCACCGTCGCGTGCGGTGTGCCGCTCGGGTACGAGGGTCGGGTCGGGTACGTCGCGGCCGACGACCGCGCCGGGGCGCGGACCATGACGCAGCACCTGATCGACTCGGGGCGCACGCGCATCGCGACGATCACGGGGCCGCTCGACACCCCTGGTGGCACGCTGCGCCTCGACGGGTACCGCGACGCCCTGGGCGACCGGTTCGACGAGTCGCTCGTCGCGCACGGTGACTACTCGCGCGAGCGGGGTCGGCTCGCGATGGCCGAGCTGCTCGAACGCCGCCCCGACCTCGACGCCGTGTTCGTGGCGTCCGACCTCATGGCCGCAGGTGCGCTCGTCGCGCTCCAGGCCGCGGGCCGGAGCGTCCCGCAGGACGTGGCCGTGGGCGGGTTCGACGACTCGGGCGTCGCCGCGTCGCTCCACCCCGCCCTCACGACCATGCGGCAGCCGTTCGAGCGCATCAGCGCCGAGATGGTGCGCCTGCTGCTCGAGGTCGTGGAGGGGCAGGAGCCCGCGGCGATCACGCTGCCGACGTCGCTCGTGGTGCGGGACTCGGCCTAGCCCTAGCCCTAGCCCTAGCCCCTCGGCCCCGTCGACGCTCCGCAGCACTCCTCACGGGCCGAGGGCCCGTCCACAGGAGGCCGCCGAAGGTGGCTTCTCCACAGGTGAGTCCGGCCGGCCCGACGCTCCGCCGCGAGGGTGGCACGCTGTCCGGGCTCGGCTCGGCTCGGCTCGGCTCGGCTCGGCTCGGCTCGGCTCGGCTCGGCTCGGCTCGACCGTTTCGGTTCGACCGTGCCCCGTGCCCCGTGCCCCGTGCCCCGCGCCTCGTACCTCGTGTCCCAGGCCCCAGGCCCTGGCGCGGGCTGTGTTGGCCGGCTCGGACGTCGGATCGGGTCGGGGCAGACGTCGGATCGAGCCGAGCTCTTGTCGGACTCGCGCCGTTCGCGGGACCACCAGCGAAGGCCGCGTTCGTGGAGCAGGAGGAGTAGGTCGGGCGAGGTGGCTCGCGGGTGCGGACGGCGAGCGCGGGTCGGGGTCGAGGGCGGAGGGGTGGGGGTGTGTTTTCTGCGGAGCGGCAACAATTGTTGGCGCTCCGCAGAAAAC
>NZ_JBHVOS010000009.1:116321-145356 GCF_042887685.1 Oerskovia sp. NPDC057915 | reverse complement strand
TGCCACCCACCATTGACATCCGTACGCACCGCCACCGCAGAGGTCTCCACCCGCGTATGACCCTCCGGCGTCGCGAACACCGTGTCCCACGCCGTGCGCTCCGAGACCACCTCGACCTCGCGATCACACGACGCAGCCACCAACGTCGCCTCCGCAGCAGACCCCGCAGAACCCACACACACCGGCGCAGACCCCGACGCACCCCCGCCAGCAACAGCAGGAACCGACGCAACAGCAACACCCGCAGGCACCACACCCACCGCGAGCACCACCGACACCCCCCACGCCACCCCACGCCGCACACCACGCACAGACGACGCAGAAGACCCAGGCGACACCGAGGACACAGCACGCGCAAAACGCGCGAAAGGGACACCAAAGAAGGACGACGAGACCACTGGCCACCGCTCCGTAAGCCACGCACCCATCACCAGCGACAGGCACAAACCCAAACCCACACCCCCTGCGGGCGGGCCCCAACACGGCACTCAGCAAACACACAGCCAGCGGTGGTAGCAGGACCATAGAGGCAAACGAGACTCTTGTGCAAGCCTGAGCGGAGAGGACAACTCGCCCTACCGTCCGCACCTCGCTGTCGGGACCCGCTGCGGACCCACCGGTCGGCCCGCCATGAGGCACGGTCGGGAGGACCACTCCACTCACGCGCAGGCGCGGTTGGGCCCGGCGTGTCTGAGGACTGGGTCGCCGAGGGCGCTGGGTCGTCAGGAGCTGGATCGAGCCGCCAAGCGCCGGAGCCGGAGTCCAGCCCCCACGCCGCGACTCAGGAAGAGCCCTGCCGAGCCCCCAGCGCCGTCCGCCCGAGCTCACGCCCCCACGCGCGCGCCCGCTCGATCTCTCCCGGGCACAGCGGCCCCTCCATGCCCTCGACGTAGAAGGAGTGGGGCGAGTCGGCGGGCGAGAGCCCACGGCGGCGAGCCACCCGGTCGGCGGCGCGGGCTGCGCTGCCCGGGAGGTGCTTGACGGACTTCACGCGGGTGTCGAACGTCGCCCCGAACCGCCCCGGGGCGTCGTCGGCGAGCGCGTCGAGCCACTCCCGGATGCCCCGTTCGACGGTCGGGCTCCCCGGGCGCCGCCCGGCCGCCTCCTCGCGCGAGGCGGGGCGCGACATGCCGAACGCGTGCGTGGGGCCACCGATGACGATCAGGTCGGCCCCCAGGACGTCGTCGCCCGGCGCCGCACCGGACACCTCGACCGTGCGTACGTCCACCTGCTCGGACAGCCCCTCGGCCACCGCCCGCGCGATCTCGGCGGTGTTCCCGAACATGGACTCGTAGATCACGACTGCTTCCATGGCTCCCGCTCCTGTCGTCAGCACCAGGCTGCTCGCGGAGCAGAGACACCACCAGGACCTTTGGTCCGGACGATCCGGGTCCTTGTACCCGGCCGCCCCCGGGCCGACGCGGGACCACCCGGTCCGGCGCGGAGCGACCCCGTCCGGCCGTTCAGCCGAGCAGCGGCTTGGCTCCCGTGGCCCGCACGTGCGAGGCCACGGCGAGCGCGATCCAGACCGCGATCCCCTGGAACACGACGAGCGTCAGGGTGGGCGCGCCCACGAGGAGGCAGATGCCGAGCGGGATCGCGCTCAGCACGGCGACGTCGGGACCCTGGGCGATCATCGACGTGGCGCCGGTCGGCAGCGCGCCCGCGGGGGTCGACATGAGCGGTCCGGACCAGTTCGGCGGCTTGCGGTAGGCGCCGCGGATCGCTGCCGCGCCCATGCCGACCGCGACGACGACCACCAGGGCGAACCACAGCCACTCCCCCGTGCCCAGCACGAGCGGCACGACCCCCACCACGAGCGCGACGAGCGCGGTCAGCGACGGCACGACGCTCCGGGCGAGTCGCGCGTCGCGCGCGGAGAGCGGCATCATCGCATCGAGCGCGGGCACCATCTCCGCCGTGCGCGCCCCCTCGGCGCCGAGCTGGGCCCCGCGGAACCCCGCGACGACGAGCAGCACGAACAACCCGAACCCGCCCTCGAACGCGGGGACCTGCTGGGCGACGATCACGAGCGCCGTGAGTCCCACGAGCTGGGCGACGGCCGACGGGCTGCGCCGCAGGAGCGTGAGGTCGGCTGCGACGAGCGCGGTGACCGGCCCCCGGACGGTCGCGAAGCGCGAGGGCCTGCGCGCCCTGCCACCGCGGGTCGAGCCTGCGCGGCTCAGCGCACGGCCGAGCTCGCGCGTGTCGAGCGACAGGATCGCGCCACCTGCCTGGTCCGCGACGGCGCTCTGCGTGCGCAGCACCTGGGCCCCGAGCGCCTCGAGCCGCCGCCACCACACGACCGCGAGGGCCAGCGCGCCCGCTCCGACGACGACGACGACCCACGGGGGGACCGACACCTCGCGGAGGTCGCTCCACCCCGCGGCCACGAGCACGACCCCGGCGACCGGGACCGCAGCGATGAGCACGTCGCTCACCCGCGCGACCGTCGCGGCCACCCGGGTCCGCGGCTGGATGAGTCCGGCGAGCCCCACGAGCAGGAGTCCCGCGGCGGCACCGAGGGCCGCGCTGCGCCCGGCCGTACCGGGATCGGCACCGGACGCGAGCGCGATGGCCGCGAGCCCCCCTGCCCCGACGACGACCGCGACCGCGACACCGCGCCAGTAGGACGGCGTGAGCAGGCCGCGCCGGTCGACGGGCATCGGGACCCACCAGCGCACACCTGCGCTGCCGGTCCCGAGCGGCCCCAGCCGCACGGCCATGCCCGTCAGGAGGGCCAGGAGCGCGACAGAGGCGAGGGCCTGGATCGTGGCGGCCGTCAGGACCGTCGCCCGCCCGTCGGCAGGAGCGACGAAGATCGTCTCGCGCAGCACGTTCGCGGCACCGATCACGAAGCCGATCGAGATCGCGATCGACACCACGACGTAGGCGACGTTCCCCAGCAGCTCGCCGGGGCCCGCGTCGGCCCGCGAGGCCGTGACGCGTGCGGTGAGGCGACGGATCTCCCGACCGGAGAACTCCTCGTCCGGGTCGGCGACGAGCAGCGGCAAGGGAGCGCGCTCGACGGCAGGTTCAGGTGTCACGGGTTCGCGCGGCGCGGCGTGCGTCGCGTCACGTGCCGGTCCGTGGGAGCCCTGCTTCGCTCCGTGCGGGCGCTTCTTGCCCCTGCCCTGCGCCGCGTTCATCGCCGGGTCCTCAACGGACTTGGGCGAGTGCGTCGAGCGCGGCCTGGTGTCCCAGGCGGACGCACTCGTCGTCGCCCACGAGCAGCCCGCGGGCCCCGGTGCGCTCGACGAGGTCGGGGTCGTGGGTCGCGAACACGACGGCGGCTCCGCGCCCGGCCTCCTCGACGAGGATCCTCGCGAGATCGGCCCGCATGCCCGGGTCGAGCCGCTGCTCGGGCTCGTCGAGCACCAGGACCTCGCGGGGGCGGGCGAAACCGGCCGCGAGCAGGAGGCGTCTGCGCTGCCCCGAGGACAGCTCGGTCGGCATGGCCCCCGACTGCTCGCTCAGGCCGAAGCGGTCCAGGAGCTGGTCGACGACCTCGCCCGCCCCGGCGACGCCGTGGCCGCGCGCGGTCAGGACGAGGTGCTCGCGGGCCGTGAGCCCGGGGAAGTAGGCGTCGTCGTCGAGGATCCCGACGACCTTGGCCCGGAAGTCCCGCTCGCGCTCGTCGACGTCCCGGCCGAACGCCAGCACCTTCCCGGACAGGGGCGCGAGCACGCCCAGGAGCGCTCGCAGGAGCGTCGACTTGCCGCTGCCGTTGGGGCCGATGATCGCCCACAGCTCGCCCGGGCGGACCGCCAGGTCGACGGGCGCGCACACGGGCGCCTCGGCATACCCGACGCGCAGGGCACGGGTCTCCAGGACGGGCTGCTTCTTGACCGACACGACTACTCCCCCGCCTCGGCCGGCGCCACGTCCGGGTCCGGCGCGGCTGCCCCCGCACCCGAGGCGAGGATCGCGCGGGCTCGCGCGACGTCGTCGTGCATGGTCTCCACGAGCGCGTCGATGCCGTCGAAGCGCAGCGTGGGGCGCAGATGCTCGACGAACTCCAGGACGACCTCCTCGTCGTACAGGTCGAGGTCGGTGCGGTCCAGGACGTAGGCCTCGACGCGGCGCTCGACGCCGTCGAACGTGGGGTTGGTGCCGATCGAGATGGCTGCGGGGAGCACGCCGTCGCAGTTCCCGGGCGCCGCCGCGAGGAGCTGGGGGCGGCGCAGCCAGCCGGCGTACACGCCGTCGGCGGGGATCATGCCGCTGATCGCGCCCAGGTTGGCGGTGGGGAAGCCGAGCTCGCGCCCGCGCGCGTCGCCGTGGATCACGACGCCGCGCAGGCGGTGGTGGCGTCCGAGCAGCGCCGCGGCCTCACGGACCTTGCCGTCCAGGAGCAGACCCCGGATCTCGGTCGAGGACCAGCGTCCGCTGGGCGTACCGGCGTCCACGGCGACCGACGCGACCGTCCCGACGTCGTCGATCGCGCGGACCTCGAAGCCGTGCGTCCGGCCGAGCTCGATCATGGTCGCGAGGTTGCCGGCGTTGTCGCGCCCGAAGCGCACGTCGTGACCCACGACTACCGTCCGGGCGCCCAGGCCCTCGACGAGGTAGGTCCGCACGAACTCCTCCGGCGTCTGCTGCGCGAAGTCGAGCGTGTACTCGACGAGCAGCACGGCATCGAGCCCCGTGGCCTCGAGCAGCTCCATGCGGTCGGCGATCCCGGTCAGGAGCTCGGGCGCCCGCTCGGGCCGGTGGACCGTCGCGGGGTGAGGGTGGAACGTCACGGCCACTGCCTGGGAGGCGGACTCCCGGGCGAGGGACACGATGCGGCCGAGCACCTCGGCATGGCCGCGGTGGACGCCGTCGAAGTTGCCGATCGTCACGACCGACGGTCCGAATCCCGGCGGAACCTGGTCCAGGTCCGTCCACAGGTGCACGCGTACTCCTCGAGATGTGTGTGAGGCGGGTCCGCTCAGGAGGCCCGACGACGGCGCGCACCCATGGCGCGCCTGGTCAAGATTGCCACGACTCGGCCCCGTGTTCCCCATCGAGCCGGCCCGCGGTCACGTGCGGTCCGCGCCCGTGCTCACGCCGGGGCGAACACGATCACCGGCCTGGCCTTGTGCTTGCCCTCGCGCACCACGTTCTCGAGCAGCGCGACGAGGGAGCCGTCGTCGCCGATCGCGGCCGTGGTGGCGTCCTGCGCGGACGGGTCGATCCACTTGCCGTAGGACAGCGCGGTGCGCTCCTCGGCCGTCAGGTCGCGCGCCGGGAACGTCGCGCGGGCCGCGTCGGCGAGCGGGAGCGTCGCGAGGACGCCGTCGCGCTCGACCTGCGCCTCGAGCTCGTCGAGCGTCGAGGCGCCGTCGATCGTGTAGCCGCCCACGCGCGTGCGACGAAGGGCCGTAAGGTGTCCCCCGACGCCGAGGTCCGTTCCCAGGTCGCGGGCGAGCGCACGGATGTAGGTCCCCGAGGAGCACACGACCGTGACGTCGACGTCGAGGGCGGGGACGTCGCCCGGCCCAACGGCCGCGACGGGCCGCACCTCGTGGACCTCGAAGCGCGAGATCGTCACGGGCCGGGCTGTGAGCTCGACCTGCTCGCCCGAGCGCACGAGCGCGTATGCGCGCTGCCCGTCGACCTTGATCGCCGACACCGAGCTCGGCACCTGCTCGATGGGACCCGTCAGGGACGCGACGCCCGCGTCGATCGCCTCGCGGGTCACGGCCGAGGCGTCCGTCCGCGAGGTGGTCTCGCCCTCGGCGTCGTCCGTGGTCGTGGCGGCGCCCAGCCGGATCGTCGCGGTGTACTCCTTGTCCGCGCCCACGACGTACGTCAGGAGCTTGGTCGCGCGGCCGATCCCCAGGACCAGGACGCCCGTCGCCATGGGGTCGAGCGTGCCCGCGTGACCGACCTTGCGGGTCCCCGCGAGCCGACGCAGGCGACTCACGACGTCGTGGCTCGTGAGGCCCTGGGGCTTGTCGACGATCACGAGGCCGTCGGGGGCGGTGGGGCGGCGCTCGCGCACCGGCTTCTGGTCGTGCGTCATCGTGGTCCTCGTGCTCGGGGTCGGGAAGGTGGGTGGCGCGGACGGGTCAGCGCCGGGAGGGCTCGGACCGCGGCGTGGCCGCGCCTGGTCCGCCCTGGGTGGCCGGGTCGACCGCGGGCAGCGCGTCGCCGAACGCGCAGAGCATGAGCTCGCCCAGGCGCGGGTCGTCGCCGAAGTGCTCGGGGGCACCGATCGCGAGGAGGGTGTTGAGCAGCATGCCCTGGGCGAGGAAGTCCCGCGCCTGCTCGAGCGTGCCGCCCGTGCGGTCCTGGTAGATCTCGAAGATCTGGACGAAGATCTCGCGCGAGCGTGCCCCGAAGACCGGGTCCGCCCCGGCCGCGAAGCCGTGCATCAGGACGAGCAGGAGGTTGCGGTCACCCAGCAGGCGGACGTAGGCCGCGCCGAGCTCGGCCGCCGCCTCAGGGCCTCGGGGCACCTCGGAGAAGGCCCCGACGATGCGTCGTCCGATGCGGTCGAACACCTCGGCGAAGAGCTCGTGCTTGGTGCCGAACATGCGCACGACGTAGGGCTGGGAGACTCCTGCGGCGCGGGCGACCTGGTCGGTGCTGGTCCCGGCGTAGCCACCCGCGGCGAACACCGCGGTCGCCGCGTCGAGGATCTGCTCGCGGCGCTCGTCGCGCGACATGCGGCGCGTCGGCTCCCCCGCCTCGACGGACGGGGCCCGCTCGGAACTCGTGGCGCTCTCCATGTTGACAAGGTTATCAGTTGATAACTAGCGTCGGAATCGTAGTAATCATCCGATGCTTACCTGATCGAGGAGTCCTTATGTCCACGACCGCCCCACCCGACCAGCCACCCACCGTCGACACCGCCGACACCGCCCCGGCCCCCGACTCCCCCTCGGACGCCGGAGCTGGCCTCCCCGCGGACCTCACCACCGCGATCGACGACGTGCGCTCCCCCGGGGCGCGACGCCGTCGGCCCCTCGCACTGGTCCTGGTCGCAGCCTCGCTGCCCATGTTCATGGCCACGCTCGACAACCTCGTCGTCACCGGCGCCCTGCCCGTCATCGCGCGCGCGCTGCGGCCGAGCGTCGAGCAGCTCCAGTGGTTCGTCAACGCCTACACGCTCGCCTTCGCGACCCTCATGCTCGTCGCTGCCTCTCTCGGCGATCGGTTCGGGCGGCGACGCGTCTTCGTCGTCGGCATCGCGGTCTTCACGCTCGCGTCGGTCGCGTGCGCGCTGGCCGACACCCCCTCCGCGCTCATCGCGGCCCGCGCCGTCCAGGGCGCCGGCGCCGCCGCGATCATGCCGCTCTCCCTCGCGCTCATCGCCGACGCCGTCCCCCGGGCCCGCCGTGCGCTCGCGATCGGGATCTGGGGCGGCGTCTCGGGTCTGGGCGTCGCGCTCGGGCCGCTCGTGGGCGGCGCGGTCGTCGAGGGCATGAGCTGGGAGGCGATCTTCTGGATCAACGTGCCGGTCGCGCTCGTCGCGGTCCCGCTCGTGTTCGTCGCGCTGCGCGAGTCGTTCGGCCGCCGCGGACCGATCGACCTCCTCGGGCTCGCGCTCGCCGGGACCGGGGTCTTCGCGGGGGTCTGGGGCATCGTCCGCGGCAACGAGGACGGGTGGACGTCCGCGGTCGTGCTCTCGCTGCTCGTCGGTTCCGTGCTGCTGCTCGCGGCGTTCGTCACGTGGGAGCAGCGCCTCGCCCGGCTCGGCGGCTCACCGCTGGTCCCCCTGCGCCTGTTCCGATCGCGCAGCTTCGCGGTCGCGAACGTGTCCGGCTTCGCGTTCTCGCTCGGCATGTTCGGCGCGGTCTTCCTGCTCATCCAGTACTTCCAGATCGCCGAGGGCCTCTCCCCGCTCGAGGCAGGGGTCCGCACGCTCCCCTGGACCGCGGCCCCCATGCTCGTGGCACCGCTCGCGGGCGTGCTCGCGCCGCGCCTGGGCATCCGCACGCTGCTCGTGACCGGCCTGACCTTCCAGACCCTCGCGCTCGCCTGGCTCGCACTCGTGTCGTCGGGTGCGACGTACGCCGAGCTCGTCCCCGCGTTCGTGCTCGCGGGCGTCGGCATGGGCCTGACGTTCGCACCGAGCGCGACGGCCGTCCTGGTCGACATGGACGAGTCCGACAACGCGACCGCGAGCTCGACCAACTCGACCCTGCGCGAGGTGGGCGTGGCCCTGGGCGTCGCGGTCCTGGTCGCGGTCTTCCAGGCCGCCGGCGGGGCGCTGACCCCGGAGCTGTTCACGCGGGGCCTGCCGGCAGCGCTCTGGGTCGGCGCGGCGAGCGTCGCGCTGGGTGCGGTCGCGGCGACGTTCCTCCCCCGCCGCACCACCCGCCCGACGGCGTAGCGCACGGCCGGGCCGCGACGTCCCGGTGGCACGGTGGTCCGGTGGGCGGGCCGGAGCCACCCCGCCGAGTGTGCAGTTCGGGTCGTCCCAGGCGCCCGACGACGACCGGAACTGCACACTCGACGCCGTGGTACCACGGCGGACCGCTGCCCAGCCCCGGGGCAGCGGTCCCGGCCGGGCTGGGGCCGGGGCCGGCGAACGCCGGGTCCGGGGGCTGGGGCCGGGGCCGGCGAACGCCGGGTCCGGGGTCCGGGGAGCCGGGTCCGGGTCAGGCGAGTGCCCGGTCCGGGTCAGGCGAGTGCCCGGTCCGGGGCCCATCGAGCGCCGGGTCCGGGGTCCGGCGAGCGCCGGGTCCGGGTCCGCCCGGTCCGCACAGCGGAACGGCCGGTCCCCTCGGGGGGACCGGCCGTTCCTTGCTTCACGGGCCACGACTGCGCCCGGTCGCCCGGGCACCGTGGTCAGGCGGGCGCGACCTCGTCGGAGTCCGTTGACCCGTCGGTCTCGGTCGCGTCGTCCGCGGAGGGCTTCTTGTACGGGTCGGCGTCGCCGGCGTACGTGGCCTTCTCGCGCAGCGCGGCGAGCTCGGCGTCGCGACGTGCCGCCTCGTGGAGGGCGACGTCGAGGTGAGCCGCGGTGTCCGGCACCGAGTCGAGGTGGAACTCGAGCGTCGGCGTGAGCCGGATGCCGGTCTGCTTGCCGACCTCGGAGCGGATGATCCCCTTGGCGCTCTCGAGCGCAGCGGCGGTCCCTGCCCGCTCCTCGTCGTTGCCGTAGACCGTGTAGAACACCGAGGCGTTCTGCAGGTCACCGGTCACGCGCACGTCGGTGATGGTCACGAACCCGAGGCGAGGGTCCTTGATCCGGGTGTCGAGCATCTGCGCCACGATGACCTTGATGCGGTCAGCGAGCTTCCGAGCCCTGGGCTTGTCGACCATGGTCCAGTCCTTTCATCAGGGTGAGCCCCCGGGGTCTCAGCCCACGGTGAGCCCCTTCGGGCGACGTGCGTGAACGAACAGCTCCGCCGACGCCGGACCGTGAGGTGTGGCGGGTCGTGGTGGGTCTGGCACGGGCCGTCAGGCCCGCGGTAGACCCACCACACCTCACGGGTAGGCGTCAGCGGAGAGGTACGTCAGCTACGCGGCTTCTCCCGCATCTCGAACGTCTCGATCGTGTCACCGATCTGCAGGTCGTTGAACGACCCGAGGCCGATACCGCACTCGAAGCCCTCGCGGACCTCCGTGGCGTCGTCCTTGAACCGCTTGAGCGACTCGACGGTGAGGTTGTCGCCGACGACGGCTCCCCCACGCAGGACACGGGCCTTGGAGTTCCGTCGGATCTCGCCCGAGCGGACGATCGAACCGGCGATGTTCCCGAACTTGGAGGAACGGAAGACCTCGCGGATCTCGGCGGTGCCGAGCTGCGCCTCTTCGTACTCGGGCTTGAGCATTCCCTTGAGCGCTGCCTCGACGTCGTCGATCGCCTGGTAGATGATCGAGTAGAACCGGACGTCGACGCCCTCGCGCTCCGCCAGTGCCTCGACGCGCTCGCCGTACTTGACGTTGAACCCGATGATGATCGCGTTGTCCACGGTCGCCAGGTTGACGTCGTTCTGGGTGATCGCACCGACGCCGCGGTGGATGATGCGCAGCTGGACCTCGTCGCCGACGTCGATCTGCAGGAGTGCGTCCTCGAGTGCCTCGACGGCACCGGACACGTCGCCCTTGAGGACCAGGTTGAGGGTCTCGACCTTGCCCTGCTCGAGCGCCTGGGCGAAGTCCTCGAGGCTGACGCGCTTGCGGCGCTTGGCCAGGAGGGCTGCACGCTCGGCGGCCTCTCGCTTCTCGGCGATCTGACGGGCGGTGCGCTCGTCGGGTGCCACGAGGAACGTGTCACCGGCGCTGGGCACGGACGCGAGCCCGAGCACCATGACCGGACGGGCGGGGCCCGCCTCGGTGACGTTGTTGCCGTGCTCGTCGAACATCGCACGGACACGGCCGTGGGCGGTGCCCGCGACGATCGCGTCCCCGACGTGGAGCGTGCCGGACTGGACCAGGACGGTCGCGACGGCGCCGCGGCCCTTGTCGAGGTTCGCCTCGATGGCGACGCCTCGTGCGTCCTTGTCCGGGTTGGCGCGCAGGTCGAGCGAGGCGTCCGCCGTGAGGAGGACGGCCTCGAGCAGCGCGTCGATGCCCATGTTCTGCTTCGCGGACACGTCGACGAACATGGTGTCGCCGCCGTACTCCTCGGCCACCAGGTTGTACTCGGTGAGCTGCTGGCGGATCTTGGCCGGGTTCGCCGACTCCTTGTCCACCTTGTTCACCGCGACGACGATCGGCACGCCGGCCGACTGCGCGTGGTTCAGCGCCTCGACCGTCTGCGGCATGACGCCGTCGTCGGCCGCGACCACGAGGATCGCGATGTCGGTGACCTGCGCACCACGGGCACGCATGGCGGTGAACGCCTCGTGACCCGGGGTGTCGATGAACGTGATGGGGCGCTCGACGCCCTCGTGCTCGTGACGGACCTGGTAGGCACCGATGTGCTGCGTGATACCGCCGGCCTCGCCCGAGATGACGTCGGTCTGACGGATCGCGTCGAGGAGTCGCGTCTTACCGTGGTCGACGTGGCCCATGACCGTGACGACGGGCGGACGAGCCTGGAGCTCGTCGTCGCTCTCGCCCTCGAGCTCGGCATCGAGGTCGATGTCGAAGGCGCCGAGGAGCTCGCGGTCCTCTTCCTCCGCCGAGACCATCTCGATGACGTAGCCGAGCTCTGCCGCGAGCGAGCCGAACGTGTCCTCGTCGAGGGACTGCGTGGCGGTCGCCATCTCACCGAGGTGGAACAGCACCGTCACGAGGCTCGCGGGGTTCGCGTCGATCTTGTCGGCGAAGTCGTTGAGCGAGGAGCCGTGACGCAGGCGCACCACGGTCGAGCCGTTCCCACGGGGAACCTGCACGCCGCCCAGCGAGGGGGCCTGCATCTGCTCGAACTCCTGGCGCTTCGCCCGCTTCGACTTGCGCCCACGGACGGGGCGCCCTCCTGCGCGACCGAACGCGCCCTGCGTGCTGCCGCGACCGGCACCACCACGACCGCCACCACCGGGGCGACCGGCGAAGCCGCCGCCACCACCGGGAGCGCCACCGCCACCGGGGCCACCGCCGGCGCCACCGGGACGACCGGCGAAGCCGCCGCGACCGCCGCCGGCCCCACCTGCGCCGCCACCCGGACGACCGCCGGGAGCAGGACGGTCACCGGGGCGACCGATCGAGGTACGGCCGGGCATCATGCCCGGGTTGGGGCGGGGGCCACCAGGACGCGGCGCGGGACGAGGACCACCGGGACGGGGTCCGCCGGTGCGCTCCGTGCTGCCTGCTGCGGGGTTCGCGTTGGCCGCGGGGTCCGCGGCACGCTCCGGACGCGCACCGGGCCGGGGCATGCCCTGGCTCGAGGCGAACGGGTTGTTGCCCGGGCGCGGGGAGCCGGAACGCGGCATGCCCTGGCTCGAGGCGAACGGGTTGTTGCCCGGGCGCGGGGCGCCGGGACGTGCGCCACCAGCGGACCCGCCGGGGCGGGCTGCTGCGGGGCGCGGGCCGGGCGCGGGGGCGTTGCCGCCACCGGCCGGCTTGGGCGATGCCGAGGGCTTGCGCTCGGCGGCCGGCGCGGGCGCCGGTGCTGCGGGCTTCTTGGCCTCGGCGGCGGGCTCGACGAACGCAGGGCTCGCCGCGGCCTCCTTGGCGGGGGCCGGTGCGGGGGCCTTGGGCGCTGCGGGTGCCGGGGCCGCGGGGGCGGCCGGGGCCGGAGCAGCGGGCGCCGGGGCGGCCTCTGCTGCGGGTGCAGGCTTGGGGGCTGCCGGACGTGCCGGCGCGGGCTTGGCGGGAGCGCTTGCGCTCTCCGTGCCACCGGCCGGGAAGGTGTCGCGCAGCTTGCGGACGACCGGCGGTTCGATGGTCGAGGATGCCGAGCGGACGAACTCACCGAGTTCCGTCAGCTTGGTCATGATGGTCTTGCTCTCCACCCCGAGCTCCTTAGCGAGCTCGTAGACGCGGACCTTTGCCACAACTCTCCTGTCTCGGCCCACCCGAAACAGGGAGGACCGTCTTTAGTGCTGGGTGCTCATCGCTGGGTACTCATCGGGTGCCCATCGGCTTCTAACCCGCTTCCTTGTCGACGATTCGTGCGGTGTTCGTGCGGTACTGGCGCGGTTCGGCCGTCGCGGCGCGTGGTGCGCCGCCGACCGGGACCGCCGACTGACGATGACTGGCGATGACTGACGACGGGTCAGCCTTCCCGCTCGAGATGGGCTCGGGCCTCGGCGAGGTCCACGGGACCTGCGAGACGCAGGGCCCGGGGGAAGGCTCGTCGACGCTCGGCCAGCTCGAGGCAACGCCGAGCATCGTGGAGCCAGGCGCCTCGCCCCGGGAGCGACCGGCCGACGTCGACGACGAGCCGAGGCTCCGGGACGTCGGGCTGGTCCACCACGAGGCGGAGAAGAACAGACCGCAGGTCACGCTCCCGGCAACCGACGCACGTTCGAACGGGCGCGCGAGCGCCTGAAGGGTCGTGTGACGGTGTCCGGACCCGTGGCCCAGTCAAGGACAGTCTAGCGCGCCCGCTCACCTGGTGTTACCCGTTTCCGTCACCGGTGCCCGACTCCTCCCCCTCGCCCGGGGCCTGCGCGGCGCGAGCGCTCGTCGCTCCGGCGTGGTCCGCCTCGTCCGAGCGGATGTCGATGCGCCACCCCGTGAGCTTCGCGGCGAGCCGGGCGTTCTGCCCTTCCTTGCCGATCGCGAGGGAGAGCTGGAAGTCCGGCACGACGACGCGAGCGGCGCGAGCCTCGGCGTCCACGACGGTGACTGACGTCACACGCGCCGGTGACAGTGCGCTGGCCACGAACGCGGCAGGGTCGTCGCTGAAGTCGACGATGTCGATCTTCTCGCCGTGGAGCTCGGCCATGACAGCGCGGACGCGTGCGCCCATGGGGCCGATGCACGCACCCTTGGCGTTGAGCCCCGCGACGCGCGAGCGCACCGCGACCTTCGAACGGTGCCCGGCCTCGCGGGCGATCGCCATGATCTCGACCGACCCGTCCGCGACCTCGGGCACCTCGAGCTCGAACAGCTTGCGCACGAGGTTGGGGTGCGTCCGGCTGAGCGTGATCTGGGGGCCCTTCATGCCGCGCGCCACGTCCAGGACGTAGGCGCGCAGGCGCTCGCCGTGCACGTAGTCCTCGGTCGGGACCTGCTCGTGCGGCGGCAGGAGCGCCTCGGTGCCGCCCACGTCCACGAGGACCATGCGCGGGTCGTTGCCCTGCTGGATGACGCCCGCCAGGACCTCGCCCTCCTTGCCGCGGAACGTGCCGAGGATCTGGTCGTCCTCGGCGTCGCGCAGCCGCTGCACGATGACCTGGCGCGCCGTCGCGGTCGCGATGCGGCCGAAGTCCTTGGGCGTGTGGTCGAACTCGGGCCCGAACACGGGCGCCTGGTAGCGCCGGACCGGCTGGCCGTCCTCGTCGAGCTCGGGCTCCTCGTCCTCCTCGGCCGGGAGCTCCTCGCGGGCCCAGACCGTGACGTGGCCCGTGCGGCGCTCGAGCTCGACCCGTGCCCGCGCGTAGGCGTCGGGGGTCCGGTGGTAGGCGGAGAGCAGCGCCTGCTCGATCGCCGCCACCAGGATGTCGAGGCTGATGTCCTTCTCGCGCTCCAGCAGGCGCAGCGCGCTCATGTCGATGTCCATCGATCAGACCTCCTCGTCGTGCGGGGCGTCGGCCCCGGGGTTCGCGTCAACAGCCATCTCCGGGCCGAGGTCCACCTCGAGGGCACGCTTGAGCTCGACCTGGACCGCCCCGCGGACCACGTCGTCGAGCGCGACGGACTCCACGGGGGCGTCGGTGAGCAGCAGGTTCCCGTCCTCGACGTCCTGCAGACGCCCCTCGACGGTCCCGCCGTCATGCAGCGTGAGGCGCACGACGCGTCCGCGGGCACGCTTGAAGTGGCGCAGCTCGGTCAGCGGGCGAGAGGTTCCGGGGGTCGAGATCTCGAGCGTGTAGGCGCCGGGGAAGGCGTTCGACGCGTCGAGCGCGGTGTTGATGTCGCGCGAGACCTCGGCGACACGGTCCAGGCCGAGGTTGCCCAGGGCGTCCTCGGGGAGGTCCAGCGTGATGCGGACGACCGAGCGGCTTCCGGCCAGGGTGACGGTCACGTCCTCCAGGTACAGGTCCGCGTCCTGTACGACCGGTTCCACGACCCGGCGGACCCTGTCCGCCCCGGCCTGCTTCGCCTTGTTCATCTCTCGGTCTCCCGTCGGCTCCCACTGCCCACCGGGCAAGGATTCGACCGGTGTGTTGTTGTACGGGATCAGCCTAACGACTCACCCGCGCCGAACGTGACATCATCACCCTCGATGACTGCCGAACCTGCTCCGCACCCGCACCGCCCGAGCCGCCCGGACACCGCCCCAGCGTCCGCTTCGTCACGTTTTTCGCGGCGGAACGCCCCTGGACGGACTTCCGCGCGCCGCGGCGTGGTGGCGATCGTCACGTCGCTCGCGCTGCTCGTGGTCGCCGGATGCGGCCTGCGGCTCGAGACCCCGCCCCCGACGGAGCCCGTCCCGGACGCCCAGGAGACCCTGCGCCGGGTGGCCGTCGAGGGCGCGCTGCTCGTGGGCGACCTCGCAGACGCGGCGGCCGCGACGCCGTCGGGCCTGGACCAGGCCGCGCTCGACGCCCTCGCGAGCACGAGCACCCAGGCCGACGAGCACGTGACCCAGCTGGGTGGGGTCTACGACTCGGGGCTCCCCGAGCCCGACCCGGGCACGGGCGGGCCCACGCCCGGCGCGACCGACCGGCCGACGGCTCCCACGACCGCGACTCCCGCGGAGGTCGTCGAGGCGCTCGCGACCTCCGCCACGGCACTGCGCGGGGCGGCGGACCAGACCGAGGACGGCCCGTTCGCGCGCCTCGTCGCCTCGATCGCGGCATCGCAGGACGCCTCGGCGCGCCAGGTCGCCGCGACGACCGGCACCGCCCTGCCCGACTCGCTCCTCACCCCCACGGGGCTGCTCGTCCCCGAGGCGGCGCCGTCGGGCCTGAGCGCGACCGACCTGTCCACGATCATCGAGGCCGAGGACGCCGCCGGGTACGCGTACGAGGTCCGGGCGGCGCTCGCCGACGGCGAGCTGCGCGACGCCGCGCTCGGACGCGCCCTGCTGCACCGCGCGCGAGCCGAGGCGTGGGCCCAGGCCGCGGGGACCGCGGGCGGTCCGCAGGACCCCCGCCGGGTCGCGTACACGATCCCGTCCGACGTCCCGACGCCGGAGCTCGCGGCACAGCTCGAGACCTCGCTCGCGCAGTCGTACGCCGCGCTCACGGGCGAGGCCGGCACCGGGACACGGCTCCCGCTCGTCGACCTGGTGATCGAGGCGAACCTCGCCGCGATCGGCTGGGGTGCGCCGGTGAGCGCGTTCCCGGGCCTGCCCGAGCAGGCGGAGCAGACGCCCGCGGCCGGCTGAGCGCCACCGGCACACGGTCACCGGACGGGCCGGGCCCGGGAGCGACGAACGCCCCCGGGCCCGGCCCGTCCCGTACCTGCCGCGCGCTACGCGAGCAGCTCGGCGACCTTCTCGGTCACGAGGTCGACCACGTCGGCGACGGGGACCTGCACGGCCTCGCCGCCCTGGCGCGGGCGCACCTCGACGACGCCGTCCGCGAGGCCGCGGCCCACGACCACGACGAGCGGGGCACCCAGGAGCTCGGCGTCCTTGAACTTCACGCCGGGCGAGACCTTGGGGCGGTCGTCGTAGAGCACCTCGACGCCGCGCGCCGAGAGCTCGGCCGTGAGCGACGCGGCGGCCTCGAAGACCGCCTGGTCCTTGCCCGTGGCCACGACCTGCACGTGCACGGGGGCGACGTGCGCGGGCCACGCGAGGCCGGCCTCGTCGTGGTTGGCCTCGGCCAGCGCGGCGAGCGCGCGCGTCACGCCGATCCCGTACGAGCCCATGGTCACGACGACCTGCTTGCCGTTCTCGTCGAGGACCGTCAGGCCCAGGGCCTGCGCGTACTTGCGTCCCAGCGCGAAGATGTGGCCGATCTCGATGCCGCGCGCGAGCTCGAGCGGTCCCGAGCCGTCGGGCGCGAGGTCGCCCGCACGGACCTCGGCGGCCTCGATCGTGCCGTCGGCCGTGAAGTCGCGCCCGGCGACCAGGTCGAACACGTGCTTGCCGTGCTGGTTCGCGCCCGTGATCCAACGGGTGCCCTCGACGACGCGCGGGTCCAGGAGGTAGCGCACGGCCGAGTGCGACGACGCGGGGGTCTTGCCCTCGGCGGGCACGGTCACCTGGGGGCCCTGCGGGCCGAGCACCTCGGGGCCGATGTAGCCCTTGACGAGCTCGGGGTGCGTGGCGAAGTCCGCCTCGCCCGCGGGCTCGACCTCGGCGGGCTCGACCGACGCCTCGAGACGCTTGAGGTCGACCTCGCGGTCGCCGGGCAGGCCCACGACGAGCACCTCGCGGCGGCCGTCGGGGTGCGTGAGCGCGAGCACGACGTTCTTGAGCGTGTCGGCCGCGGTCCACTCGCGGTCGGGGCGCGGGAAGCGCTCGTTGGCGAGCGCGACGAGCGAGTCGATCGTCGGGGTGTCGGGGGTGTCCTCGACGTGCGCAGCGGGCGCGTCGTCGTAGGGCAGGGCCTCGGGCACGGGCGTGACGACGGCCTCGACGTTGGCCGCGTAGCCGCCGGGCGAGCGCACGAACGTGTCCTCGCCGATCGCGGTCGGGTTGAGGAACTCCTCGCTGCGCGAGCCGCCCATGGCCCCCGACGTCGCGGCCACGATCACGTACTCGAGGCCCAGGCGCGTGAAGATCCGCTGGTAGGCGGCGCGCTGGTTCTGGTACGAGGCCTCGAGGCCCTCCTCGGTCACGTCGAACGAGTACGCGTCCTTCATGATGAACTCGCGGCCACGGATCAGGCCCGCGCGCGGGCGTGCCTCGTCGCGGTACTTCGTCTGGATCTGGAACAGCGTGAGCGGCAGCTCCTTGTACGACGAGTACATGTCCTTGACGAGGAGGGTGAACATCTCCTCGTGCGTGGGCGCGAGGAGGTAGTCGCCGTCCTTGCGGTCCGTCAGACGGAACAGGTTCGCGCCGTACTCCTCCCAGCGGCCCGTGGCCTCGTACGGCTCGCGCGGCAGCAGCGCCGGGAAGTGGACCTCCTGGCCGCCCGCGTCCTCCATCTCCTCGCGGACGATCGCCTCGACCTTGGCGAGCACGCGCAGGCCCAGCGGCAGCCAGGTGTAGATGCCGGGAGCGGCGCGGCGGATGTAGCCGGCGCGCACGAGGAGCTTGTGGCTCGCGACCTCGGCGTCGACCGGGTCCTCGCGCAGCGTGCGGAGGAACAGGGAGGTCATCTTGAGGGGCTTGACGGGGGGACCGACCACCCGGCTGGAGGCTGAAGACATGGGCCCGATCCTACCGTCGCGGGCACCGCTCCCCCGCAGGGTCTGCCGCCCGTCCCCGCCCTCCGGTGCGCGCCGGCGCGCGAGCGGGCACCATGGAACCGTGCCCGAGCTGCCCGAGGTCGAGGCGCTCGTCCGATTCCTCGACGAGCGTGCGACCGGTCGCGTCGTCGTGGCGGCGGACCTGGCCTCGATCGTGGCCCTCAAGACGTTCTCTCCCCCGCTGTCCGCGCTGGTGGGGGGCACGGTCACGGGGGCCGCGCGCCACGGCAAGTGGCTCGACCTGGCGGTCCGCCCGGCCCCTGGGGCCGCTGGTGCGGGCAGCGTGCCCGACGGCGAGCTGCACCTGGTCTTCCATCTCGCCCGGGCGGGGTGGTTGCGCTGGTCCGAGGCCGCGCCGACGACGCCCGTGCGCCCCACGTCGAGCCGCGGCGGCGTGCGTGCCGTGCTCGCGCTGCGGGTCCGGTTCGACGACGGATCGGGGTTCGACCTCACCGAGGCGGGCACCCGCAAGCGGCTCGCGGTCCACCTGGTCCACGACCCCGACGAGGTGCCCGCGATCGCGACCCTGGGCGTCGAGCCCCTGGGGCCCGACTTCACGCGCGAACGTCTGGCCGAGCTCCTCGGCGCACGCAACCAGCAGCTCAAGGGTGTCCTGCGCGACCAGCGGCTGATCGCCGGGATCGGCAACGCCTACTCCGACGAGATCCTGCACGCGGCCCGGACCAGCCCGTTCCGCCTGACCCGCAGCCTCGACGCCGACGACGTGGCCCACCTGCACGACGCGGTCCGGGACGTGCTCACCGAGGCCGTCGCGACGTCGTCGGGCAGGCCGGCGGCCGAGCTCAAGGACGCCAAACGACGCGGGATGCGCGTCCACGGGCGGACGGGCGAGGCCTGCCCGGTGTGCGGGGACGTCGTGCGCGAGGTCTCGTTCGCCGACCGCAGCCTGCAGTACTGCGCCACGTGCCAGACCGGCGGCCAGGTCCTCGCGGACCGGCGCATGTCGAAGCTCCTGAAGTAGGACTCAGAACAGGACGGTCGCGAACGTCCCGACCTGCTCGAACCCGACCCGGCGGTACGTCGCGAGCGCGCGCTCGTTGTACGCGTTGACGTAGAGCGAGACGACCGGCGCGATCTCCCGGCGCGTGATCTCGACGACCGCGGCCATGCCGGACTCGGACAGGCGCCGCCCCCGGAACCGGGGGTCGACCCACACGCCCTGCACCTGTGCGACCTCGGGCGTGACCGCCCCGATCTCGGCCTTGAACACCACGACGCGCTCCGTGACGTGACCACCCGACGGGGCCCCCACGAGGGGTGCACCGGTACCGGGGGTCGGCGGCGAGGCCGCTGCCGCGCCGTCGACCCGCACGAACGAGCGCCCCGACGTGATGAGGCCACGCACACGGTCCGCGTAGGCGTTGCCGCCCGCGGCGACCGGCGAGTAGCCGACCTCCTCGACGAACATGCGCACGCACGCCGGCAGGACCAGCGGCAGCTCCGCCGGCACCGACCGGCGGACCGCCGGGTCCGGGTCGACGTCCGGTGCGCGGTCGATCATGAGCGACGGCTGGTCGTCACGGATGTCCCGGGCCGCGGGCCAGTGCTCGGCCAGCCGGTCCCACAGGCCCAGCGCGGCGGCCCGCTCGCCCACGATCGACGACGCCCTGCGGCCGAACCTGCGCGCGAGCGCGGCGAACGCGTCGAGCGCCTCCGCACGGTCCGCCCCCTGCGACGGGACGACAGGCACCAGGTTGGCCCCCGCCCAGCAGATGGCCACGAGAGGCCCCTGCGCGGGGAACCCCCACACCTGCCCACCGCTGTGCGAGAGCCGGGTCGCCTCCACGATCCGCGAGGCCGCGAGCACCGAGCCCACCGGGTCCTGCGCGCACACGCCCAGCGCCTCGGCGACGTCCGCGTCCCCCAGGACGCGGGCAGCCTGGAGCCGGGACCACGGCCCCGGAGGGTGCCAGCGCGCCATGGCCGTCGACTCAGCCGACGGTGACGACGGGCGGACCGGCCTGTGCGTCGTTCTCCGGCGTCATGGTCTCGGCGATCCGCATGGCCTCCTCGATCAGCGTCTCGACGATCATCGACTCGGGCACCGTCTTGACGACCTCGCCCTTGACGAAGATCTGCCCCTTGCCGTTGCCCGACGCGACGCCGAGGTCCGCCTCGCGAGCCTCGCCCGGTCCGTTCACGACGCAGCCCATGACCGCGACCCGCAGCGGGACCTCCATGCCCTCGAGGCCCGCCGTCACCTTCTCCGCGAGCGTGTACACGTCCACCTGCGCGCGACCGCACGACGGGCACGAGACGATCTCGAGCTTGCGGGGGCGCAGGTTGAGCGACTGCAGGATCTGGATGCCGACCTTGACCTCCTCGACCGGCGGGGCGGACAGGGAGACACGGATCGTGTCGCCGATGCCCTTGCTCAGCAGCGCGCCGAACGCCGTCGCCGACTTGATCGTGCCCTGGAAGGCCGGACCGGCCTCGGTCACACCGAGGTGCAACGGCCAGTCGCCACGCTCAGACAGCAGCTCGTAGGCGCGCACCATGACCACGGGGTCGTTGTGCTTGACCGAGATCTTGAAGTCGTGGAAGCCGTGCTCCTCGAACAGCGACGCCTCCCAGACGGCCGACTCGACGAGCGCCTCCGGGGTGGCCTTGCCGTACTTGGCGAGGAGGCGCGGGTCGAGCGACCCGGCGTTCACGCCGATACGGATCGAGGTGCCCGCGTCCGAGGCGGCGCGGGCGATCTCCTTGACCTGGTCGTCGAACTTGCGGATGTTGCCCGGGTTCACGCGGACCGCCGCGCAGCCCGCGTCGATCGCGGCGAACACGTACTTCGGCTGGAAGTGGATGTCCGCGATCACGGGGATCTGGGACTTCCTCGCGATCGCGGGCAGCGCGAGCGCGTCGTCCTGGCTCGGCACCGCGACACGCACGATGTCGCAGCCGGACGCGGTCAGCTCGGCGATCTGCTGGAGGGTCGCGTTGATGTCCGTGGTCGGGGTCGTCGTCATCGACTGGACGCTCACGGGGGCGTCACCGCCCACCTCGACCTTGCCGACCTTGATCTTGCGGGTCTTGCGGCGCGGTGCGAGGACAGGCGGAGGTGCTGCTGGCATGCCGAGGCTGATGGGTACGCTCACGGACCTAGTATCCCCCGCTCAGCACCTCCGACGCGCCCGACGGCGCCCCTCGCCCCGCTCGCCCCGCGACTCTTCGCGAGATCTTCACCGGACCGGACGGGCAGGTCAGGTGATGCGGATCGGGTTGACGATGTCCGCGTAGATCAGCAGCACACCCATGCCGAGCAGGACGACCCACATCGCCAGCCCGAGCGGGACGAGCTTCGCGACGTCCGCGTGCGCGGGGCGCGGGCGGCCCCGGACCTTGGCGACCTGGCGCTTGGCCCCCTCGTAGAGCGCACCCGCGATGTGCCCGCCGTCGAGCGGCGGCAACGGGATGAGGTTGAACGCGAAGAGCGCGATGTTGAGCGAGGCCAGGAGGCTCAGCATGACCGCCACCCGGTCGACCACGTCGACCGAGTCGGCCCCCACGACGTCGACCGCGATCCGCCCCACGCCCACCGGGCCCATGACCGAGGCCGGGTCCCGCTCCTCGCCGCCGAACGTGGACTGCACCACGTCGACCAGCTTGGCGGGCAGCTCGACGATCACGGCCGCCGTGCCCGAGACCTGGGCCCAGATGGCCTGCGGCACAGCGCTGAGGGGCTCAGAGACGCGCTCCTGGGTCGGGGCGACCCCGACGTACCCGGCAGGCTTGAGGACGGGCTCGCCCTCGTCGTCGGTCACGTACTGCCCGTCGTCGCCGACCACCGGACGGTCCACCTCGGTCGGGGTGATCTCGAGCGAGACCCGCTCGCCGTCCCGCTCGACCACGACCGGGACCGTCTGGCCCGCCGCGCCCGTGATCTTGCCGACCAGCGACTCCCACGACGTGACCGGCTCCCCGTCGAACGAGACGATCGTGTCCCCGGGCTCGATCCCCGCCAGCGAGGCCGGGGTCGCCGGGTCGCTCGCCGTGCACTCGTAGTCCGCCGGGGCGGACGCAGGCGTCACGCACGCCGGGACCGTCGCGACCGTCGTGGTCGCCTGCGGCGAACCGATGCCGACCAGCACCACCGTCATGAGCACGAACGCGATCACGAGGTTCATGAACGGCCCGCCGAACATCACCACGATCTTCTTGGGCACCGAGAGGTTGTAGAAGGCGCGCGGCTCCTGACCGGGCAGGATCTCCTCGGCGCTCATCTCGCGCGCGTCCTGCACCATGCGCCCGAAGAAGCCGTCGGACTGCTTCTTGCCCGCCGGGGCCGGCGGGTACATGCCCACCAGGCGCACGTAGCCACCGAGCGGGATCGCCTTGAGCCCGTACTCGGTCTCCCCCTTCGTCCGCGACCACAGCGTCGGGCCGAAGCCCACGAAGTAGTGACTGACCCGGACACCGAACTTCTTCGCCGGGACCATGTGCCCGACCTCGTGCAGGGCGATCGACACCAGGATGCCGACCAGCACGACGAGGATGCCGATCACCGCGGCCATGAGTGCTCCGTTCAGGGGTGCTGCGAGAAGACGAGTACTGCGAGGTGGACCACTGCCGAGAGCCCGAACCTACCGCCGCTTCCTGCAGGCGGCCTGAGGACCCTCAGGAGGTGGGGACGGCCGGCGGCGCGGCGGCGAGGCCGACCGCCGTCGACGACGCTCAGCGACGGGCGAGGATCTCGTGCGCCCGGGCACGGGCCCACGCCTCCGCCGCCGTCACGTCCTCCAACGTGACCGCGGCCCGCGAGGTTCCCGTGTGCTCGCCCAGGACCCGCTGCACGGTCTCGACGATGTCCAGGAAGCCGATCCGGCCCTCCAGGAACGCCGCCACGCACTCCTCGTTGGCCGCGTTGTACACCGCGGGGTGCGTCGCGGACGCCGACGCCGCCTCCCGCGCGAGAGCGACCGCCGGGAAGAGCGCCTCGTCGAGAGGCTCGAACGTCCAGGCCGTGGCCGTGGACCAGTCGCACCCGGAGGCCACCTCGCCCAGGCGGTCCGGCCAGCTCAGGCCGAGCGCGATGGGCAGGCGCATGTCCGGCGGGGAAGCCTGCGCGATGGTCGAACCGTCGACGAACTCGACCATCGAGTGGACGACCGACTGCGGGTGCACCACGACGGCGATCTCGTCCGTCGGCACGTCGAACAGCAGGTGCGCCTCGATGAGCTCGAGGCCCTTGTTCATGAGCGTCGCCGAGTTGATCGTCACGACCGGACCCATGGCCCATGTCGGGTGCGCGAGCGCCTGCTGCGGGGAGACCGCCTTGACGTCGTCGCGGGCCCACCCACGGAAAGGACCGCCCGACGCCGTCAGCACGAGACGGCGCACCTCCTCGCGACGCCCCGAGCGCAGCGACTGCGCGATCGCCGAGTGCTCCGAGTCGACCGGGACGATCTGGTCCGGGCGCTGCTTCGCGTCCTGGACCAGCACACCACCCACGACGAGCGACTCCTTGTTGGCCAGAGCGAGCGTCGAGCCCGCGCCGAGCGCGGCCAGGGTCGGGCCCAGGCCCACGGAGCCCGTGATGCCGTTGAGCACGACGTCGGAGCCGGCCCCCGCGAGCTCGGTCGCGGCGTCCGGGCCGACGAGGACCTCGACGGCCCGTGGCTCGCCGGCGCCGAGGCGGGCCAGCGCCGCCTCGACCTCGACGGCTCGGGCAGGGTCGGCGACCCCGACCCTCGCCACGCCCAGCTCGATCGCCTGGCGCGCGAGCAGGTCCGCGTTCGCACCACCCGCCGAGATCGCGTCCACGCGGAAGCGGTCGGGGTGACGGGAGATCACGTCGATGGCCTGGGTGCCGATGGATCCGGTCGACCCGAGAAGGGTCACGCTGCGCACACTCATGGGGACATCCTCCCAGGTGCGAGGACCGCACGAGGCGCGCGGCGCCGTCGGGCCTGCCCCTGCCGTCGCGTCACTCGACGCCGAGCAGCACCTCGATGGCGCGCGCGAAGAACGCGTCCACGGGACCCTCCGCGTAGCCGTCCTTGCCGCGACGACGCGCGAAGGTCGAGCTGCGGATCTCGGCGGCCGTGATGGGCTCCTGACGGTCGAAGTACGCCACGAGACGGTCGCACAGGTCGTCGACGTCGTCCATGTCGTAGCCCCACTCGCCGCGACCGGCAGGTGCGAAACGCTCGCCGTCCGGACGCCCCAGGCGGCCGTACAGGCTGCGAGCCCGCTCGGCGAGCGCGTTCATCCAGGCCTGCTGGCCGTTGACCGCGACGTACTCGGCACGCTGGCGGGCGATGAACGCCCCCTCCAGGCGGTCGAGGGCCGCATCGACCTCATGGGTGTCGTACCCGCCTCGGACCAGGTCGAACATCGAGACCTGGATGTCCGTGCTCGTCAGACGCTCCGGCTTCCTGCCCTCGTAGACCTGACGCGCGTGGTCGAAGAACTCGTCCACCTCTTCCGGGTCGTACCCGTTGCGCACCTTCGAGACGGTGCTGAACAACGCACTCACGCTTCCTCCTCAGCTGCCAGCTGCCCGCACGCACCATCGATGTCACTGCCGCGTGTGTCACGAATAGTGGTAGGAATCCCGTGCCCGCGCAAGCGAGCCACGAACTCGTCCTCCACGTCGCGCTCGCTCGCCGTCCAGATCGACCCCGGGGTCGGGTTGAGCGGGATGGGGTTCACGTGGACCCAGCCCGAGCCACGCGCCGTGAGCTTCTCGCCCAGGAGGTCCGCACGCCAGGCGTGGTCGTTCATGTCCTTGATGAGCGCATACTCGATGCTCACGCGTCGGCCCGTGACCTCGAAGTAGTTGCGCGCCGCGTCGAGCGTCTCGTCGACCGACCAGCGCGTGTTGATCGGGACCAGCTCGCTGCGCAGGTCGTCGTCCGGCGCGTGCAGCGACAGCGCGAGCGTGACCGGGATGCCCTCGGCCGACAGCTTGTTCATGGCCGGCACCAGGCCCACGGTCGAGACCGTGATGTTGCGGGCCGACATGCCCAGGCCCTCGGGCGCGGGCGCGATGAGCTGGCGGATCGTGCCCATGACGGCCTTGTAGTTGGCCATCGGCTCGCCCATGCCCATGAAGACCAGGTTGTTCAGGCGCGCCGGCCCGCCCGGGATGTCACCGTCCGCGAGCGACTTGGCGGCCGAGCGGACCTGCTCGACGATCTCCGCGGTCGACAGGTTGCGCGTCAGGCCCAGCTGGCCCGTCGCGCAGAACGGGCAGGCCATGCCGCACCCGGCCTGGCTCGAGACGCACAGCGTCGACCGGTTCGGGTACCGCATGAGCACCGACTCGACCTTGGCCGCGTCGAAGAGCTTCCAGAGCGTCTTGATCGTCGTCCCGCCGTCGGCCTGCATGACGCGCGCGGGCGTCAGCAACGGCGGCATCAGGTTCTCGACGAGCAGGTTCCGCGTCGCCTGGGGGAGGTCGGTCATGTCCTCCGCGTCGTTCGTGAAGTGCGCGTAGTAGTGCGTCGCGAGTTGCTTGGCGCGGAACGGCTTCTCCCCCAGCTCCACGACCGCGGCCGTGCGCTCCTCCGGGGAGAGGTCGGCGAAGTGGCGCGGGGGCTTCCCGCGGCGGGGTGCCGACATGACGAGCGGCAGCGGCTTCGATTCGACGGACGGGCGAACAGACATGGAGGATCCAGAGGTTGGAGCGGGTGGAGCAGGTCAGCGCACCGCGTCGACGCACGGTGCACTCGTGCGAGCACGCCGTGCGTCGAGCGACGCACCGGCACGCGCGCGTGCGTCCGCGCCTGCACTCGCCCTCACGGGCCCGCCTCAGAGGGAGACGGAGAGCAGCAGGTACACGAACGGAGCGGTCAGGAGCATGGAGTCCAGGCGGTCGAGGACGCCGCCGTGCCCCGGCAGGAGCGACCCCATGTCCTTCAATTCTAGGTCGCGCTTGATCATCGACTCGGCCAGGTCCCCCACGGTCGCCGTGAGCGGCACCATGATGCCGAGCAGGACGCCGATCACCGGGCTCACGCCGAGCCCGTAGACGGCACCCACGACGCCGATCGCCGTGGCCAGGACGAACGAGCCGGCCAAGCCCTCCCAGCTCTTCTTGGGGCTGATCGACGGCGCCAGCGGATGACGTCCGAACAGGACCCCCGCCACGTACCCCCCGACGTCGTTCGAGACCGCCAGGAGGATGAACAGGAGGACCTGGATCCGGCCGTTGACCGGGTTGGCCAGCATCATCATCACGAACCCCGCCATGAACGGCAGGTAGGCCGTCGCGAAGGTCCCCGCGGCGGCATCACGCACCGCCGCCGTCCCCGAGCCGTCGATGACCCGCCAGACCACGACGCCGGCCACCGTCAGGACGAACGAGACCATCAGGGCCTCGGGACCCGAGTAGTACGACGAGATCAGGATCCCCGCCGCACCGACCAGGAGAGGCAGGAGCGGCAGGTGGATGTCACGACGGAGGAACGCCTGCTTCAGCTCCCACAGCGCCGCCCCGACCGCAGCGGTCGCCAGCAGCACGAACGGCTCGGGGCGGAAGGCCAACGAGGCCCCCACCAGCACGAGGAGCCCGATCCCGACGGAGATCGCCTTGGGCAGGTCGCGCCCGGCCTTCGGCGTGCGCCGGGGCCTGGACGCGACCGCATCACTTGTCATCGGTGCGTTCGGACTTCTGCATCAGACCTCGAGGAGCTCGCTCTCCTTGCCGGCGAGCAGCGCGTCGATCGTGTCGACGTGGCTCCTGGTGAGTGCCTCGAGCTCCTTCTCGGCGCGCGTGCCCTCGTCCTCGCCCGCCTCGCCGTCCTTGACGATGCGGTCGAGCTGCTCCTTGGCGCGGCGACGGACGTTGCGCACCGAGACGCGGGCGTCCTCGGCCTTGCCCTTGGCGAGCTTCACGTAGTCGCGGCGGCGCTCCTCGGTCAGGACGGGGAGCACGACGCGGATGATGTTGCCGTCGTTGCTGGGGTTCACCCCGAGGTCCGAGTCACGGATGGCCTTCTCGATCGCGCTCAGCGCGGTCTTGTCGAAGGGCGAGATCACGATCGTGCGGGCCTCGGGCGTGTTGAACGAGGCGAGCTGCTGCAGGGGCGTCGGAGCGCCGTAGTACTCGACCGTGATCTTGTTGAACATCGCGCCGCTCGCACGTCCCGTGCGAATGTTCGCGAAGTCCTCCTTGGCGACCTCGATCGCCTTGTCCATCTTCTCTTCGGCCTCGAGGAGGGTCTCGTCGATCACCAGTGCTCCTTCGTCGTGCGTTGCTGGGCTAGCCGTCCTGCGCCGCACGGGGCGGCGCACCCGGGGTCGCGGCGCGGTCCGGGTCGTTCGTCGGTCGTCCGGTCAGTTCGTCGTGACCAGTGTCCCGATATTGTCCCCCAGCAGCGCGCGGGTCACGTTGCCCGGCTCGCTCATGCCGAAGACCCGCATGGTCACGTCGTTGTCCCGGCACAGGCTCAGCGCCGTGGCATCCATGACCGCCAGGTCCTGGACGAGCGCGTCGGTGTACGTCAGGTGGTCGAGCTTGACGGCGTCGGGGTTCGTGCGCGGGTCCGCGGTGTAGACCCCGTCGACGCCGTTCTTGCCCATGAGGACCTCCTGGCAGTGCGTCTCGAGGGCACGCTGGGCGGAGACCGTGTCGGTCGAGAAGTACGGCATCCCCGCGCCGGCGCCGAAGATCACGACACGGCCCTTCTCCAGGTGGCGGATGGCGCGCAGCGGGATGTACGGCTCGGCGACCTGGCCCATGGTGATGGCGGTCTGCACGCGCGTGTCGACACCGGACTGCTCGAGGAAGTCCTGGAGCGCGAGGCAGTTCATGACCGTGCCCAGCATGCCCATGTAGTCGGCGCGGGCGCGGTCGAGCCCCCGCTGGGAGAGCTCGGCACCGCGGAAGAAGTTGCCGCCGCCCACGACGATGGCGACCTGGACTCCCTGACGCACGGCCTCCGCGATCTCGCCCGCGACGCGCTGGACGACGTCCGGCGCCAGGCCGATCTGCCCGCCACCGAAGGTCTCACCGGAGAGCTTCAGCAGAACTCGTCGTGCCGGGGTCGTGGTCTCGATGTTGTCGCCCATGTGCAGCGCCACCTGTTCTTCGTCGTTCCGAGCTCCCGAGGTCTGCCCCAGGACGTTCCGAGGACAGTCCTGCGCGGAGTCCCCGGGGTGTTGCGTGGTGTGCGCCAGGACCTGGCCCGGGTCCCGGTGCGCGGTGGCCCGGTCCGCGCGAGCACGGACCGGGCCACCGGAGGAAGGCGTCAGGCGCCGACGCGGTACCGCACGAACTCGGTGACCGTGCCACCGGCCTCGGCCAGAACCTGGCCGACCGTCTTCTTCGGGTCCTTGGCGAGCGGCTGGTCGAGCAGCACGACGTCCTTGAAGAAGCCGTTCAGGCGGCCCTCGATGATCTTCGGCAGCGCAGCCTCGGGCTTGCCCTCGTTGCGCGAGGTCTCCTCGGCGATGCGGCGCTCGCTCGCGACGATCTCCTCCGGGACGTCCTCACGGGTCAGGTACGTCGGGGACATCGCGGCGACGTGCTGCGCGATCTCCTTGGCGACGGCCTCACCGGCGACGTCCGTGGCGACGACGACGCCGATCGACGGCGGCAGGTCCTTGGCGGTGCGGTGCAGGTACGCGGTGACGCGCTCACCGGCGACACGCGTGGTGCGGCGCAGGACGATCTTCTCGCCGAGCGACGCCGCGGTGTTGTCGATGACGAGCTGGACGGACTCACCGTCGGCGTCCGCGGCGAGCGCCGCGTCGACGTCGGCCGCACCCGAGGCGGCGACGGCCGTCAGGACGCGGGCCGCGAGGTTGAGGAAGTTCTCGTTCTTCGCGACGAAGTCGGTCTCGGAGTTGAGCTCGATGAGCGTGGCGACCTGGCCACCCTCGGTCTCGGAGACGTCGACGGCCACGAGGCCCTCGGAGGTCGAACGGCCCTCGCGCTTGGCGACGCCCTTCAGCCCCTTGACGCGGATGATCTCGAGCGCCTTCTCGGAGTCGCCGTCGGCCTCGTCGAGCGCCTTCTTGACGTCGAGCATGCCGGCGCCGGTGCGCTCGCGCAGCGCCTTGATGTCGGCTGCGGTGTAGTTCGCCATGGTGGTGTCCTTACCTGTCTGGGGTCCCGGGGCTCCCCGGGGAGAACGTGGAGCGGGCGGTGCGGCGGGTGCGGGGCCCCCCCGGGAGGGGGGGGCCCCCCCGCCGGACTTGGTCGCGGGCCCCACATGGGGGGGGGCCGCGGCCGCCACCACACCCACAGTGGCGTTTAAAA